>DRKP01000034.1 GCA_011051715.1 Sedimenticola thiotaurini | reverse complement strand
GGCTCCGTTCCATGGTCCAGATTCCACTCTCCAAAGTCTTCCTCAACGACGAGATCCGTGAGGCGGGGGCGCGTGCCCTGAACTCCGGCCAGTACATCCTCGGCCCCGAGTGTCGTGCCTTCGAGGAGGAGCTGGCGGAATTCACCGGTACCCGTCATGCGGTCCTCTCCTCCTCCTGGACCGCCGCCATGCTGCTGCTGCTGCAGGTGATGGAGCTGGGTGAGGGCGACGAGGTGATCGTCCCCTCCCACACCGCCTTCCCCACCGTCGAGCCCATCATCCATTGCGGTGCCCGACCGGTGTTCGTCGACGTGGACGACAGCTACTGCCTGGATCCGGAGCAGCTCACCGCCGCCGTGGGTCCCCGTACCGTCGGCATCATGCCGGTGCACCTGTACGGCCACCCCGCCTACATGGGGGCGATCCAGCGTGAGGCGGAGCGCCACGGCCTGTGGGTGATCGAGGACTGCGCCCAGGCCCAGGGCGCCCGCTACGACGATCAGCGGGTCGGCTCCATCGGCCTCGCCGGCGGCTTCTCCTTCTACCCCTCCAAGAACCTGACCGTGCTGGGGGACGGCGGCTGCATCTGCACCGATGACGACCGCCTGGCGGAGGGGGTGCGGATGCTGCGCAACCATGGCCGCAAGAGCAAGTTCACCCATGAGAGGGTCGGCTACAACCTGCGTTTCAACGAGATCCAGGCGGCGGTCGGGCGCGTCGCCCTGCGCCACCTGGACCGGCTCAACGCCCATCGGCGCCGGGTCGCGGCACGCTACTCGGAGCGCCTGGCCGGCCTGGTGGAGACCCCCATGGAGCGCCCCTGGGCCGAGCCGGTGTACCACATGTATGTGATCCGGACACCGGAGCGGGACGCCCTGGCCGACTGCCTGAAGCGGCAGGGGATCGCCACCGGTATCCACTACCCGGTGGCCAATCACCAGCAGCCGGCGATCACCGCTCTCTATGACGACCTGCCCTCTCTCCCCAATACCGAGCGCTGGGTGGACGAGATCCTCTCCCTGCCGATCCATGGCCAGATGGCGCTGGAGGACGTGGACCGGGTGTGCGACGCCGTCGCCTCCTGCCTGGGCTGAGCCGCCGTGACCGGTCCCGAGTTCAGTATCGTCGTTCCCTGTCACAACGAGGAGGGCAACCTGCCGCCGCTGGTCGAGGCCATCGACCGGGTGCTGTCACCGCTGGAGGTCGAGTACGAGGTGGTGATCACCGATGACCGCAGCAGCGACCGCTCCTGGGAGGTGCTGCAGGAGCTGGCGCAGCGGAATCCGCGGGTGCGTGGCCAGCGCCTGCGCGAGAACCGGGGTGAGTCGGCGGCCAGCTGGGCCGGCATGCAGCTGGCCCGTGGCCGCTATATCGTCACCATGGACGCGGACCTGCAGAACGACCCGGAGGACCTGCCCCGGTTCATCGACGGGCTGAAACAGGCCGACTGCGTCTGCGGCAGCCGGGTGGAGTCCCGCGGCGAGGGCGACCACATCATCCGCATCGCCTCCTCCCGCATCGCCAACTGGGTGCGCAATGCCCTCTCCGGCGAGGAGATCAGCGACGCCGGCTGCACCTACCGCGCGTTCCGCCGCGAGTGCATCGGCAACCTGAAGTATTTCCGCGGCATGCACCGCTTCCTGCCGACCCTGTTCAAGATCGAGGGCTACAGCGTCATCGAGATCCCGGTGGCCAACAATCCGCGCCTCTACGGCAGCGCCCACTACGGCGTCTGGAACCGGCTGTTCGCCTCCTTCCACGACCTGCTGGCGGTGCGCTGGATGAAGTCGCGCATGGTCCCGTTCGAGGTGGAGGAGCGCATCGGCGGGGAGACGGACGACCCTGGTCGGCGCTGAGACAGCGGCATCGGGGCCACCCATCAATCAAGCAAACACGGGAAACAGAGTCTATGTTGAATGTCGCGCTGGTCGGTTGCGGGCGTATCGCCAAACGCCATTCCGAGCTGCTGGGGGACGGCCAGATCCAGGGCATGCGCCTGGCTGCCGTCTGTGACCTGGTGGAGGAGAAGGCACGTGCGGTGGGCGAGCGTTTCGACGTGCCGTTCTACACCGACATGGACCGCATGATGGAACGGGAGAGCATCGACATGGTGGTGGTGCTGACCCCGACCGGCCTGCATGCGGAGCATGTGATCAACCTGGCGCGCCACGGCAGGGACATCATGGTGGAGAAGCCCATGGCCCTGACCCTGGACGATGCCGATGCCATGATCCAGGCCTGCGACGAGAACGGCTGCCGCCTGTTCGTGGTCAAGCAGAACCGTTTCAACGTGCCGGTGATGAAGCTGCGCGAGGCGGTGGAACAGGGCCGCTTCGGCCGCTTCGTGCTCGGTACCGTACGGGTGCGCTGGTGCCGTCACCAGCACTACTACGACCAGGATGCCTGGCGCGGTACCTGGGCCATGGACGGGGGGGTCCTCACCAACCAGGCCAGCCACCACGTGGACATGCTGCAGTGGATGATCGGCGACGTGGAGAGCGTGTTCGCCAAGGCCACCACCGCCCTGGCCGACATCGAGGCGGAGGACACCATCATCGTCACCCTCAAGTTCCGCAACGGCGCGCTGGGGATCATCGAGGCCACCACGGCGGCCCGGCCGATCAACCTGGAGGGCTCCATCTCGGTGCTCGGTGAGCACGGTACCGTGGTGATCGGAGGCTTCGCCGTCAACGAGATGCAGACCTGGGCCTTCGAGGAGAAGCAGGCGGGCGACGACGAGGTGCTGGAGAAGTATTCGGTCAATCCGCCCAACGTCTACGGCTTTGGCCACCAGGCCTATTACGAGCACGTGGTCGACTGCATCGAGCATGAGAAGCGGCATCTGGTGGACGGTCTGGAGGCGCGCAAGAGCCTGGAACTGATCAACGCCATCTATGAATCGGTGGAGACCGGCCGGGAGGTGTATCTCCACTTCCAGCCGCGGAAATGTCCTCTGGGTCGTCCCGCCAGACCGGAGTGACCGCCGGCCCGGCCCACCGGCGCCACCGCTGGCTGGGCCGGCTGCTGCTGGGACTGCTGCTGGGGCTGGGTGCCTGGCTGCTCTACCTGCTGCCGTACCAGGATCTGCCCGGCTGGGTGGAGGCGCTGGGGCGCGGTACCGCCGCGCTCGGCTGGTATGGACCGCTGCTGTTCGCCCTCGCCAGTGCCGGACTGACCGGGGTGGGTGTTCCCCGGCTGCTGATGACCGGGGTGGCGGCTGCACTGTTCGGGGTGGTGACCGGCCTGCTGGCCAGCCTGTCGGGTACCCTGCTGGGCGCCTGGCTGACCTTCCTGCTGGCGCGCTGGAGCGGCCACGAGGCGGGCCTGGACCGCTGGCCCGGCCTGCGCCGCTTCAGCGGTCTGCTGGCGTCCCAGGGGATCGTGCCGGTGCTGCTGATCCGCCAGCTTCCGCTGAGCAGCTTCTTCATCAATCTCCTGCTCGGCCTGACCGCCGTCCGGACCCGCGACTTCCTGATCGGCAGCCTGATCGGTTTCCTGCCGGAGGCGGTCCCGGTGGCCCTGATCGGTGCCGGCCTGGTGCAGAGTGATCGCGCCCTGATGCTGCAGTATCTGCTGCTCGGACTGGTGCTGCTGCTCGCCGCCGGTCTGCTGCTGCGCTGGCTGCACCGCCACGGCGGCCGGATGCTGCCGGAGGGGGAAGAGGGAGGGGGAGAATGATCGCACGGCTGTTCCGGCGCTACCCCAATCCCCGCGGCCTGCTCCTGCTGCTGGCCGGCTACTTCCTGCTGCAGTGGCTGTTGCGCGTCGTCCTCGGTGGTGGCTACGAGATGGACGAGGCGGAGCAGCTGATCCTCGGTCAGCGGCTGCAGCTCGGCTACAGCCCCGATCCTCCGCTCTACACCTGGCTGCAGATCCCGCTGCTGCGGCTGTTCGGGGAGGGGGTGGTGGCTCTGAGTCTGCTGAAGAATCTGCTGCTGTTCGGTCTCTATGCCTGCAGCTGGTTCGTGGCGCGTCACGCCGGACTGGGCCGGGACCAGGCGGCGCTGGCGGCCCTCTCCCTGCTGTTGCTGCCCGGCATCGGCTGGGAGTCCCAGCGCGACCTGACCCACACGGTACTTGTCACCACCCTGGCGGCCGCCACCCTGTGGGCCGCCCTGGCCCTGCT
>DRKP01000033.1 GCA_011051715.1 Sedimenticola thiotaurini | reverse complement strand
TCGCGGGTGACGTCGAACTGCTTGCCCACCTCTTCCAGGGTGTGGTCGGTGTTCATGTCGATGCCGAAGCGCATGCGCAGCACCTTGGCCTCGCGCGAGGTGAGGCCGGCCAGCATGTCCTGGGTCGCCTCCCGCAGCCCCTCGACGGTGGCCGAGTCGATCGGCGAGACCACGCCGGCGTCCTCGATGAAGTCGCCCAGGTGGGAATCCTCGTCGTCGCCGATGGGGGTCTCCATGGAGATCGGCTCCTTGGCGATCTTCAATACCTTGCGCACCTTGTCCTCGGGCATGTCCATGCGCTGGGACAGCTCCTCCGGGGTCGCCTCACGGCCCATCTCCTGCAGCATCTGGCGGGAGATGCGGTTGAGCTTGTTGATGGTCTCGATCATGTGCACCGGGATGCGGATGGTCCGGGCCTGGTCGGCGATGGAGCGGGTGATGGCCTGGCGGATCCACCAGGTGGCGTAGGTCGAGAACTTGTAGCCGCGGCGGTACTCGAACTTGTCCACCGCCTTCATCAGGCCGATGTTGCCCTCCTGGATCAGATCCAGGAACTGCAGACCGCGGTTGGTGTACTTCTTGGCGATGGAGATCACCAGGCGCAGGTTGGCCTCCACCATCTCCTTCTTGGCGCGGCGGGCCTTGGCCTCGCCGATGGACATGCGGCGGTTGATCTCCTTGATCTCGCTGATGGTGAGCTGGGCATGCTTCTCCAGCTCCAGCAGTTTCCTCTGTGCCCGCAACACGTCCTCACGGACGCCCTCGAGGGCCCTGGAATAGCCCTTGCCCGCCTCGATCTGCTGGTCGATCCAGTCCAGGTTGGTCTCGTTGTCGGGGAACGAGGTGATGAACTCCTTGCGCGGCATGCGGGCGTCGCCCACGCACAGGTCCATGATGGCGCGCTCCTGGTTGCGGATGAAGCTGATCGCCTTGCGCAGGTTCTCCACCAGCTCGTTGAACACGGCGGGAAGGTACTTGAACTCGAGGAACACCCCGGTCACCCTCTCCATGCTCTTGTTGGTGCGGCTGTGGTCGCGTCCGTACTTCGCCAGGTTGTTGACCAGGGTCTTGTAATACTTGCGCAGCTGGGCCACCCGGGCGGCAGCCTCTTCCGGATCCGGGCCGGTGTCGACCTCGGCCTCCTCCTCTTCCACCTCTTCGCCGCGGGCTGCCTTCTCGGCCTTCTCCGCCTTGTCGGCAGCGATCTTGGCGGCCGACGGCGGGCGCGGGATCTCGTCCGGCTCGTTGGGGTCGACGAAGCCGTTGATTACGTCGGTCAGGCGCAGTTCCTCGGCCTCGACCCGGTCGAACATCTCCAGCACCCGGGCCACCGAATCGGGGTAGGTGGCGAGGGCGGCCAGTACCTGGTTCTGTCCCTCCTCGATCCGCTTGGCGATCTTCAGTTCGCCCTCGCGGGTGAGCAGCTCCACGGTGCCCATTTCACGCATGTACATGCGAACCGGGTCGGTGGTGCGGCCGAATTCGCTGTCGACGCTGGCCAGTGCCGCGGCGGCAGCCTCCGCCACGTCCTCGTCGGTGGTCACGGCGGTGTCGGTGATCACCGTGTCGTCCACGTCCGGGGCATTCTCGAACACCTGGATCCCCATGTCGTTGATCATGCGGATGATGTCCTCGATCTGCTCCGGCTCTACGATACCGCTGGGCAGGTGGTCGTTGACCTCAGCATAGGTCAGGAAACCCTGTTCCTTTCCCTTCGCGATCAGTTGCTTGAGCTGGGATTGCTGCTGTTGCTGGTCCATGGACTACCCTAGATGTGGCGCGCAAAATATTTGAAAACTGAACTCGATAGCATAGCATGGCCAGTGGTATTTTTCCACTACCCATCGTTCTCCGACTGGGACTGACGGTCCCGTTCCGCCTTTTCCCGGAGCAGCTGGTTCAGCCGGCTCTTCTCCGCCTCACTGAGCCCCTGCCGGGCCTTCCTGGTGAGTGCCTCCCACTCCTCGTCCACCGCCTCGCGGGCCAGCGCCTCCAGGGTGTCGTGGAACTCCTGTTCCAGCTGTTCCGCTGCCAGCGGCAGCGGGGTGGCGGCCAGCCGGCCCAGGTGTCGTCCCTCGTCCCGCTCACGCCAGCGTTCCAGCAGGGAGGCTGTTGTAAGATTAGGTTGAGATCGCAGTAAATCAAGGAGTTCCTGCAACAGCCCGATACCCGGCCGCGGTGATTTCTCCCAGCCGGAGGGCAGGGGGTCACGGCTGGCGAAGTGCGGATTGGTGATCAGCAGGGCGATCGCCCGCCGGACCGGTGGCATGGTTCCGAGAGAGCTGCCCGCCGGGAGCCGCCGGCGTCCCGGCCGGGTCGTCCCTGTCCTGCCCTGTTCGACCACGTCGACCCCGACCAGTTCATTCAGCCGCTGGAACATCAGCTGTCTGAAGACGCCGGCCGGCAGCCTCTGCAGCAGCGGTCTGGCCAGTTCCACCAGCCGGGCGCGTCCGCTCTCGCTCTCCATGTCCACTTCGGCGCCGAGCCGTTCGAACAGGAAGCGGGCGAGGGGGGTGGCGTCGTCCAGTCGCTGCCGGAACGCATCCGCCCCCTCCCTGCGTACCAGGCTGTCCGGATCCTCCCCTTCGGGCAGGAACAGGAACCGCACCTCGCGTCCGTCCTTCATCGCCGGCAGGGCGGTCTCCAGCGCCTTCCAGCCGGCCTCGCGTCCGGCGCGGTCGCCATCGAAACAGAACACCAGCTCCGGGACGGTACGGAACAGCCGCTCCATGTGTTCGGGGGTGGTGGCAGTGCCCAGGGTGGCGACGCAGTCGTCGATGCCGAACTGGGCCAGTGCCACCACGTCCATGTAGCCCTCCACCACCAGCAGCCGCTCGAGCCGGCGCACCGCCTTGCGCGCCTCGTACAGGCCGTACAGCTCCCGGCCCTTGTGGAACAGGGGGGTCTCCGGCGAGTTCAGGTATTTGGGTTTGCCGTCCCCCAGCAGCCGGCCGCCGAAGCCGATCACCTGACCACGGTGGTTGCGGATCGGAAACATGATGCGTTCGCGGAAGCGGTCGTAGCGGCGGCCGTCCTCCGCCTCGCTCAGCATCCCCGTCACCCACAGCCGCTGCAGTGCCTCGGGGTCGCTGCCCAGCCGCTGCATCAGCCGGTTGCCCGGCGGCGCGAAGCCGATGCCGAAGCGGGCGGCGATTTCGCCGCTCAGTCCGCGCCGCTTCAGGTAGTCGACCGCCCGGCTCGCCGCCGGGTCGTCACGCAGGGCCTGGCGGTAGAACTGCGCCGCCTGTTCCAGGATCCCGTACAGGGGGCGTAGATCGGGTCCACTGTCGCCGCCCTCCCGCGGTACCTCCAGCCCCTGCCGCGCGGCCAGTTCCTCCACCGCCTCGACGAATCCCAGGTTGTCGTACTCCATCAGGAAACCGATGGCGGTACCGTGGGCGCCGCAGCCGAAGCAGTGGTAGAACTGCTTCTCCCGGCTGACGGTGAAGGAGGGGGTCTTCTCGTCGTGGAACGGGCAGCAGGCCTGGTAGTCCTTGCCCGCCTTCTTCAGCGGGATCCGGCTGTTGATCAGGTCGACGATGTCGACCCGGTCGAGGAGCTGATCGATGAACTGGGTGGGAATGCGTCCGGCCATCTGTCCGTTGGTGCCCCGGTGGCTGTCGTGGTAACGGGCGGCGGGTCGGACCGGGGGGGCGTGGTCCGGGGGACTCCGGCACCCGGTCAGGGGTTCCGGCTGCTGCAGAGACGACGAAGCCCCGTCACCTGCCGGCCGGGGCTTCTGGCTGTCACGGGGCTGCGATCGACTGACGGGAGGGGTTCAGCTGCCCAGCCGCTTCCGGACCAGGGCGCTCACCGCGCCCATGTCGGCGCGCCCCTGCAGCTTCGGCTTCAGCAGCCCCATCACCCTGCCCATGTCCCGCATGGTCGAGGCGCCGCTCTCGCCGATCGCCTCTTCGACCAGGGCGGCGATCTCCTCCTCGCCCAGGGCCTCGGGCAGATACTCCTGCAGCACCCCGATCTCGTACTGCTCCTGCTCCGCCAGTTCGTCCCGGCCCGCCTTCTGGTACTGCTCGATGGAGTCCCGGCGCTGCTTCACCATCTTGTCCAGCACCGCCAGCACCTGGCTGTCGTCGAGTTCGATGCGCTCGTCCACCTCGCGCTGCTTGATGGCGGCCAGCGCCAGCCGGACCGCGCCGAGGCGGCGCTTGTCGCCACCCTTCATGGCGGCCTTCATGTCGTCCTGGATGCGCTGCTTGAGCATGCCGGTTCCGGGGTGTGCGCTCAGTACTGGCGTTCCCAGCGACGGTTCTCGCGCGACAGCTTCTTCAGGTGCCGCTTGACCGCGGCCGCCGCCTTGCGCTTGCGCTCCGCGGTGGGCTTTTCGTAATACTCGCGGCGGCGCACCTCGGCCAGGATGCCGGCCTTTTCACAGGAGCGCTTGAAGCGGCGCAGGGCGATCTCGAAGGGCTCGTTCTCTTTGACACGTACGTTGGGCATGTAACAACCTCGGAAAAATCTTTGCTCTGTAACAGAAGCGGTCGGAAGCGTAAGAGCGCGGATTCTACCGGTAGTCGCACCGGTTTGCAAAGGGGGGCCTGTTGCGGCGACCGCGGGGCCTTCCGCCTGCTGCGGGCGGGATGCGGCGGCCTGTGATCGTGTAGACTGGCGGCCCTTGTCGACGGACCAACCGGGGTGGCCATGCGGGTGCTGGGTATCGAAACCTCCTGTGACGAGACCGGGGTGGCGGTCTACGACAGCGAGCGGGGGCTGATCGGGGATCTGCTCCACAGCCAGGTGGAGCTGCACGCCGAGTATGGCGGCGTGGTGCCGGAACTGGCCTCCCGCGACCACGTGCGCAAGCTGGTGCCGCTGATCCGGCAGCTGCTGGACAGCTCCGGCCTGGCGCCCGACACCCTGGACGGGATCGCCTATACCGCCGGACCCGGCCTGGTCGGGGCGCTGCTGGTGGGCGCGTCGGTGGGACGCAGCCTGGCCTGGTCCCTCGGGATCCCGGCGGTGGCGGTCCACCATATGGAAGGGCACCTGCTGGCGCCGCTGCTGGAGTCGCCGGCCCCGGAGTTTCCCTTCGTGGCGCTGCTGGTCTCCGGCGGCCATACCCAGCTGGTGGAGGTGACCGGCGTCGGCCGCTACCGGCTGCTGGGCGAGTCGCTGGACGACGCGGCGGGGGAGGCATTCGACAAGACCGCCAAACTGCTGGGGCTGGGCTATCCCGGTGGGCCGGCGCTGGCGCAGCTGGCCCGGCGGGGTGATCCCGGCCGTTTCCGCTTTCCCCGTCCCATGACCGACCGGCCGGGGCTGGACTTCAGCTTCAGCGGTCTCAAGACCTTCGCCCTCAACACCCTGCAGACCGGGCTGGCGGAGGCGGCAGCCGATCCGGAAGGGGAGGCGCGGCTGAAGGCCGACATCGCCCGGGCGTTCGAGGACGCGGTGGTGGACACCCTCGCCATCAAGTGCCGCCGGGCGATCCGGCAGACCGGCATTCCCACCCTGGTCCTGGCCGGTGGTGTCAGCGCCAACCGGAGGCTGCGCCAGCGCATCGACGACATCATGGCGGCGGAGGGCGGACAGGCGTTCTATCCGCGCCCCGCCTTCTGCACCGACAACGGGGCGATGATCGCCTATGCCGGCTGGCAGCGGCTGCGGGCCGGGCAGCGGCAGCCGCCGGCCTTCGGCGCCAGCCCGCGCTGGTCGCTGGAGGAGCTGCCGCCGGTGTGACCCCGGCGGGGGGTCACTCCGGTCCCTGCTCCTCGCTGATCCTTCCCTCCGTACCCCGCAACAGGTTGCGGATGTTGCTGCGGTGGCGCCAGAACAGCAGCAGGGTGACGATCAGCTGCATCGCCACCAGCTCGGGTGCCGGCCGCAGCAACCAGACGATCAGAGGTGCCAGTGCCATCGAGATCAGGGCTGCCAGGGAGGAGATGTTCAGCACCTTGGCCACGAACAGCCAGATCAGCGCGACACTTCCGCCGATCTCCCAGCCGAGGCCGAACTGGACCCCCAGCGCCGTCGCCACCCCCTTGCCGCCACGGAAGCCGAAGAACAGGGGATAGAGGTGGCCCAGGAATGCGGCCAGGCCGGTGCCGGCCAGGATCAGGGGGGAGAGATCGAGCAGATTCGCCGCCAGCACCGGCACGAAGCCCTTCAGCATGTCGCCGAGCAGGGTCAGGGCCGCCGCCTTCTTTCCCCCCAGTCGCAGCACATTGGTGGCACCCGGGTTGCCCGAGCCCCGGGTGCGGGGATCCGGCAGGCCCAGGATGCGGCAGACGATGATGGCGCTGGAGATGGATCCGAGCAGGTAGGCGAGGGGGATGAGAAGGAGATCGGCCATGGGTTCGGGATTCTCCGGCCATCGCCGGTCCCGGGTCAAGGCGCCTGGCGCCGCGGGCCGATTGGCGATCGCCTGCGGGTCTGTTTTACCATGGCGGTCCGATCATCAGCGGAGCCCATCCCTCCATGGACATCGTCTTCATCCGTGGCCTTCAGGCCGAGACCGTCATCGGCATCTACGACTGGGAGCGCAGCATCCGCCAGACGGTGGAGCTGGACCTGGAGATGGCCGCCGACGTGGGGCGGGCGGCGGCCAGCGAGCGGATCGAGGACGCCCTCGACTACAAGGCGGTCTCCAAGCGCCTGGTCGGGTTCATCGAGGAGAGCCGGTTTCAGCTGGTGGAGACCCTTGCCGAGCGCTGCGCCGCCATCGTGCTGGAGGAGTTCGGGGTCCCCTGGCTGCGCCTGACCCTGAACAAGGTGGGCGCGGTCAGCGCCGCCCGCGACGTCGGTGTGATCATCGAGCGCGGCCGCCGGTGAAGCGAAGGGCCTGGCTCAGCCTCGGCAGCAACATCGAGCGGGCGGCCAACCTGCGGGCGGCGGTCGCCGCCCTGCGCCGCCGCTTCGGTCCGCTGGTGCTGTCGCCGGTGTACGAGAGCGAGGCGGTCGGTTTCGACGGCGATCCCTTCTACAACATGGTGGTGGGGCTGGAGAGCGACCTGCCGGTGACCGAGCTGGACCGCTTCCTGCACCGGCTGGAGACGCTCCAGGGACGCCGCCGCGACGGCGACCGCTTCGCCCCCAGGACCCTGGACCTGGACCTGCTCACCTATGGCGAGGGGCCGCTGCAGGAGGGGGATATCCGCCTGCCGCGCAGCGAGATCCTGGACTACGCCTTCGTGCTCCGGCCCCTGGCCGACGTGGCGGGGGAGGAGCGCCATCCGCTGGACGGGCGCCGTTATCGCGAGCTGTGGGACGCCTTCGACCGGCCGGATCAGCGGCTGTGGCCGGTGCCGCTGGTGTTCGACTGACGGTTCAGCGCCGCCCGGCAACATGTTGCACCCCGTTGATGCCCCAGGATTTCCCGTGAAATACAGTGCGTTGAAACATGATTTCAGCGATCGGGTGAAATATTCGGGTCAGTGCTGGGTGCTGCGGCCGCCGTCGACGGCGATGATCTGGCCGCTGATATAGTCCGCGTCCCGGGCCAGGAACAGCACGGTGCGGGCGATGTCGGCCGGGGTGCCGGCCCGCTCCAGCGGCGTGCGCGCCAGGATCCTTTCGCGCTCGTCCTCCTCCATCCCCTGTTCCGGCCACAGGATCGCCCCCGGGGCGACGCCGTTGACCCGTACCTGCGGCCCCAGCTCCCGCGCCAGCGCCTTCACCATCATGGCGTTGCCCGCCTTGGCCATGGAGTAGACCGGGAAGCCCTTCTTCGGCCGGTCGGCGTGGATGTCCACCAGGTTGACGATGGAGCCGGCGCTGGCCCGCAACAGGGGGGCGGCGGCCCGGGCGAGGAAGAAGGGGGCCTTCAGGTTGGTCCCCATCAGGTCGTCCCACTGGCTCTCGTCCACCTCCTCCAGGGGCGTGGGGTAGAAGCTGGAGGCGTTGTTGACCAGCAGGTCCAGGCGGCCGCGCCAGTCGTGGCAGGCGGCGACCAGCTGCGGCAGCCGGTCGGTCTCCAGCAGGTCCCCCTGCACCAGCCGCACCGACTCCGGCCGCTGCCGCTGCAGCCGCTCGCGCAGCCCCTCGGCGCCGGCGCGCGAGCGGCGATAGTGGATCACCAGGTCCATGCCCGCCCGGTGCAGGACCTCGGCGATGGCGGCGCCGATACGGTGGGCGCCGCCGGTGATCAGGGCCAGCTTGCCGTCCAGGCCGGGGGATGGTTCGTTCACGGCTGCTCCTGCCGGTTGTGGATACTGGGTCCCGGCCGGGCGTTGCCGCCCGGCCGGGGGTTTGGGATACACTGTCCCGGCCGAGGGTACCCCAATTCGTCCGCCGGAAGAATCCATGCCGCCTCCCCCTGCCTCCTCCACCGTTCAACGGCTGCCGCAACCGGCGGCCGACGAACGGGCCGTCAGTGCACGGCTGGTTGCACTGATCCGGCAGGAGATGGGACGGTCCGGCGGACGGCTGCCCTTCGACCGCTTCATGGAGCTGGCCCTCTATGCCCCCGGCCTGGGCTACTACACCGGCGGGCGGCGCAAGTTCGGGGAGGCGGGCGACTTCGTCACCGCCCCCGAGGTCTCCCCCCTGTTCGCCCGCTGCCTGGCACGCCAGTGCCGGCAGGTGCTGGGTGACGGCGGTGGTGACATCCTGGAGTTCGGCGCCGGTTCCGGGATCCTGGCGGCCGATCTGCTGGCCGAACTGGCGCTGCTGGGAGCGCTGCCGGAGCGCTACCGTATCCTGGAGCTGAGCGCCGAGCTGCAGCAGCGCCAGCGTGAGACCCTGGCCCGCCGGGTGCCGGACCTGCTGGATCGGGTGGAGTGGCTGCGGCGGCTGCCGGCGGAGGGGGTGCGCGGCGTGATCCTGGCCAACGAACTGCTCGATGCCCTGCCGGTGCAGCGGTTCCGTATCGACCGGGGGCGGATCCTGGAGCAGTTCGTGGTGGCGGAGGGGGACGCCCTGGCCCTCTCCTGGGAGGCACCGGTGTCGCCGGGGCTGGAACAGGCGGTGACCGCCCTCGGGCCGCTGCCGGACGACTACGAGTCGGAGATCGGCCTTCGTGTCGGCCCCTGGGTGGAGGCGCTGGCGGGAGTGCTGCGGCAGGGGCTGGCGCTGCTGATCGACTACGGTCATCCCCGCGCCGAGTACTATCACCCGCAGCGCAACCGCGGCACCCTGATGTGCCACTACCGCCACCGCGCCCATGCCGATCCCCTGTTCCATCCCGGCCTGCAGGACATCACCAGCCAGGTGGAGTTCACCACCGTGGCCGGGGCGGCCCGCGATGCCGGTCTCGACGTGTGCGGCTACACCACCCAGGCCTTCTTCCTGCTCGGCTGCGGGCTGGACCGGCTGGTGGCGGCCTCGGATCCGGAGCGGGTGCAGGAGCACATGGCGCTGATGCAGGGGGTGAAGAGGCTGACCCTGCCGTCGGAGATGGGGGAGCGGTTCAAGGTGCTCGGGCTGGGGCGCGGGCTGGACCCGGTGCCGCTGGGGTTCAGCCTGCGGGACATGCGCGAGCGCCTCTGAACCGACGCCGGTGTGCCGGTCAGCGATCGCCGGGATTGAGCAGTGCGAACGGGTCCGGCTCCGCTTCCCTGGCGACCACCGCCGGGGGGCGCCGTGCCGGCCGGGGGTTGGGCCGGACCGGTTTCGGAGCACGGGCCGCCAGCTGCCTGCGCTCGAGCTCCCGCGCCAGGGCGAGGAGATCGCCGTCTCCGGGGAGGGTCTTCAGGCCCTGCTCGGTGAAGCGGCGGGCCCTGCCCAGATCCCCTTCCCGCAGCCGGTTGCGCGCCAGCCTGGCGTAGCGCCGGGCCACCCGCCGCAGCCCCGCCCGGGCGGCGGCGTTGTCCGGTTCCCGCTCCAGCACCCGCCGGTACCAGTAGCGGGCGCTGTCGCCGGCGGGCAGGCCGAGCCGGTCCTCGCGATAGCGCTGGTCCGCCTTCTCCAGCCAGGCGGCGACCTCTGCCGATTCCACAGGGGGTGCTGTCTCCTCCCCCTCGGGCTGGGGCCGGGACGGGGCGGCCTCCGGGGGTGGCGGTGTTGATGGCGGGGTCGCCGCCACCGCCACTGCCGGGGTGATGCCGATCGTGGCCAGCGCCTGCATGGGCGGCGTGATGGCGGTGACCGTTGGCGGCGTGGCGGGGGCGTCTTCCCCTCCGAGGAAGGCCAGCGACAGCACCGCGGCGGCCACTGCGGCGCCGGCGCCCATGGCCAGCTGCCGCCAGCCGGGAGGCGCAGGTCGTGCCGGTGGAGGGGAGCGGGAGTGGCGCTTCCCGCCCCCTCCCTTGGGGATCGCCGTGCTGCGCAGGTGCTTGATTCCCTGCACCAGCTCGGCGCCGCTCTGGAAGCGCTCCTCCGGCTGTTTCGCCAGCAGCCTGTCGATCAGCGGCTGCAGCTGTTGCAGGTGCTCCGGCAACTGGGGAACCGGCTGCCGGATGTGCGCCATCAGGGTGGCGGCGAATCCGTCGGCGCTGTAGGGCTTGCGGCCGGTAAGCATCTCGAACAGGATCACGCCCAGACTGTAGAGATCGGAGCGCCCGTCCAGCCGACGGCTGCCCTGGGCCTGCTCCGGGCTCAGGTAGTGGGGGCTGCCCATCACCGTTCCGGTGACGGTGAGGTCGTTGTCCGCCTGGATCAGCTTGGCGATGCCGAAATCGGTGAGCACCGGGGTGTCGTCGGCGCGGAACAGGACGTTGGAGGGCTTGATGTCCCGGTGCACCACGCCGTTGTCGTGCACATAGCCCAGGCAGTTGGCCAGCCGGGCCAGGATCTTCAGCGCCTGGCCCGGCTTGATGCCGCCGCGGATGCGCGACTTGAGGTCGCCGCCGGGCAGGTATTCCATGACGATGTAGTAGAAGCCGTCACCCTGGCCGATGTCGAAGATGGTGACCAGGCTGGTGTGGCTGAGCCGGGCGACGCAGCGCCCCTCGTTGAAGAAGCGCTCGAAGAACTGGGGGGTCTCGGGATCGTGCAGGATCTTCAGGGCGACCGGGCGCCCCAGGGACATCTGGGTCCCCAGATAGACGGTGGCCATGCCGCCCTTGCCCAGGATCCGGTCGATCCGGTAGCCGGGGATGGTGAAAGGTATCTCCTGACTGCCCATGGTGTCGTTTCGCCCGCCGGGGGGGATTCCCCGGGGGAACCGCCTGCCGGGGCCAGCCGGCGCCGGATGGAGGTCCCTGTTCCTACTGTTGCGGCGCGGTGGCGGAATTGTTGAGTGGAGGCAGCTGCTCCCAGCCGGCACGGACCCGGGCGATGGCCTGCACCCGCGCCTGCCGGATGT
The DNA here is from genome assembly GCA_011051715.1 of Sedimenticola thiotaurini. Lineage (GTDB taxonomy): Bacteria > Pseudomonadota > Gammaproteobacteria > Chromatiales > Chromatiaceae > HyVt-443. The sequence goes on along the minus strand of DRKP01000033.1, from coordinate 14,858 downwards.
GCTCGGCAATGCGCCGCGGATCCGCGGTCGCGCGGGCGATGCGGCCGGCGTCCACGGCCAGCGCGGCGTCCCGGGCCTGGCGCCACCAGTCGGCCTGGGGGTAGGGCCTCCCCTCCCATCCGGGGCGGCCGAGGAGATCGGCCCTGCAGGCGAGCAGGAAGGGCTCCAGCCGCTGCGGACGACGCAGGGCGTCCAGGGACTGGAGCCGGTGCAGCAGGGTGGCCGGGCGCAGCTCCCGCACACGGTGGCAGTCGGTGTGGTACCGGGCCACCGCCACCGCCAGGCCGGAGAAGCGGCGGGGGATCCGCAGCCGCCGGCACAGGGCCCGGACCAGCCCGGCACCCCGCCCCTCGTGTCCCTGGTGGTGGGGCCAGAGGCCGGGTGGGGTGACCCCCTTGCCCAGATCGTGCAGCAGGGCGGCGAAGCGCACCGCGGGGTCCGGGCTCAGTTCGCAGGCCCGCTCCAGGCTGAGCAGGCTGTGCTCGCCGGTGTCGATCTCCGGATGCCAGCGCCGCGGCTGCGGTACCCCGAACAGCCGCTCCAGCTCCGGCAGCAGCGGTGCCAGGGCGCCGCCGGCGCGCAGGGTGTCGAAGAAGACCCGGGGATGGTCGCCGGCCAGGGCCCGCTCCAGCTCCTGCCACACCCGCTCCGGGACCAGGCCGGAGAGGCGGCCGTCGGCCGCCATCCGCCGCACCAGGCTCCGGGTCTCCTGCACCACCCGGAAGCCGAGGTCGTGGTAGCGTGCCGCCAGCCGGGCCAGGCGCAGCACCCGAACCGGGTCGTCGGCGAAGGCGGGGGTGTGGCGCAGCCGCCGTGCCTCCAGGTCGGCACGGCCGCCGAGGGGATCGATCAGGCGGCCGTCTTCCGCCAGCGCCATGGCGTTGATGGTGAGGTCGCGGCGGCGCAGGTCCTGCTCCACCCGGCTGGTTTCGTCGTGGTTCCCGGCCGGGACACGGGGCAGGGCATACTCCTCGCCGGTCTCCGGATGCAGGAAGACGGTGAAGTCCCGGCCCACCGGCCGGAAGCCCCGGGCGATCAGCCCGGCGGCGTCGATACCGGTCACCAGCCAGTCCCGCTCCCGCGGCGGACGACCGAGCAGCCGGTCCCGTACCGCGCCACCCACCAGGTACCGTTTCACTCCACCGGTCCCCGCCGGCCGGTCAACGGTGCCGGCTGCGCAGCTCCCGGTAGCGCAGGCGCTGGGCCCTTCCGCCCAGGTAGAGGGGGACCACTGCCTCGATGTCGGTCGGGGTGATGCCGAGGGCGAGCAGTCCGTTGTCGTCGCAGACGCTGTCCACCTGCAGGGTCCGGTAGTTGTCCAGGGTGAAGGGGCGGCCGGGGAGCCGTCCCAGCAGCCGCGCCTGCAGCCGCGAGGCGCCGTCACCGAGGCCGATGATGCGCTTGTCCAGCCCCAGCTGGGAGGCGGTGTACTCCACCAGTTCCCGCAGGGTGAAGCTGCGTGGACCGCACAGGGCGTAGTGCCGTCCCCGCTCCCGGGGGCGTCGCAGGGTGCGCCGCATCGCCTCCACCACGTCGCCGACGTAGACCGGGGCGAAACGTGCCTCCGGGCAGGCCAGGGGGAAGGGGCCGGGCAGCGCCTGCAGCAGCCGGGCGAAGCGGTTGAAGAAGTGGTCACCGGGCCCGAAGATCACCGACGGGCGGAAGCTGGTCACCTGGATGCGGGCGCCGCCCAGGGTATGGGCACGGCTCTCCGCCTCGCCCTTGGTCCTGAGGTAGCGCGACGGGCCGTTGGTCTCGTCTGCATTGAGCGCGCTCATGTGCAGCAGGCGCCTGACGCCGTTGTCGCGGCAGGCCTCGACCACCCGGTCGCCCAGCTCCAGATGCAGCCGTTCGAACCGGTCCGCCTCACCGGTCTCGTTCAGGATGCCGACCAGGTTGACCGCCGCGTCGCACCCGTCCAGGGCCCGGTTCAGATCGTCGGCCGCGAAGGGGTTCCCCTGCAGCAGCTCGACACCGGGGATGGTGCGCAGGCCGGGGTGGCGCTCGGGGTGACGGGAGAGGACGATGCAGGTGATGCCATCGGCGGAGAACCGCGGCAGCAGGTGGCGGCCGACGAAGCCGGTTCCGCCGAGAATGCAGACTCTGCTACTCTTCACTGTCGCTGTCACTCCCTGTTGCCGGCCGGGGCGAACCCCTTTCCCCCGGCCGAGACTATAGACCGGTTGTGACCGCCGGAACAACCGTCGCGGGAGGGGCGACCGCTTGGATGATCTGTTGCTGCTGGGCATCTACCTGCTGGTCGGCGCCGGTGCCGGGGTGCTGGCCGGCCTGCTGGGCGTGGGCGGTGGTGTCGTCATCGTGCCGGTGCTGGTTTGGGTGTTCCGGCACGATGGTTTCGACGACTCCCTGCTGATGCAGATCGCCGTCGGCACCTCCCTCGGCACCATCGTCGTCACCTCTCTCTCCTCCATCCGCGCCCACCAGCGCCGGGGGGCGATCGTCTGGCCCATCGTACTGCGGCTCTCCCCGGGGATCGTGGCCGGCGCCTGGCTGGGGGCGGTGATCGCCGACGCCCTGCCGTCGCTGTGGCTGCAGCGGGTGTTCGCCTGCTTCATCATCCTGGTCGGCATCCAGATGGCGACCGGAAGGCAGCCGTTGGGTGGCGGAACCCTGCCGGGGACGGTCGGAATGCTGTCGGCCGGCGGGGCCATCGGCACCCTGTCGGCGCTGGTGGGGATCGGCGGCGGTTCCCTCACCGTTCCCTTCCTCAGCTGGGCCGGCATCCGCATGCGCAACGCGGTGGCCACCTCGGCCGCCTGCGGGCTGCCGATCGCCCTTGCCGGGAGTTTCGGTTTCGTGGTCGAGGGCTGGGATAACCCGGCCCTGCCCACGGGCAGCAGCGGCTATCTCTACTGGCCGGCGCTGCTGGGCATCGTCTGCGCCAGTTTCCTGACCGCCCCGGTCGGCGCCCGTCTGGCCCACAGCCTGCCGGTACGCTCCCTGAAGCGGGTGTTCGCCCTGCTGCTGCTGGTACTGGGGGTGCGCATGCTCATGGGTTGATCTGACGGTAGAGCAGCAGGTTGCCGGCATCGTCGCGCAGTACCAGCCGCCCCTCGTTGACGGCGTACTCGTAGTCGCGGCTGACGCCGCTGGCCGGGTCACGCATCGACAGATGACTGTCGTCGACCCGGTCGATGACACCCTCGCGGTAGCTGTCGGCGTCCTGGTAGATGCGGAAGCGGCCGTCGCGGACCTCGAGGATCTCGCCGGAGCGCCCCTGCCAGCGGCCGTCCAGCGGTGAGCGGGCGGGAGGGGGCAGGGTCCCGCCGCCGGCCGGCGGCGCCTGATAGGTGTTGCCCCAGAACGGATTGGCCGGGGCGCTCCCGGGCATCTGCGGCCACGGCATGGAGCCGGGGGTCGTCATGCCAAACGGGTTGACGTTGCCCATCGGGTTGGCCATCGGGTTGTAGAGGGACCAGGGATTCATACTCTGGCCCCAGGGCATGCCTCCGCCCCAGGGGCCCATCTGCTGCATGGACTGGGACCAGGGTGCGCTGCCACCCCAGTTCCGTGACGGATTGCCGGGGGCGGAGCCCTGCCGCTTCTGGTAGGCGGATGCAAAGGCATCCATCATGTCCAGCATGGATTCGGCCATCCGGCCGTACCGGTTGGTCGTCGTCTGGCCGCTGGCGTCCACACTGAGCAGCAGGAACGACCACAGGATCAATGGTGTGATGGATCTGTTCATGGCCTGTGTATCTCGCTCGAAATGCCGGCAGGGCCGCCGCCGGCCCACCTGTCGTCCGGCTTCTGTCAGGTATTTGAGGAACAGTATACGCGTTCGTTCGATGCGTCGATGCAATCCGGCGCCTTCACCGGACGTCGGCCACCACAGAACCGTTCCCGGTGACCGGCATGGTGTTCGATTCACTGCGGACGCGCCGGTTCCCGTCCCGTTCACCGATGGCTGTACCGACCGCATCGCCAACCCTGATGGCGGGAATGGAGAGTGGAGGGATGCCCCTTGTCACCCGGCGCCAATGGTGGTTAGCTATGGTCGGAATGACGCACCTGCAGCAACGGCTGCGGGCGGGGATGGATGCAGCAAAGGATTCAGTGGATGGCGAGTCAGATCGAGAGCGGCCAGGAGCGGCGGGTCCGGACCCGGGAGATGGTGGACAAGTGGCTGCAGGAGCGCCAGGAGATGCTGGTGCTCTACTGCCAGCTGGCCGGACTCGAACCCTATACCCCGGACAAACCGAACAAGCAGCTGCTGGCGGACTTCTGCCAGGTGCTGGTGGACTATGTGGCGTTCGGCCATTTCGAGGTCTATGAGCGTATCAGTCGCGGCGAGGAACGGCGCCAGCAGGTGAAACGGGTGGCGGAAGAGGTCTACCCGAAGATCGCGGCCACCACCGATACCGTGGTGGCGTTCAACGACAAGTACGATGCCAGCGGCGACAACGGCATGCTGGATCGCCTGGACGACGATCTGTCGCAGCTGGGGGCCGAACTGGCGGTCCGGATCGAGGCCGAGGACCGGGTGGTTCAGGCGCTGCTGCGTTGATCTGCCGGTCTGGTGAAGATGCATGCTGGAATGGCTGAAACCCCGTTTTCTGTGGCAGCCGGATCTGGATGAATTCGTTGCACCGCTGCGTCCTGCAAGACCTCTGAATCTCCATCTCGATGCCTTTCCGATCGGCATCGACAACACCCGTATCGACGTCGCTCTCAGCCCCATGTTCATGACCAGGGCGCGGCTGTTCGTGCGCCGGCGCCTGCTGCACGACTCGGTCGGCCAGCAGTGGCTGCAGCCGCCGGCCGCCCCGGATGCCTCCGACCTGCAGGCGTTCAGGGACGCCTACGTGGGCATGATGGAGATGGCGGTGGAGGAGGCGCGGCGGCAGGGCAGGATCGAGCTGGTCCAGCTGCTGCAGCTGAGTACGCTGAAATTCGTGCTGCAGCTGGTGGACGAGGAGTTCGAGCGCCTGCGCGCCCAGTTGCAGCGGGCCAGGAATCAGGACGGGCACCGCGCCAGTGGCCGCTCGGTGGAGAGCCACGAGCGCCTGGTGCTGTTGCTGAAGGAGGGCGACGCCCTGCGCCATCGCCTGATCCGGCGCATGTTTCGCGAAATCCTCAGGCTGGAGAACATGCGCCTGAGCAGCCTGCGCCAGTCGGTGCTGGATCTGGCCTGGCCGGTACCGCGACGGCTGCTGTTCAATCCGATCCTGCAGCTGCCCTCGCTGTGGGCGGACGAGCAGGTGATGAAGCACTATACCCTGGTCTGCACCGACCGGGAGGAACCGGAAGTCTTCGATCGCATCAACCGCCTGGTGACCGGGCTGTTCGCCGACTATCTGCCGGACTGGGCCTGGCCGCTGGACGCCGCCACTCCTGCGGCCGGCCAGGAGGCGGGACGCAATGGCAATGGTGGTGCGGCAGGACGGCTGAACGGCCTGCAGGAACTGCGCGAGCTGCTGGCACAGAGCCTGCAGCCGGAGGAGTACGAACAGACGCGGCTCTCCTGGCTCGATGTGCCGGGCAACATGGAGCGGCTGATCTATTCGGTCCCGCTGCGCGGGGCACTGGCCCGGGAGACGGCATCGATCCCGATCCGGCACCTGTGGGAGCAGGCCGACTGGCCCCTGTTCCAGCGGCGGCTGCTGCGGCGGCTGTTCCGGGAGTTCCGTCGCAGCGGACTGGAACGGCGGATCCTGGCCGGTCACGCCGCCCCCTCCGTCTACAGCGAACTGGACGGAAGACTGCCGGTGCGGCAGATCTACCGCTACCTGGCCGGTACCCTGAAGCGGCGCGTGCTGCAACGGCGGCTGAAGGCGATGCCGGGCCGGCACCCGCTGCACATGCTCAAGATACTGGACCGGGCGGTGACGTCGATCCGTTACATGCCGCGGGGACGGCGCCAGTACCTGGTGCTCTGCTTTCTGCACGAATTCGCCATGTTGCGCCGGGACCTGAAGCTGGCCTACCAGTGCCACCGGGCGATGGGGCGGATCCATATCCTGCGGCAGCCGCGGGAGCTGGAGCTGTCGCGCAGCAACGACTCCCTGCACGAATTCGTACTGCGCGAGGAGAAGCAGCCGGAACGGCACCGGATCCGCAGCCATGTGGTACTGAAGGCGGACGTGCGCGGTTCCACCGAGATGATCCAGGAGCTGCGTGAGCGCAACCTGAATCCCGCCTCCCACTTCAGCCTCAACTTCTTCGAGCCCATCAACAAGCTGTTGCAGAGCTACGGCGCCAGGAAGATCTTCGTCGAGGGCGATGCGGTGATCCTCAGCATCTTCGAATACGAGGATACCCCCTACCGCTGGCTCTGCGTCTCCCACGCCTGCGGCCTGGCGCGCAAGATCCTCCAGGTGGTGGACGAGAAGAACCGCCGCAGCCGGCAGTACAACCTGCCGGAGCTGGAACTGGGGCTGGGTATCGCCTACGTCGACGAGGCGCCCACCTTTCTCTACGACGAGGAGCGCGAGGTGATGATCTCACCGGCGATCAACCGCGCCGACGAGTTGTCGTCGTGCTCGGCCCTGCTGCGCCACTCCAGCTTCGGTGAGGGGCTGGGTCGCGGGGTCGAGGTGGTGGTCTCCAGCCGCCCCACCGGTGAGAGCGAGGAGCGTACCGATCGCACCCTGCGTTACAACGTCAACGGCATCGAGCTGGACATGCCCGCGTTCATGAAGCTGCAGACCGAACTGACCCTGAAGGTGGCGGACCTGCAGGACGACGACATCTATCCGGGCGGGTCCAGGTTCTATGTCGGGCGCTACCCCGATCTCCAGGGCAGCATGCACTGGCTGCTGGTGCGGGAGGCGCCGGTACGGGTATGGAACGGTGGCAGGCCGGGTACGGGTCAGCAGCACGGCCACCGCTTCTATCAGGTGGTGACCGACCCGGAGGTGCTGGCCCGGGTCAAGCTGGCACTGGATCGGCGGCGGCCCGCAGTGCAGGGAGGGGAAGAGGGACGGCAGGGACGGGATCCGGGGCCACGCTACCTGCACTGATCATCCCGGCGGTACGCCGGTGACGACCGGTTTCCTGGCGCGGCTGGCGGTGGCCACCGGCTTCGGCAGGATGTCCGGCATGCGGCTGGCGATGCGCCCCGCCTCGCGTCCCAGCCGCTGTTCATAGATGACGGCATAGGTCAGTACCCGCTGGGTATAGCGGCGGGTCTCGGCGAACGGGATGGTCTCGATCCACAGATCCGCCGGCTGTGACTGTTCCGGCAGCCATCTCTTCACCCGCCGGGGACCGGCGTTGTAGGCCGAGGTGGCCAGTACCGGATTGTCGTGCAGCCGCTCCAGCACCTGGCTCAGGTAGGCGGTACCCAGATCGATGTTTATCTTCGGCTGCAGCAGCTCCGCGCGCCGCGGCGGCCGCCGCTTCAGGTCACGCGCCACGTGGCGCGCGGTACGCGGCATCAGCTGCATCAGCCCAACGGCCCCGGCGCTGGAACGTGCATCGCTGGCGAACGCACTCTCCTGGCGGATGACGGCGAACACCCAGGCATCGTCCAGCCGGCGCCGGCGCGACGTCGCGTCCACCACCTCCCGGTGTTCCAGCGGGAAGCGCAGCTCCAGATCCTCCCAGTAGCCGGTCCGGGCCAGGGTGAAGATGGCCTGGGTATGCCAGCCCCACTCACGGGCGAGGGCGGAGGCCGCCTGCAGCTCCTCCCCCGACAGCTTCCCGGTGGCGGCGCGCCACTCGCGGCGGGCGTCCAGCAGCCGCTCCAGCCGGTAGAGTTCCCGCGCCCGCCGTATCCCCGGCCGGTCGGCCACCCGGACCAGCTGTTCCGGTGCCACCTCCAGCGGGGTGTGGGAGAGGTTGTAGGGCAGGCCGAGGCGGTCGGCCGCCAGGAAGCCGTAGTAGCTGCGGCCTTGCGCCAGCTCCTGGTAGAGGCCGGCGGCCAGGGCCCGGTGTCCCTGCTGCTCCAGGGCCCGTGCCCGCCAGTAGCGCCAGCGCTCGGTGGCGGCCAGCGTCTGCGGCAGGCGCTCGATCCAGGCCTGCACCTCGGGCCAGGCCTGCAGTTTCAGGCCGGCGCGGATCCGCCGCTCCAGCAGGGCGGTGTCGTCGGAACGCGGCTGGAACCGGTTCAGACGATCGAGCAGGTCGGCCGGTTCCTCCGCCATTGCCGCCAGCAGCAGGGAGCGACGGGCGCGGTAGCGCTCGTCGGCACTGAACGGATACCGCCGGGACAACTGTTCCCAGGCAGACTCTGCCGCCGCCGCATCCTTGCGGGCCAGCCGTTCGATTGCATGCAGCAGGATCCGGCGGCGGTAGGGGTGATCCTGTTCGCGCAGCTTTGGCTCCAGCCGGATCAGGCGGTCGGGCCGGCGGTCCAGTTCCAGCCAGTGCCGGAGCCAGCGCCGCTCCTCGTCGGAGGGCAGGAAGCGGCCCAGGTAGCGGGCCAGCTTGGGCCGGCGCGCCCGCATCGCCAGTTCGATCCGGGCCCAGACCAGGTCCGGCGTCAGGCCGCCGGCCTGGCGCCAGCTCTCCAGCACCGGGTCGCAGGCGTCGGGCAGGGAACGCCCGGTCAGCCAGAGGTCGGGAACCAGGGCCAGTACCTGTTTCGTGCTGCCCGTCTGCAGCAGGGCCTGCAGGTAAAGGCACTGCCGGCGGGTGCCGTTGCCGGGGCGGTAGAACGCGAGGTAGCCGCTCCAGTCCCGTCGCCGGTGGAGTTCGTCCAGCCAGCGGCGGCGGAACCGGTCCGCCAGCGGGGTGCCGTCGTTGTCGCGGAGAAAGCGGGCGGCGGCTTCGCTGTCGGTGCGGGAGAGGGTCCGGGTCAGCTCGGCGAACTGCAGATAGGGGAAGAGGGGGTAGTCCCGCAGGCCTTCGGCCAGTTCTGCGTAGCGGGAGAACTGGCCCTTGCGCAGCGCCTGCTCGGCGGCGATGAACTCTTTGCGCTGGGCCTGCAGCCGCTGGTCCTCTTCGCCGGCGCCCGCCTTCGCCCCCTGCAGAATCAGGAAGAGAACGAGCAGCAGGCGGGTGGTCGGGCGTAAGCGCATAGGGTGTGGTTCCGTCACCGGGTCCACCCCCGTCGGGGGCATCGTCGAAACCCGTTTCCGTCTCCGGGCGCGTGGTCGGCCAGCCCGGGCGTCTTGGTCCGATAGTATGTTCAACGCCACAGGCCCGCAAGGGCAGATGCATCCGGTTCTGTTCCGACCCCAGACAATGAGGGGTGATCTGAAACGCTTGTCGGCGGATAATCGGCGAATCTTTAGACTGACGAGCAGGCCGCTACCCGGACCGGCCCGAATCGATGTGCCGGACCCCGATCCCGGCCCGAGGCAGAGAGAAATGAGTGACGAACAACAGCTGGACATGGAATTGAGCAGTGGCATCGCCGCTTTCGAGGGCAAGCATTTCGCGATTGCCGCCCAGACCCTCTCCCCGCTGGCAGAGCAGGGCAATCCCGAGGCCCAGTACCGGATGGCGATCATGGCCCAGAACGGGCTGGGGATGACGGTCAACGAGCTGATGGCCTACAAGTACATGAAGGCGGCGGCGGAGGCCGGCCTGGCGCTGGCGCAGCACGGCCTCGGCTTCATGTACCTGGAAGGGGAGTGCGTGGAACGAAACGGAGCCAGGGCGGTGGAGTGGTTTCGCAAGGCGGCGGACCAGGGGCTGGTCGGCTCACTGACCACCCTGGCCATGATGTACGAGAAGGGGCAGGGGGTGGAGAAGGATCCGGAGGAGGCGAGGCGTCTCTACAAACTGGCCGGATTCGAATAACCGGCGGCGGACGGGCTGTTCCGGCCCGTCCGCCCGGCATCACTTGACGTGCTGGGTACGGTAGGGCTTGCTCAGCGTCTCCCGGGTCTTCTCCGGCGTGGAGTAGAAGTCCTCCACGAAGGTCTGCTCGTTGATCGGTGGGCGGACATATCCCAGGTCCTCCTGCCGCGGCGGCAGCTCGATGTGCTCCGGCTGCACGTCCTCGTAGGGGATCATGCTCAGCAGATGGCGGATGCAGTTGAGGCGGGCGTGTTTCTTGATGTCGGCGTTGACCACGTACCAGGGGGCCTGCTTGATATCGGTGTAGGCGAACATCTCGTCCTTGGCCTTGGAATACTCCAGCCAGCGCTTGCGCGACTCCAGGTCCATCGGACTCAGCTTCCAACGCTTCAGCGGGTCGGTGAGACGGCTCTGGAAGCGCCGCTCCTGCTCCTCGTCGCTGACCGAGAACCAGTACTTGATCAGGATGATGCCCGAGCGTACCAGCATGCGCTCGAACTCGGGGCAGGAGCGCATGAACTCGCGGTACTCGTCGTCGGTGCAGAAGCCCATCACCCGCTCCACCCCGGCCCGGTTGTACCAGCTGCGGTCGAACAGCACCATTTCGCCGGCCGCCGGCAGGTGGGGCACGTAGCGCTGGAAGTACCACTGGGTCTTCTCCCGCTCGGTCGGTGTGGCCAGGGCCACCACCGGGCAGACCCGTGGGCTGAGGTACTGGGTGATGCGCTTGATCACCCCGCCCTTGCCGGCGGCGTCGCGACCCTCGAAGATGACCACCACCCGCAACCCCTTGTACTTGATCCACTCCTGCAGCTTGACCAGTTCCACCTGCAGGCGGTGGAGTTCCTTCTCGTAGAGCTTGTTCGGAATCTTGTAGGGTTTGTTTTTCTTCTTCTTCCGGCTCTTCGCGCCTTTGCTGTCGCTGCTCATGTTGCCTGGCCTCGGTGTCTGGATATCGCGGTGGATGATATGAAAATTCGAATACTAACGTCTGTCCGGTAGAGCGGACAACGGATCGTCACTGACTGTAGCGTCCTTTTCCCGGTTGCTTTGAGTCAGGTCATTTTCGGCGGGCGGAAAGAGACCGCCAGGCCATGCTGCCTGGCGGTGGGAGGGGAGGTGGAATGCCTGCAGCGGGATCTACTTTGCCGCCTTCTCGATGGCCTCGCCACCCTTCTGGATGTCCTTGCCCATCCCCTCCACGGTGCTGCAGCCGCTCAGGCCGATGGTGACGACGAAGGCCAGCAGGCCGACGATAGCAATGATCTTTCTCATTTCTGTCATGTCCTTGCAAGTGTGGTTCCAGGGAGGATCGATATTAACCCGGCAACCTAATATGTCGTATTCAGAGCCTCAGGCATCTTCCCTGTCAAGGCGCGTGCCGCAGGCAAGGGTGGTCCCCTTGTCAAGGCACGCAACGCCGGGAGGGGAGATGCCTGAGGCTCCTGACCTATTGAAATCAGATGACAGGCCGTGCTATGCGCGCCCGCGGACTGCGTTGTCGAAACTGGCTGTAGAAGTGCTACAGCGGCGTTTCGACACCTTGCCGCGAACGCGCACAGCACGGCTGAACACGATATATTAGGTTGCCGGGTTAATAGTATTTCATCGTCCGCCCCCTGGCCAGATGCGGGATCGGCGCCTGGAGTGACGCAGGTCACGGTGGCGGCAGGAGACGGAATGGGTCAGCCATTCCGACGGGACTGCCGGCGCTGTTCCACCGCCTCGGCGAGGGTGTGCAGCAGTGGTCCGGTATCGCTCCAGCCGATGCAGGCGTCGGTGATGCTCTGGCCGAACACCAGCTCCTGGTCGGCGCGCCACTCCTGGCGCCCGGCCACCAGGAAGCTCTCGATCATGGTGCCGATGATGCGCGGGTCGCCACGGGCGATCTGCCCGGCCACGTCGCGCCCGATGTCGATCTGTTTCTGATGCCGCTTGCGGCTGTTGGCGTGGCTGAAGTCGATCATCACCCGGGGCTGGAAGCCGGCCAGCTCCATCTCCTCTGCGGCGATGTTGATGCTCTCGGTGTCGTAGTTGGGGCGGCTGCCGCCGCGCAGGATCACGTGGCAGTCGTCGTTGCCGCTGGTGGCGAAGATGGCGGAGAAACCCTCCTTGGTCACCGACAGGAAGTGGTGGGGCTGGGAGGCGGAGCGGATGGCGTCGAGGGCGATCTTCAGGGTGCCGTTGGTACCGTTCTTGAACCCCACCGGGCAGGAGAGGCCGGAGGCCAGTTCGCGGTGACCCTGGCTCTCGGTGGTACGGGCGCCGATGGCCCCCCAGCTGATCAGGTCGGCGATGTACTGGGGGCTGATCAGGTCGAGGAACTCGGTGCCCGCCGGCAGCCCCATGCCGCCGACGTCGAGCAGCAGCCGCCGGGCCAGCTTCAGGCCCTTGTTGATCTGGAAGGTGCCGTCCAGGTCGGGGTCGTTGATCAGCCCCTTCCAGCCGACCGTGGTGCGTGGCTTCTCGAAGTAGACCCGCATCACGATCAGCAGCTGGTTGGCCAGCTCGCCGCGCAGTTCCGCCAGCCGGCCGGCGTAGTCGCGGGCGGCCGCCGGGTCGTGCACGGAACAGGGGCCCACCACCACGATCAGCCGGTCGTCCTCGCCCTGGACGATGTGGTGGATGGCCTGGCGCGCGTCGAACACGGTGTTGGCCACCTGGTCGTCGATCGGCAGTTCGGAGAGCAGCTGGGCCGGGGCGATCAGTTCCCTGATACCGCGGATGCGCAGATCGTCTGTATTCGGGTGCATGGACAAGCCTGGGGATCCGGGGGTGAAAAACGCTTCGGAGTGGAGGATTATAACCCGATTCCGACCATCGCCCGGAGACCTCCCATGTCCGACCTCACCCTGATCATCGGCAACAAGAACTACTCCTCCTGGTCGCTGCGGCCGTGGTTGTTCCTGGCCTGGCACGACATCCCCTTCGAGGAACGCCGGATCTCCCTGTTCACCGATTCCATGGAGCGGGACCTGGCCCCCTACTTCTCCGATACCAAGGTGCCGATCCTGCTGGACGGTGATCTGGAGGTGTGGGATTCGCTCGCCATCCTGGAGTACCTGGCCGAGCGTTTCCCCGCCTACCACGGCTGGCCGGAGGCGCAGCCGGCCCGGGCGGTGGCGCGGTCGGTCAGTGCCGAGATGCACTCCAGCTTTCCCGCCCTGCGCGGGGAGATGCCGATGAACTGCCGGCGCCGCTTTCCCGGTTTCCGTCTCAGCGAGGAGGGGGAGCGTGACCTGAAGCGGCTGTTCGCGGTTTGGCGCTACTGCCGGGAGCGCCATGGCCATGGCGGCCCCTGGCTGTTCGGTACATTCGGCGTCGCCGACTGCATGTACGCGCCGATGGTGATGCGCCTGGTCAGCTACGAGATCGAGCTGGACGAGGTGGCACGGCCCTACGTGGAGACGCTCTACCGGTCGCCCGCCATCCAGGCCTGGGTCGCCTCCGGCAGGGTGGAGGAGGAGGTGATCGAGGAGGATGAGGCGGATTGGCCGAGTCAGCCGATTTGACGGTGGCGCCGCCGCAGCTGCGCATCCTCTCCGGACTGGAGCAGGTGCCGGCGGCGGAGTGGAACCGCCTGGTGCCGGGCAACCACCCCTTTCTGCGCCACGAGTTCCTGCATGCAATGGAGCGCCACGGCTGCGTCGGCGCGGAGTTCGGCTGGCTGCCGCGCCACCTCACCCTGTGGCAGCAGGGACGGCTGGTGGCAGCGATGCCGCTGTACGAGAAGCACAACGGCTACGGCGAGTTCGTGTTCGACCACGCCTGGGCCGACGCCTGGGCGCGGGCGGGACTGCGCTACTATCCGAAACTGGTCTCGGCCATCCCCTACACCCCTGCCACCGGCCGTCGCCTGCTGGCAGAGCCGGGGCGGGAGGAGACGCTGTGGCCGCTGCTGCGGCAGGCCGCCGTAGAGCTGGCCCGCGCGACCGGCGCCAGCGGTGTGCACTGGCTGTTTCCGGTGGCGGAGGAGCAGCGCTTCCTGCAGCGGCAGGGGCTGCTGGCGCGCCACGACTGCCAGTTTCACTGGCGCAACCGGGACTACCGTGACTTCGATCACTTCCTGACCACCCTGGCGGCGAAGAAACGCAAGAACATTCGTCGCGAGCGACGCCTGGTGCGCCAGTCCGGGGTCAGGCTGCGCCGCTTCGACGGCCACGACGCCGGGGAAGCGGAGTGGCGCGCCTTCGCCGACTTCTACCAGCGGCTGTTCGAGCGCAAGTGGGGCATGGCCACCTTCAACCACGGCTTCTTCCACGAGGTGGCGCAGCAGCTGCCGGAGCAGGTGCTGCTGGTGCTGGCCGAACGGCAGGGGCGCTATATCGCCGGTGCCCTGATGTACCGCAGCGACGACTGTCTCTACGGCCGTCATTGGGGGGCCATCGAGACCGTCGACGGACTGCACTTCGAGGCCTGCTACTACCAGGGGATCGAGTACTGCATCGAACGCGGACTGCAGCGCTTCGAGCCCGGCGCCCAGGGGGAGCACAAGCTGGCCCGCGGTTTCCTGCCGGTGCGCACCTGCTCCAGCCACTGGGTCGCGGCCGGGGGGTTGCGGCAACCGGTCGCCCGCTTCTGCGCCGACGAGCGGGCGGCGGTGGCGGACTATATCGAACGGATGGAGAACGCCTCACCTTACCGTCGTCCCGATCCAGCCCCGTAGGAGCGGCGCCCCGCCGCGAAAGGCTCCGCCCCGGGCTGCGCAGCCGGCCGCCCAACCATGGAGAGACCAGTATGATGAAACCCTATGCCGAATCCTGTGACCAGAACCGAGAACCCATCCTCGATGTGATCGGCCCGCTGCTGGCCGACCGCTCGGCGGTGCTGGAGATCGGCAGCGGTACCGGCCAGCACGCAGTCTTCTTCGCCCGGCGGCTGCCCCACCTGACCTGGTACGCCAGCGACCGGCGGGAGAACCATGCCGGTATCCGGATGTGGCTGGAGGAGGCGGGGTTGCCCAATCTGCGCGGTCCGCTGGCGCTGGACGTCTCTGCCGACCCCTGGCCGGAACTGGCGGTGGATGCGGTGTTCTCGGCCAACACCGTCCACATCATGCACTGGCCCGGGGTGGAGGCCCTGTTCCGCGGTGTCGGCGCCCTGCTGCCGGCCGGCGGCCGGTTCCTGCTCTACGGGCCGTTCAACCG
>DRKP01000032.1 GCA_011051715.1 Sedimenticola thiotaurini | reverse complement strand
GGGTCGGGGGGCGGTGGGGCGTCTGCCGTGACGCCCCGGGCCTTCGGTGTCGGCCCTGGTGGGGCGATGGCCTGGACCGGACTTTGGTGGAGGGCCTTCACAGGCGGCCCGGTGCGCCCCGTCAGCCGCCCGGGAGGTTCGGGGGGCGGTGGGGCGTCTGCCGCGCCGCCTCTTCGGCCGCCCTCTTTTCGTCACCTTGCGTCGGGCTGGTGTTCCGGACGGGCGCGTTCGAAGGCCTCGATTTCGCTGCAGGCGGCCTCCACCGCGCGGATGTCGGGGTAGGGTGCCAGGTCGACGTCGAAGCGGCGGGCGTTGTAGAGCTGGGGGATCAGGAACAGGTCGGCCATGGTGGGCCGGTCGCCGTGGCAGAAGGGGCCGTTCCGTTCGGGGCGCTGCAGCAGGGTCTCTATGGCGCGGAATCCCTCTTCGATCCAGTGCCGGTACCAGGCCAGTTTCCGCTCTTCGTCCACGCCCAGTGCGCCGGTGAGCCGGGCCAGTACCCGCAGGTTGTTCAGCGGGTGGATGTCGCACGCCACCATCAGGGCGATGGCGCGGATGCGGGCCCGGTCGCGGCTGTCGCCCGGGAGCAGGGGCGGTTCCGGGTGGGTCTCCTCCAGGTATTCGCAAATGGCGACCGACTGGGTGATCAGGGTGTCACCGTCGTCCAGGGCCGGAACCAGGCCCTGGGGGTTGACGGCGCGGTAGGCTGCCTCCCGGTCGTCGCCGCGCAGCAGGTCGACCGGGATCTGCCGGTAGTCGATCCCCTTCAGGTTGAGGGCGATGCGGATGCGGTAGGCGGCGGAGGAGCGGAAGTAGTCGTAGAGTTTCATTCCGGTTCCGGGTAGGGGACGACCTGCTGGTCGATGGCTCCAAAGATACTCTGTCCGTACTGGTCGTGCATGTCGATGCGTACGCGGTCGCCATAGGCCATGAAGGGGGTGACCGGCCGGCCCTGTCCGATGGTCTCGATCATGCGCTGTTCGGCGATGCAGGAGTAGCCGACCCCGCCATCGCGGATGGCCGGCCCCCGGGTGCCCTGCTGCCGGTTGGAGACGGTGCCGGACCCGATGATGGTGCCGGCTTCCATGGGGCGGGTGCGGGCTGCATGGGCGATCAGCCGACTGAAGTTGAAGGTCATGTCGATGCCGGCGTTGGCCCGGCCGAAGGGCTGGCCGTTATAGTCCACCCGCAGGGGCAGGTGGATGCGGGCGTCCCGCCAGGCCTCCCCGAGTTCGTCCGGCGTCACCGCCACTGGCGAGAAGGCGCTGGAGGGCTTGGACTGGAAGAAGCCGAATCCCTTGGCCAGTTCTCCCGGGATCAGGTTGCGCAGGGAGACGTCGTTGACCAGCATCAGCAGGTGGATCCGGCTGGCGGCGGCGTCCGGGGTGATGCCCATGGGGACGTCGCCGGTGATCACGGCCACTTCGCCCTCGAAGTCGACGCCCCAGTCTGTGTCCGCTACCTGTATGGGGTCGCGCGGGCCGAGGAAGGCGTCGGAGCCGCCCTGGTACATCAGGGGATCGTTCCGGAGGCTCTCCGGCATCTCGGCTCCCCGGGCCCGTCGCACCAGTTCCACGTGGTTGAGGTAGGCGCTGCCGTCGGCCCACTGGTAGGCGCGGGGCAGCGGGGCGGCGAGCCGGGCCGGGTCGAGGGCGAAGGCGCCGGCCATGTCGCCGTCGTTGAGCCGTTGGTAGAGTTCCTGCAGTCGGGGTGCGGTCTCTTCCCAGTCGTCGAGTGCGGCCTGCAGGGTTGGCGCCACGGCTGCGGCGGAGACGGCGTGGCCCAGGTTGCGCGAGACCACCAGCAGCTGGCCGTCGCGATTCTGTTTCAGGGATGCGAGTTTCATTTCAGCTGAACTCCTCGCGATGCAGCCAGGCGGCGTGGTCCACGGTTCTGCGGGTCCGGGCCCATTGTTCCAGCATTTGCGGCGCGATTTCGTTCAGTTCCCGCATTGTCTCCGGGGTGGCGGTGATGGTGGTCAGTTCCAGCCGGTGGCCGTTGGGATCGAAGAAGTAGATCGATTTGATGATGCCGTGGTTGGTGGGTCCCACCACTTCGATGCCTTTCTCCTCGAGTTCGGTCTTCGCTGCCAGCAGGGCCGCTTCGTCTTTCACCTGGAAGGCGATGTGTTGTACCCACTCGGGGGTGTTGGGGTCTCGGCCCATGGGCGGTGAGTTGGGGATTTCGAAGAAGGCCAGGATGTTGCCGTTGCCGGCGTCGAGGAAGACGTGCATGTAGGGGTCGGGCTCCTTGGTGGAGGGTACCCGGTCTTCCGAGATCGCCAGCATGAAGGGCATGTTCATCACCCGGGTGTAGAACTCCACTGTCTCCCGGGCGTCCTTGCAGCGGTAGGCGACGTGGTGGATCTGTTGGATCTCCATGGTGTTTCCTCGGGTCGTGGTCGTTGGTCTCGGGTAAACCGTTACAGGTGTGCAGCTGCCCGGCAGGTTCGGGTGGGGGCGTCTGCCGTGGCGCCCCGGGCCTTCGGTGTCGGCCCTGGTGGGGCGACGCTTTGGACCTGGCTTTCGGGGAGGGCCTCCACAGGCGGCCCGGTGCGCCCCGCCAGCCGCCTGGCGGGTTCGGGTGTCGGCGGGGGCGTCTGCCGCGCCGCCCCGGGCCTTCGGTGTCGGCCCTGTTGGGGTGGTGCCTTGGACCGGGCTTTGGGTGAGGGCCTCCACAGGCGGCCCGGTGCGCCCCGCCAGCCGCCTGGCGGGTTCGGGTGTCGGCGGGGGCGTCTGCCGTGACGCTCCGGGCCTTCGGTGTCGGCCCTGGTGGGGTGGTGCCTTGGACCGGGCTTTTGGGGAGGGCCTCCACAGGCGGCCCGGTGCGCCCCGCCAGCCGCCAGGCAGGTTCGGGTGCCGGCGGGGGCGTCTGCCGCGCCGCCCCGGGCCTTCGGTGTCGGCCCTGGTGGGGTGGTGCCTTGGACCGGGCTTTTGGGGAGGGCCTCCACAGGCGGCCCGGTGCGCCCCGCCAGCCGCCTGGCGGG
>DRKP01000031.1 GCA_011051715.1 Sedimenticola thiotaurini | reverse complement strand
CCTCGCCAACGTCTCCGCCGACAAGTGGCACTGGCACATGTTCGACACCGTCAAGGGATCGGACTACCTGGGCGACCAGGATGCCATCGAGTTCATGTGCCGGGAGGCGATCCCCACCGTCTACGAGCTGGAACACAACGGCGTGCCCTTCTCGCGCCTCGACAACGGCCGCATCTACCAGCGCGCCTTCGGCGGCCAGAGCCAGGAGTTCGGCGGGCCCCAGGCGATCCGCACCTGCGCCGCCGCCGACCGCACCGGCCACGCCATCCTGCACACCCTGTTCCAGCAGAACATCCGTGCCAAGACCCACTTCTTCGACGAGTACTTCGCCGTCGACCTGATCCGCGACGACGACGGCGCCATCCTCGGCGCCCTGGTGCTGGAGATCGAGACCGGGGAGCCGCTGCTGATCGAGGCCAAGGCGACCCTGATCGCCTCCGGCGGCTGCGGCCAGCTGTTCCGCACCACCACCAATGCCCACATCAACACCGGCGACGGCATGGCGATGGCCCTGCGCGCCGGCATCCCGCTGCAGGACATGGAGTTCTTCCAGTTCCATCCCACCGGCATCGCCGGCAAGGGGATGCTGATCACCGAGGGGGCACGCGGCGAGGGCGGCTACCTGGTGAACCGGGACGGCGAGCGTTTCATGGAGCGCTACGCCCCCAACGCCAAGGACCTGGCCAGCCGCGACGTGGTCTCCCGGGCCATCGCCACCGAGGTGCGCGAGGGGCGCGGCTGTGGGCCCGCCGGCGACCACGTGATGCTGAAGCTGGACCACCTGGGGGTGGAGATCGTCGGCAAGCGGCTGCCCGGCATCCGCGACATGTGCCGCACCTTTCTCCACATCGATCCGGCGGAGACGCCGATCCCGGTGTTTCCCACCGCCCACTACGTCATGGGCGGCATCCCCACCGACCGCTTCGGCCGGGTGGTGGCCCCCACGGGCACCGGCCCGGAGGAGGTGGTGCCGGGCATCTACGCCGCCGGTGAGTGCGCCTGCGTCTCGGTACACGGCGCCAACCGCCTGGGCGGCAACTCCCTGCTCGACATCCTGGTGTTCGGCCGCGCCGCCGGCCGCGACATCATCCAGTACGTGGCCGACCATCCACACCACCGCCCCCTGAGCATGGCCGGGGTGGATCGCGCCATGGAGCGTCTCACCCGCTGGGACCGCACCGGCGACGGGCTCGACGTGAAGGAGCTGAAGGCGGAGCTGAAGCAGGTGATGGAGGAGCACTGCTCCGTATTCCGCACCGCCGAGGTGATGCGCGCCGGGGTGGAGAAGCTGAAGTCGATCCGCGAGCGGCTGCCGGATGCCCGCCTCAGGGACCACAGCCGGGTCTTCAACACCGCCCGCATCGAGGCCCTGGAGCTGGAGAACCTGGTCGACATCGCCATGGCCACCCTGCTCGGGGCCGAGGCGCGGGAAGAGAGCCGGGGCGCCCACTCCCGCATCGACTTTCCCGAGCGCGACGACGCCAACTGGATGAAGCACAGTCTCTATTTCAAGGAGGGGGACGAACTGGAGTGGAAGCCGGTGCGCACCAAGCCCCTGACCGTCGAATCCTTCCCGCCCAAGCCGCGGGTGTATTGATGCAACTCCCGAGGAGCGAGGCATGAGATTCCGCATCTACCGGTACGACCCGGACAGGGACCGGGAACCCTACCTGCAGGACTTCGACCTGGAGCCGACCCCGGGCATGATGTTCCGGGACGCCCTGCTGGCGCTGAAGGCCCAGGACGAGTCCCTCAGCTTCCGTCACTCCTGCGGCGAGGGGGTGTGCGGTTCCGACGGCATCAACGTCAACGGCCACAACGTGCTCGGCTGCATCACCCCGGTCAAGGACTACCGGGAACCGATCGTGATCCGGCCGCTGCCGGGGCGGCCGGTGATCCGCGACCTGGTGGTGGACATGAGCCAGTTCTACCAGCAGTACCGGGCGGTGAAGCCCTACCTGATCCGCCGTGACCCGCTGCCGGAACAGGAGATCCTGCAGTCGCCCGAGGAGCGTGACCGCCTCGACGGCCTCTATGAATGCATCATGTGCGGCTGCTGCTCCACCGCCTGCCCCTCGTTCTGGTGGAACCCGGACAAGTTCCACGGTCCCCAGGCGCTGCTGCAGGCGTGGCGTTTTCTCGCCGACAGCCGCGACCAGGCCACCGACGAGCGGCTCGATGCCCTGGAGGGCCCCTACCGCCTGTTCCGCTGCCACACCATCATGAACTGCGTCGAGGTCTGCCCCAAGCAGCTCAACCCCACCCGCGCCATCGGCCAGATCAAGGAGCTGATGCTGAAGAACGCCATCTGATGACGGGGGGGGAGGGCGCCTCTGCCGACCGCCTGCGCTGGCAGTGCCGCCGCGGCATGCTGGAGCTGGATCTGCTGCTGCAGGGATTCCTGGAGCGGGGATTCGACGCCCTCGGCGAGGACGAGAAGGCGCTGTTCGCACGCATGCTGCAGCTGGAGGACCAGCTGCTGCTGGACTGGCTGATGGGGTACGTGGTGCCGTCCGATCCCGGCTACATGGCGCTGGTGGAGAAGATCCGCCGGGCCGTCTGAACCCGCGTCCTTCACCTCTTCCTCCTTGCGGCGCAGGCGGCGCCGTGGCAGGCTCCGGCTGTGCCCCGTGATCCGGCACGGGTGCCGCCGCAACCATTCGTTACAGGGACGTAGCGATGAAGATTTCACCTCCCGATCTGGCGGTCGAGATCCGCCCCTCCCGTCTGCTCGGCGGCTTTATCCTGTCCAGCCATGCCGCGGCCGTGGTGCCGGTGGCGGCTCTCGGACAGCGCCACGGGGCCTTCCTGCTCCTGCTCGTCGCCGTGCTCCTGTCGGCGCTGGCGGCCTGGCGCCGGCACATGACCGGGACGGTGCGGCTGGTCCTGCAGGGGGAGGGCGGTTGTCTGCTGCTGCGGAACGACGGCACCGCCCGGCCGGCGCGCCTGCTGGGCCACAGCCGGGTCTGGCCGCATCTGATGGTGTTGAATCTGCGCCTGGACGAAGGTGGCCGCCGCTGCCTGGTCCTGTTGCCCGACAACTGCGATGCCGGGCAGCGCCGGCGGCTGCGGGTACGGCTGCTGAACGCCCCGCCGTAAAGGGAACATCGCGACACAACCGAAAAAACCCCGTATTCGCGGCGAGGGCGCCGCTCCTACATTGGAAGGGACCGGTAGGAGCGCCGCCCCCGGCGCGAACGAACATGCCACCACCCCACCCGGTTCGCGGCGGGGCGCCGCTTCTACGGGTCGGTGGGGACCGAGGCGGGGTCGAAGTTGTCCGGCATCAGCACCGTCGGCTGGCGCTGGAAGCGGTCGTCGCGGCGGGGGAAGTCGAGGGTGTAGTGCAGACCCCGGCTCTCGCGGCGATGGCGGGCGGAGCGGATGATCAGCCCGGCCACCTCCACCAGGTTGCGCAGCTCCAGCAGGTCGTTGTGGACACGGAAGTTGCTGTAGTAGTCCCGGATCTCCTGCTTCAGCAGCACGATGCGCCGCTTGGCCCGCTCCAGCCGCTTGTTGCTGCGCACGATGCCGACGTAGTCCCACATGAAGCGGCGCAGCTCCTCCCAGTTGTGGGCCACCACCACCTCCTCGTCGGAGTTGGTCACCCGGCTCTCGTCCCAGTCCGGGACCTCCTCCGGCGCCGGCGTCGTCGGCAGTTCGCGCTGGATCTCCTGCGCCGCCTGCTGCGCGAACACCAGGCACTCGAGCAGGGAGTTGCTGGCCATCCGGTTGGCCCCGTGCAGGCCGGTGTAGGCGGTCTCGCCGATGGCGAACAGGCGCGGGATGTCGGTACGGGCGTTGCGGTCGGTCATCACCCCGCCGCAGGTGTAGTGGGCGGCCGGCACCACCGGGATCGGCTCCCGGGTGATGTCGATGCCGAATTCGAGGCACTTGGCATGGATGGTGGGGAAGTGTTCGCGGATGAACTCCGCCGGCTTGTGGCTGATGTCCAGATAGACGCAGTCCGCCCCCAGGCGCTTCATCTCGTGGTCGATGGCGCGGGCGACGATGTCGCGCGGGGCCAGCTCGGCGCGCTGGTCGAACGCCGGCATGAAGCGGGTGCCGTCGGGCAGCAGCAGCCGCCCCCCCTCGCCGCGCAGCGCCTCCGAGATCAGGAACGACTTGGCGTGGGGGTGGTAGAGGCAGGTGGGGTGGAACTGGATGAACTCCATGTTCGCCACCCTTGCCCCGGCGCGCCAGGCCATGGCGATGCCGTCGCCGGTGGAGACGTCGGGGTTGCTGGTATAGAGGTAGACCTTGCTGGCGCCACCGGTGGCGAGCACGGTGAAGCGGGCGGTGAAGGTCTCCACGTGGCCACTGGCCTTGTTCAGCACGTAGGCGCCCAGGCAGTGCTTGTCGCCGGGCCGGTCACGGTCACCGATGATCAGGTCGACTGCGTTGTGGTTCTCGAACAGGGAGACGTTGTCCCGCGCCATCACCTGCTGCTCCAGGGTGGTCTCCACCGCCTTGCCGGTGGCATCGGCGGCATGGACCACGCGGCGGTGGGAGTGCCCCCCCTCCCGGGTCAGATGGTAGCCGGAGCCGGGATCGCGGCCGCGGGTGAAGGAGACCCCCTCGTCCAGCAGCCACTGGATGTTCTCCGGGCCCTTGTTCACCACCAGGGCGACGGTGGCCTCGTCGCACAGGCCGGCGCCCGCATCCAGGGTGTCGGCGATATGGGCATCGAGGGAGTCGCTCTCGTCCAGCACCGCGGAGATGCCGCCCTGGGCATAGTAGGTGTTCCCCTCGCTGAGCCGGCTCTTGGCGATGATGCCGACCCGGATCGAGGTGGGAAGCCGCAGCGCCAGGCTCAGACCGGCGGCGCCGCTGCCGATGATGAGGACGTCGTAACGGTGGTCGTGATCAGTAGTCATGGGATCCGCCTGCCAGGCCCGGTCCCGCATCGGGTGTGGCCGGGTTTTGTCCATGCCGGAGACGGAACCGGCGTTTGCCGGGAGGCGGCCGAACGGTCATAATCCGAGCCGTTTTACTCCATCCAGCCAGTGCGACGAGGGGTACCGTCTCGATACCTTCTCATCCTAGCGTAAACGTCGGGAGACGAGAACAGAAAAAACCGCCATGTCCGAGAACTTATCAACCAGCCAATGGTCCATCAGAGTGTATCTGGACAGGCGCTTGCCACGATCAGGGAGTCGACCCGGATGGGCGAGCGGGAAGTAGACCAGGAGCTGGTGTCGCGGGTGCAGCGCGGCGACAAGAAGGCCTTCGATCTGCTGGTTCTCAAGTACCAGCAAAAGGTGGCCAACCTGATCTCCCGTTACGTGCGGGATCCGAGCGAGACACTGGATGTGACGCAGGAAGCCTTCATCAAAGCCTACCGGGCCCTGCCCAACTTCCGCGGCGACAGCGCCTTCTACACCTGGCTGTACCGGATCGCCATCAACACGGCGAAGAACTACCTGGTGGCCCAGGGCCGGAGACCGCCGGGCAGCGACGTCGACGCCGAGACCGCCGAGCAGCTGGACGTGGGTACCCGCCTCAAGGAGCATGCCACGCCGGAACACCACCTGCTGACCGACGAGCTGGCGGAGACGGTGAAACAGGCGATGGACGACCTGCCGGAGGACCTGCGCACGGCGATCACCCTGAGGGAGCTGGAAGGTCTCAGTTACGAGGAGATCGCCCGCGCCATGGACTGCCCGGTGGGGACGGTGCGCTCCCGCATCTTCCGGGCGCGGGCGGCGATCGACAACCGGCTTCGGCCGTTGCTGGAACCCTGACCCGGGACGGAGCGGTGAGGAAGTGGCGAATAGGGACGACCAGGCTGGACGAGGGTCGGTTTTCTGATACTCCATGCAGATATCGGGTACGACGATGAACGAACAGACCAAAGAGCACGTCTCCGCGTTTCTGGACAACGAACTGAACCACGGCGAGGCCGGGGCGACCCTCGACCGGGTCGAGCGTTCCGACGAGTTGCGCCAGACCTGGGACCGGTACCACCTGATCGGCGATATCATGCGTGGAGAGGGGATGCGCATCTCCGCCGCCGGCATCGCCGACCGGGTGCGCGTAGAGATCGAGCGGGAACCGGCCATCCTGGCGCCGTCCAGCCCGCGTCGCCGGGCCCTGTTCCGGGAGCCGTGGATGAAACCGGCCGCCGGCGCCGCCATCGCCGCATCGGTGGCGGTGGTCACCCTGTTCGCCTGGCCCCGCCTCGACGCCCCCGACAGTGGCGGATCACCCCAGCTGGCGGCGGTACCGGTGAGCCAGCCCCGCCCGGCTGCGGTGCAGCTGGCGGCCGCCCCCCAGCCGATCGACGACTTTGGCGACGGCACCCGCTGGAAGAATCTGCGACAGCCGTCGGTGGAGTCCAAGCTCAACCGCTTCCTGGTGGACCACAACGAGTACGCATCCGCCCGCGGCCTCGGCGGGATGATGCCCTACGCCACCTTCGTCAGCTACGACAGCGGCAGGCCATGATCCGATACCTGCCGCTGCTGTTGTCCGGGCTGCTGATGCAGTCGCCGGTGAGCGCCGAGCCGCAGGACGTGCGCGGCTGGCTCACCGCCATGAACCGGGCGGTCCACAATCTCGACTACGAAGGCACCTTCGTCTATCTCCACGGCGAGCAGCTGGAGGCGATGCGGGTGATCCATACCACAGACACGGACGGTGAACGGGAACGGCTGATTTCCCTCAACGGGGCCGCCCGGGAGGTGGTGCGGGACAGCGCCTCCGTGATCTGCGTGGCACCCGACGCCCGTTCGGTCTCGGTGGGACGCCGCATCGAGGGCGCCGGCATGCGGGCGGTCTTCTCCATGGACGTGGACGGCCTCTCCCGCTGGTACGATTTCCGTCTGCTGGGACAGACCCGCGTCACCGGCCGCCAGGCACAGGTGGTGGCGATCCTGCCACGGGACCACTATCGCTACGGCTACCGGCTGTTCCTGGACCGGGACACCGCGCTGCCACTGAAGACCGACCTGCTGGGGACCGACTCCCGGCCGATCTCCCAGATCATGTTCACCTCCCTGACCCTGGGCAGCGCCGCACCGGCGGTGACCGAGGTCTCCCTCGAAGGCAGTGAAAACTATGCCTGGACCCAGAGCCGCCCTGCGCGCGTCGTCGATACCGGTGACTGGGAGTTCGACGACCTGCCCCCGGGATTCCAGGTGACCCTCCACGCCCGCAGCCCGGCCGGTGACGGCCGGCCGGCGGTCGAGCACTATATCCTGTCCGACGGTCTCGCCTCCGCCTCGGTCTACATCGAGCGGGCCGACGCCGAGGAGGGCTGGAACGGGGGCTCACGCATGGGTGCGGTCAACGCATATGGCCGGATGGTGGACAGTTTTCAGGTGACCGTGGTCGGTTCGGTGCCCGCCGTCACGGTGGAGCGGATCGGCCAGGGCACCCGCTGGAACGGTGAGCCATGATCGAGGAACAGGCCCTGGTGGTGGACTGCGAGGGCGAGTTCGCCCTGGTCGAGACCGAACGCAGCAGCAGCTGCGGCAACTGCAGCGCCAGGGGCGCCTGCGGCACCGCCGCCCTGTCCAAGGTGCTGGGCAGCCGGCGCAGCCGGGTCAGGGTGCTGAATCCGGTCGGCGCCAGGCCCGGTGACGAGGTGGTGATCGGGCTGGAGGAGTCGACCCTGACCCGAACCTCCTTCGTCTTCTACATGCTGCCGCTGCTGGCCCTGATCCTGGGCGCGATCGCCGCCCAGTGGCTCGGGGGCTGGCTCGGCGGGGCCGATCCCGAGCCCTTCGCCATCTTCGGCGGCGTCGCCGGCCTTGCCCTCGGCCTGCTGGGGGTGCGCCGGTTCGCCCGCGGGGTGCAGCGCGATCCGCGCCACCAGCCGACCATCCTGCGCCACGCCGCGGAGTTCCAGGTCCGGTTCCACCCGCGCCAGATCCACTCGTCCTGAGGGAACGGTGCCGACCGCATGCCCGCGGAAACAGCGGCGCCGGCAACGAACACGATTTTCGATCCACGGCCGGCCGCTCGCGGGCCGCAGCCAAACGAGGAGTAATCGATGAAGCGACTTGTCTTCCCGGGTAAAGGTGCCGGCACGGCTGCCGGCCTGCTGCTCATGCTGCTGTTGACCTCCCTGGCCCAGGCCAGATCATTGCCCGATTTCGTCGACCTGGCGCGGGAGAACAGCCCGGCGGTGGTCAATATCAGCACCACCCAGCACCGCTCCATGAACAGCCGCTTCAAACACGATTTCAAGATCCCCGATCTGCCCGAGGACAGCCCGTTCAACGAGTTCTTCCGCCGCTTCTTCGAAGAGGGGCAGGGCGGGGACGAGGGGGGGCCGCGCGAATTCGACGCCGAGTCCCTCGGCTCCGGTTTCATCATCTCCGACGACGGCTACATCCTGACCAACAACCATGTGGTGGACGGGGCCGACGAGGT
>DRKP01000030.1 GCA_011051715.1 Sedimenticola thiotaurini | reverse complement strand
CTCCATCCGTCAAAAGGGCCCGTAGAGCGGCATCCCGCCGTGGAGCCCTTCGTCGACGCAGCCTTCCAGCCGTGGCGCGTCCGCCGTGACGTTCCGGGCCTTCGGTGTCGGCCCTGTGTGATGGGTCGCTGCGAACGTCCGCCGGCGGAGGGCCTCCACAGGCGGCCCGGAACGCCCCGGCGGACGCGGAGAAACCTCCATCCGTCAAAAGGGCCCGTAGAGCGGCATCCTGCCGTGGAGCCCTTCGTCGACGCAGCCTTCCAGCCGTGGTGCGTCCGCCGTGACGTTCCGGGCCTTCGGTGTCGGCCCTGTGTGATGGGTCGCTGCGAATGTCCACCGGCGGAGGGCCTCCACAGGCGGAACGGAACGCCCCGGCGGCTGCGGGGAAGCCCCACCCTCCAACAAGAGCCCGCAGGAGCGGCGCTCCGCTCAGCGATGCGCCGTCACCCCGCGTTCGCTGCGTTCGAAGAAGCGGATGATGTTCTTCACCTCGGGTCCATGCCCACCCTGCTCCTTCAGCCGCGCCAGGGCGTCGCCGATGTTGAGGCCGGCGTGGTAGAGGGTGTGGTAGGCCTGCTTGATGGCGCGGCGGGTGGCGGCGGGAATGCCGCCGCGGCGCAGGCCGATGCTGTTGATGCCGGAGACGCGGGCCGGGTTGCCGTCGCCGATGGTGTAGGGGGGGATGTCCTTCACGATCTTGGCGCAGCCGGCGATCATCGCCCGGTCGCCGATATAGGTGAACTGGTGGATCGCCGCCACCCCGGAGACGAAGACGTGATCACCGATGGTGACGTGTCCGGCCAGCACGGTGCCGTGGCCGAGCACGTTGTGGTTGCCGATGACACAGTCGTGGCCGACGTGGAAGTTGCCCATCAGGTAGTTGTGGTCGCCGATCAGGGTGCCGGCCTTGGTCTTGACCCCGCGGCTGACGTTGACCCCCTCCTTGAAGTGGTTGTGGTCGCCGATCACCAGCGGCCGGCTGCGCGCCGGCTCGAAGCTGAGATCCTGGGGCTCGCAGCCGAGCATGGCGCCGTGGCAGACCCGGTTGTCCCGTCCCATGCGCGTGCCGCGGTAGATGCGTACCGCGCTCTCGATGCGGCATCCCTCGCCGATGGTGACGCCGTCCTCGATGATGGTGAAGGGGCCGACCTCCACCGTGGGGTGGAGCTCGGCGGCGGGATCGATCAGGGCGGTGGGATGGATTTTCGTCATGGAGGGCCAAGGGCCAAGGAACGAGGGGGTCGCTCGGCCCTCGGTCCTCGGCCCCGATGCAATCAGTGCCTGAAATGCCGCATCCCCGTGAACACCATGGCGATGTCGTGTTCGTCGGCGGCGGCGATCACCTCTTCGTCACGCATGGAGCCGCCGGGCTGGATCACCGCGCGGATACCGGCTGCGGCGGCGTTGTCCAGGCCGTCGCGGAAGGGGAAGAAGGCATCGGAGGCCATCACCGAGCCGGGCACCTCCAGCCCCGCCTGTTCCGCCTTGATGGCGGCGATGCGGGCGGAGTTGACCCGGCTCATCTGGCCGGCACCGACGCCGATGGTCATCCGGTCACGGCCGTAGACGATGGCGTTGGACTTGACGAACTTGGCCACCCGCCAGGTGAACAGCAGGTCCTCCATCTCCCTGTCGGTCGGGGTGCGCCGGGTGACCACCTTGTGGCCGTGGGTCAGCTGCAGGTCGGCGTCCTGCACCAGCAGGCCGCCGTTGACGCGCTTGAAATCGAGCCGGTGGATCGCCTCGGCGGCCCACTCCCCGCACTCCAGCACACGCACGTTCTTCTTGGCGCCGACCGCCTCCAGCGCCTCCGGTGACACCTTCGGCGCGATGATCACCTCGACGAACTGGCGCTCCACGATGGCAGCGGCGGTGGCTCCGTCCAGGGTGCCGTTGAAGGCGATGATGCCGCCAAAGGCGGACTCGGGGTCGGTGCTGTAGGCGCGGTCGTAGGCCTCCAGCAGGGAGCCGGCGGTGGCGACACCGCAGGGATTGGCGTGCTTGACGATGACGCAGGTGGGGCCTTCGGCGAACTGCTTGACGCACTCCAGGGCGGCGTCGGTGTCGGCGATGTTGTTGTAGGAGAGCTCCTTCCCCTGCAGCTGGCGCGCGGTGGAGATACACGCTTCCGGCTGGTCCCGTTCGGTGAAGAAGGCCGCCTTCTGGTGGGGATTCTCACCGTAGCGCATGGTCTGCACCTGGCGGAACTGCAGGTTGATGGTGCGCGGAAAGTCGCTGGGCTCGCTCTCCAGCCGGGTGCCCAGGTAGTTGGCGATGGCACCGTCGTAGGCAGCGGTGTGCTCGAAGGTCTTCACCGCCAGGTCGAAGCGGGTGTCGGCGCTGACGGCGCCATGGTGCTGCGCCATCTCGTCCAGCACCCGCTGGTAGTCGGCCGCGTCCACCACCACGGTGACGTCGGCGTGGTTCTTGGCCGCGGCGCGCAGCATGGTGGGCCCGCCGATGTCGATGTTTTCGATGGCGGTGCCCAGGTCGCACTCCGGGTCGGCCACGGTCTGTTCGAACGGGTAGAGGTTGACCACGATCATGTCGATGGGCTGGATGCCGTTCTCAGCCATCACCAGGTCGTCGGTGCCGCGCCGGCCGAGGATGCCGCCATGGATCTTCGGGTGCAGGGTCTTGACCCTCCCGTCCATCATCTCGGGAAAGCCGGTGTACTCCGACACCTCGGTCACCGGGATGCCGTTTTCGCCAAGCAGGCGGGCGGTGCCGCCGGTGGAGAGGATCTCGACGCCGTGCCCGTTCAGGGCGCGGGCGAATTCCACGATGCCGGTCTTGTCGGAAACGCTGATGAGGGCTCTTTTGATCGCTGACATGGCTGCTCTCTGGGTGGGTCGTTGAACGATGGTGTGGCCGGAACCGGGAAGACTGGCGGCGGAATCGGTGGCCTGTCGTCATGGGCGGGGATGTCGTGTCCGGCAGCGGCTCCGTCGATGATCTGCTGCCGGGTTCCCGCTTGCCCCGATTCCTCCCTCGACTGCGGTTTCCACCAGCCTGTCGGGGCAACCACTTGATCCGGTCCGGCAGCCGGGCCGGCTTCAATCCAGGCCGTACAGGGCCAGTTTCTTGCGCAGGGTGCTGCGGCTGATGCCCAGGGCACGGGCGGCCCGGGTCTGGTTCCCCTGGGTATATTGCATCACTGTCTCCAGCAACGGCTGCTCCACCTCGCTCATAACCAGTCGGTAGAGGTCGGCGGCGGCATGGCCGTCGAGCTGCCGGAAATAGGCGTTCAGTGCATCCCGCACGCATTCGCGCAGTGGTTCCTTGCTGGTGTTCCTGGCGACTGAAAAGCGGGTCCGCTCTGCGGACTGCTTGTGCATGGCCCCCGTCGTCATGCTGCCATCTCCCGTGTCTCGCCCAGCTTGGCAAAGAAGCGTCCGATGAGGAGCAGCTGCTGCTCTGCTGAGTCTGTTCTGTTGATCGTCTGCCGGAATCCGTTGCCGCCCGGCAGGCCCCGGCTGTACCAGCCGATGTGTTTGCGCGCGATACGCAGCCCCTGGTATTCCCCGTAGAAGCGGTGCAGTTCGCGGACGTGGCGCTGCACCAGCCGTCCGATCCACGCCGGCGCCGGTTCCGCGGCGACCCGCCCCGTCTCCAGGTAGTGGCCGATCTGGCGGAACAGCCAGGGCCGTCCGCGCGCGGCGCGGCCGATCATCAGGCCGTCGGCACCGGTCTGCTCCAGCACCTGCCGCGCCTTGTGCGGCCCGTCGATGTCACCGTTGGCGATCACCGGGATGGTCACCGCCTGCTTGATCCGGCGGATGGTGTCGTACTCGGCGTTGCCGGCGTACCCGCAGGCGCGGGTGCGGCCATGCACCGCGATGGCCTGGATCCCCTGCTCCTCGGCGATGCGGGCGATGGCCACCCCGTTGCGGCTCGCCGGATCCCAGCCAGTGCGGATCTTCAGGGTGACGGGTACATCGACCGCGTCCACCACGGCGGCAAGGATATGGCGGACCAGGTTCTCGTCCCGCAGCAGGGCGGAGCCGGCGGCAACACGACACACCTTCTTCGCCGGGCAGCCCATGTTGATGTCGATGATGTCGGCCCCGTGGGCCACGTTGGCCCGCGCCGCCTCCGCCATGGTGGCCGGGTCGGCCCCCACGATCTGTACCGCCACCGGACCCGCCTCGCCGGCGAAGTCGAGCCGGCGTACCGTCTTGCGGGTGGCGTGCAGTGCGGTGTTGGAAGCGACCATCTCGGATACCGCCATCCCGGCCCCAAGCTCACGGCAGAGCTGACGGAACGGTCGGTCGGTGACCCCGGCCATGGGTGCCAGCAGCAGGTTGTTCTCCAGGGCATGGGGGCCTATTCGCATGGCGGATACGGGCTTCCTCAGAACGGCGGCACGGGGGGAAAGGCCATTCAGTTTACGATGAATCTGCAGGCAGGCAAAGGGCCGCCGCCGATTTTTCAGTGCGCCGTGGTGGCCGGGGCCGTGGTTGCGCCGGCAGGGAGGAAATCGAACTTGAAGCCGGTGGCCGCGGGCCCCGGATCGACCAGACCCATCTTGACGTCGACCTGCTGCCCCGGCTGCAGGAGTGAGCGGTCACCAACAGGGGTGGCGAGATACTGTTCCGGGCGGAACCGGCGCCGGCCCAGGGGCTTCCCGTTACGATCGAACAGGGTCATCTGCAGCAGCGGGTAGGGCTGCGGAAACGGCGCCTGGTTGACGAAGCGCAGGCGGATCAGCAACCCCCCCGGCCGGTCCGGGTGGCCGACCACCGACCGTTGCAGCACCTTCAGCCGTTGCGGGGCGCTGACCGGTGGCAGGGTGCAGTCGAAGCGCTCACAGAGCTGCTCCAGCAGGGGGCGGCTGCGCGGGTCGGTGAGCAGCCGCTGACGCTGGAACCAGGCCAGCTGGGCCAGGGCCGCAGCGAGCAGCAGCAGCACGCCGATGAACCAGCCGGCACGTCCGCCCCTCCTCTTCTTCCTCTTTTTTGGCGGCGGGGGGAGTTCGTCCGACGCTTGCGGAGGGGGACCGGGCCTGGACGGCGCGGGCCCCACGGGTGTCGCCGCCAGGGGGGTGTCGTCAGGTGTCTCCCTTGTCGTCCTGCCGTCGTCGTGGATGTCGGCACCCGGCGGTGACAGGGTGAGCCGGTCCGCATCCAGCGGGATCTCCATCGCCGGCGGCGGCGTCAGGGCGGTGGACCACTCCCTGCTCTGCTCGACCGTCTGCTCGTAGAACTCCGCCATCCGGCGCAGCTCGGCATCGAGGGTGGACTCGTCCGGCGGTTCCAGGGTGACGCCCTGCTCCACCGGTGCCGGCCCCAGCTCCACCTCGAAGCCCCCCAGGGTCGTATCCAGGTGCGGATCCTCCGCCGTCGTTGCTTCGCTGACGGCCGCCGGAGCGGGGGCCTCCGCTGGCGGCTGCGGCGGTGTCCCGGCAGCCGTCTGCTGCCCGCCTTCATCGGTGTCGGGTTCGCTCTGCAGCTGTTCGATGGCGTCGAACACCTGGCCGCAGTGGCTGCAGCGGGCGCGTCCCCGGGCGGCGCTCAGCTGCTGTGGATGGACGCGGAACAGGGTCCGGCAGTGGGGGCAGCGGGTGTACATGGTGTCAGCGTCGTCTCCCCTCCAGCAGGACCCACTCCTCCAGCTGCCGGGGTGGCTGCAGGGCGAAGTCGGCAGCGTAGGCGGCGCCCACCTGGTCGGCCTGCCCGGCGAGGATGCCGGACAGGAGGAGATGTCCGCCCGGCACCAGGTGGCGGGCCAGCACCGGCTCCAGTTCGATCAGGGTACCGGCCAGGATATTGGCCAGAACCAGGTCCACCCGCAGTTCCGGTGGCAGCCCGCCGGAGGCGGTCTCCAGCCGTTCCAGCACGCCGTTGCGGAGGGCGTTGGCACGGGTCGCCTCCAGCGCCTGGGGATCGTGGTCGACGGCGATGGCGTGGGCCGCTCCCAGCCGGAGGGCGGCGATGGAGAGGATACCGGAGCCGCAGCCGAAGTCGAGCACTCTCTTCCCGGCGATATCGGCCCGGTCCAGCCAGGAGAGACAGAGGGCGGTGGTCGGGTGGGTGCCGGTGCCGAAGGCGAGACCCGGGTCCAGGTCCAGGAACACGCCGTCCCGGCTGTCCGGCCGTTGGCCGTCGGGACAGACCCACAGCCGCTCGCCGAAGCGCATGGGGTGGAAGCGCTCCAGCCAGGCCCGCTCCCAGGCACGATCCGCCAGCATCTCCAGTTCCAGTCCCCGGCTCGCCTCGGGGGCCAGGCTGCGCTGGATGGCGTCACGCAGGCCATCGGTATCGGTGTCGCCGGGGAACAGCCCGGTCACCCGGGTGCGTCGCCACAGCGGCGAGGCCCCTGGCGGTGGCTCCAGCAGGGCCTCGT
>DRKP01000029.1 GCA_011051715.1 Sedimenticola thiotaurini | reverse complement strand
CGGCGATTCCGGCCAGGCGCTGGCGCTGGGCCCGGGGCACCCGCTCCAGCGCCTGTACCCGATCGACGTATCCGGCGGTTGCAGCCAGGCTCTCCCGGACACAGCGCTGCACCGCCTCCCGTTCCAGGCCGAACCGGCTCCCCAGTGCGATGAAGAAGGCGCCGTGGTCGGGGTGGCCCGCAGGGTCGAAGGGGATGGCGCTGACCAGGTCGTGGCGCGGCCAGGCCCGCATCGGCGCCGGATCGTAGACCGGCGCCAGGCGGCAGTCGTCGAGGCCGCCGAGCAGGGAGAGGTTGTCCAGGTGCAGGTCGCCGTTGCCGGTGAGCAGGGCAAGCAGTATGCGACGGTAGAGCAGTTCCGCCGTGTCGGACGGCAGCACCGCCACCTGGCCAAGTCGGGCGATCACGTCACCGAGCTCGTCCAGCAGCAGGTCCCCCGTCTCCCGGAAGCGGTGATCACCGGTGGCGATCACCGAGAACAGGGATTCCATCGGCAGCGGCCGGCCATCGGCATCCCGGTCGAACCGCTCCACCGCGAGGAAGCGCAGATCGTCACCGTCGATGCGCCAGTGTTCCGGCACCTCGAATCCGGCCTCCCGGTGCAGGCGCAGGCACAGGGCCTCCAGGTCCAGCAGCCCGGGGTACTCCGGCGGCTCGATCTTCAGCACCACGTCCACCAGGCCGGGGCTGCCCGGCGGGAAGAAGCTCGCATCGGTCCGGTCGGGATCGATCGCCACCAGCAGTTTGGGGATCATGCCCCCCACCGAGGGAGTGGGACCGAGCAGCTGCTCGACCACCGCCGCGTCGAAATCCAGATTCTGGTCCAGCACCTCGCGCCTGAGCATGCGCCACAACTGGGAGCGGCTGTCGCCGGTGGGCGACGATGGGGCGGCCGGCCTTCCCTCGCGCCGGTACCAGTCGGCCGCGGCACGATCGTCGGCGAACACGTCCACGTGGCCGATGCCGCCGTGTCCGCCGAGCAGGAGGAGCTGCCACTCGGTCTCCGGCCCCGGCGGCGGTTCGCGACCGAGCCGGGCACGCAGGATGTCGAGATAGTGGCGGCGCTGCAGGTTGCGCGGATTGTGGCCGGGGAGCAGGGAGAGCAGCCGGGGGAACACCGGGATGCGTTCGCTGACGGGATAGACCACGCTGTCGCGCCCCCAGATGGAGCCGTCCCCCAGCAGACAGAAGCCGGGTAGACCGGAGGCGAGATAGGCATCGGTGTAGGTGAACGAGATGCGGTCACCGCCGGCGACCAGGTCGCCCATCTTCTCCGGCGTGCCGCCGACGCGGGTCCAGATCACCGCGTGGCGGTTGCGGCTCACTCCTCCCCTCCCCCCGCCGCCTCACCGCCGATCCGGAAGAAGCGGCCGGCGCGAATCGCCGCAGCCGCCCGGGAACGGCGGGGCAGCAGGGCCAGCTCCAGCCCCAGGACCGCCGCCAGCCGCTGCAGGGAGGAGGCGCGGATATCGCCCCGGGCCTTCGCCTTGCTCAGGCCGACGGCCGTCATCCCGGCCCGCCGGGCCAGCTCGGCCTGGGTCATGCCGCGCTCACGGGCGATGGTCACGAGATGTTCGATCAGGCGTTTGACCGGTTCAGACATTATACTATCGTTTAATTCTCTGCCGATTACCTGTGGATATTCTAGCAGATATTAAATAGATGTATAATTTTCGGGCGCCACGAATCGCGGTAGCGGCGAACCCCGCAGCAGCGCCGCCCCCGCCGGTCACTCCTCCAGCAGGCGCCCTTCCGGATCCACCACCGGCAGGCCGAACACCTTCCACAGCTGCATCCCGCCGCGGTAGTAGCTCAGTTTCTCCGCCGGGTACCCGGCCTCGATCAGGCCGCGGATGGCCGCCGGCGACTGGCCGCACCAGGGGCCGTTGCACCAGAGCACCAGCTGTCTGGCGCCGCTGAAATCCCATCCCGTCGCGGTCTCCTTCGCCCCCAGCCGGACCAGGGTGTCCTCCAGGGCGAACTCGTCCGCCCCGAGGGCCCGGTTCAGTTGGGTGAAGGGGATGTTGATGGAGCCGGGAATGGTGCCGCGCCGGTGCCAGTCCGGGGTGCGGGCATCGATCAGCAGGCCGCTGCCGTCGGCCAGAGGGCCGCGCATGAACTGGACCAGCTCCACCTCGCCTATGGTGGCCACGCCCTCCGCCGCCTGCATCGGCTGGGCACAGAACGGCGGGCAGGGTCGCGAGGTGAGGGCGAAGTCCCCTTCCAGGGTGGCGCCGGTGTCCTGGTTGCGGACGATGGTCACCTCGCGCTCGCCGTGGCGGACGCTGAACGCGCCGATCCCGCGGGTGATGTTGACCTCCAGCGCGGAGGCGGTGGAAGCGGCCACCAGCAGGGCCGCCGGCAGGGTCAGTAGGAATCGCTTCATGGATCGGCTGCTCCGGTTCACAGGGCCAGTGCCTCACTGGCCGGAAGATGGTCATAGCCCAGGCTTTCGGCCACCGCCGGGTGGGTGACCCGTCCCCGGTGCACGTTCAGCCCCTCCAGCAGCCGGGGATCGTCGGCCAGGGCGCCGGGGAACCCCTTGTCCGCCAGCTCCAGGACATAGGGCAGGGTCGCGTTGTTGAGGGCGTAGGTGGCGGTGTGGGCCACGGCACCGGGCATGTTGGCGACACAGTAGTGGACGATGCCGTCGACGATATAGCTGGGGTCGGCGTGGGTGGTGGGACGGGAGGTCTCGAAGCAGCCGCCCTGGTCGATGGCGACGTCCACCAGCACCGATCCCGGACGCATCCGGCCGAGCATCTCCCGGCTCACCAGTTTCGGCGTCGCCGCGCCCGGGATCAGTACCGCGCCGATCACCAGGTCGGCGTTCAGCACCTGCTCCTCCAGCGTCTCGCGAATGGAATAGATGGTGTCCAGGCGGCCACCGTAGAGCTGGTCCAGCTCGGTGAGCCGGGGCACCGAGCGGTCGAGGACGGTGACGTCCGCCTCCAGCCCCATGGCCATGCGCAGGGCGTT
Organism: Sedimenticola thiotaurini; assembly: GCA_011051715.1. Taxonomy (GTDB): domain Bacteria; phylum Pseudomonadota; class Gammaproteobacteria; order Chromatiales; family Chromatiaceae; genus HyVt-443. Next base: position 940 of record DRKP01000029.1, on the reverse strand, counting down.
GCTGCCCACCACCCCGCCACCGAGCACCACCACCCGCGCCGGCCGCACGCCCGGAACCCCGCCCAGCAGGATGCCGCCGCCACCGTGGGTCTTCTCCAGGCACATGGCACCGGCCTGGATCGCCATCCGGCCCGCCACCTCGGACATGGGTGTCAGCAGGGGCAGCGAGCCGTCCTTCTCCCGCACCGTCTCGTAGGCGATGGCGGTGACACCGGATGCCAGCAGCAGTTCGGTCTGGCGGGGATCGGGGGCCAGGTGCAGGTAGGTGAACAGCAGCTGGCCCTGGCGCAGCATGCGGCACTCGTCGGGCTGGGGCTCCTTCACCTTGACGATCAGCTCCGCCCGCTCGAAGATCTCCGCCGGCGTCTCCACCATCTCCGCCCCCGCCCCGCGGTAGGCCGCGTCGTCCAGGCCGGCGCCGCTCCCGGCGCCCTGCTGTACCAGCACCCGGTGGCCATGGGCGACCAGTTCCCGCACACTGGCGGGGGTGACGCCCACGCGGTATTCCTCGACCTTGATCTCTTTCGGTACGCCGATCAGCATTGCTCCCGCTCCTGCCATGGTTGGACAAATGGGCTAAGGATAGCCGCCTGCGGCGTAAACGCCAGTCTGTTCGCTGCAGAAAAAACGCCAGCCCGGTACCCGGAAACATTGATTCCGGCCTGCGCCGGAATGACGGAGTGCCAACAATGACGGAGAAACAATTTCCCACTCACAAAGACGCGAAGGACGCTAAGATCACTAAGGATCCTGATTCGCAGTGGCCAATGCTATCGAAGGATAGATAAGCTACTTGGCGTACCTTGCGGCCTTGGCGTCTTGGCGAGAGTAATGATTTCCTGCTCGCAAAGGCGTAGAGAACGCGAAGATCGCAAAGGATCCCGATTCGCAGTGGTCAATGCGATCGAAGAGTGGATGAATCGCTCGGCGCCCTCTGCGG
>DRKP01000028.1 GCA_011051715.1 Sedimenticola thiotaurini | reverse complement strand
GCAGAACCAGCGGGTAGCGTTCCCGCAGCCGCTCCAGCCCGGCCAGGGCACTGTCGTCGTCCAGGTAGTTCTCGGTGATGACCTCGAACCAGTCCACCGCGGGCTGTTCGGCCAGCACCGGCTGCAGATACTCCCGGCGCAGGCGCAGCCCGAAACCCAGGTAGTGCATGGTCGATCCGGTGGCGTGGTTCATCGCTCACCCTCGCTGGTGCTGCGTACCGGGAAAGATACCGCCGTACCCCGGCACGGGCAAGCGGGGCGGAGCGCCGGTAGCCGAGCCGGCGCCGCCCTTTCCGCCTCAGCCGGTCAATGGAGTGCGTTGAACATGCGGCTGCGGTAACGGCTCACCAGTGGATCGTCCGGCCCCAGGAGATCGAACAGGGCCAGCATGCCCCTGCGCGCCGCGTCGTCGTTCCAGCTGCGGTGTTTCTGCAGCAGCCGCAGCAGCAGCTCCAGGGCCTGTTCGAAGTCGTTCCCCATCACCCGGTGGGCGGCCAGCCGGTAGAGGGTCTCCGCGTCGTCCGGCTGCTCCTCCAGGCGCCGCTGCAGCTGTTCCGGCGGCGGGGCGGAGAGGGCCACCCGGTCGAACCGGAGGCGCGCCTTCAGCGACTTCGCTTCGGTGCTCTCCTGCTGGTCCGGCGGCAGGGTGGCCAGGGTCTGCTCGGCCTGATCGATCTCGCCCAGGGTGGCCTGCAGCCTGGCCAGGGCAAGGATCACGCGGGGGTTGTCCGGGTCCTCGCCGAGGGCCCGCTCGATCGTCTCCCGGGCGCCCGCGGCGTCGCCCTGGCGCAGCAGCTCTTCGGCGGCGGCCACCAGCTGGTCCGATTCGCGCGGAATGTGGCGGTCGAGGAAGGCGCGGATCTGCGCCTCCGGCAGGGCCCCCATGAATTCGTCCACCGGCTGGCCGTCGATGAACAGCTTCACCGTGGGGATGCTGCGAATGCCGAACTGCATCGCCAGGTTCTGGTTCTCCTCGGTGTTCACCTTGGCCAGGAGGAACCGGCCCCGGTACTCCTCCGCCAGCCGGGCCAGCAGCGGCATCAGCATCTTGCACGGCTGGCACCAGTCGGCCCAGAAGTCGACCAGCACCGGTACCGCATGGGAGCCCTCGACCACCACGGTCTGGTAGTTCGCTTCTGTCACTTCGACGATATGGTCGGATCTGCTCATGGGTCGTCCACTCGATGATTCCTGCCAGAGAAAGGGTGCGAAGGAATATGGGGGGAGGATACCGGGAAACAATAGCCCCGCTTGAAAACGGTTGTCCCCTGCCCAATCTTCTCCGCCAAAGATCGAACGCCGGTCGTGGCCGGCATGGCAACCGAACGAACAAGGATCCCATTCATGTCAGAGTCGCTTCATATCGTCTGCCCCCACTGCGGCGGCATCAACCGGGTACCCGCGAACCGCCTGGGCAGCGCGCCCAAGTGCGGCAAGTGCCATCAGCCCCTGTTCACCGGCCATCCGCTGGCGCTGGACGAGGCCGCATTCAACCGCCACCTGCAGCGCAGTGACCTGCCCATGCTGGTCGATTTCTGGGCTCCCTGGTGTGGCCCCTGCAAGATGATGGCGCCGGCGTTCGAGCAGGCCGCCGCGCAGCTGGAGCCGGCGCTGCGCCTGGTCAAGGTGAACACCGAGGAGAACCAGAACCTGGCGATGCAGTATGGCATCCGCAGTATACCTACCCTGGCCCTGTTCCGTGGCGGCAGGGAGATCGCCCGCACCGCCGGCGCCATGGATACCCGTGGGCTGATCGCCTGGACGCGACAGTACCTGTAGCCGGGGCGTGCCGGTTTTCGTGGACATTCCCCGGTCCCCTCAGTAGAATTTCCCCGGTCGGCGCCACGTACTCCTGGCGCCGTTCCCTGATTCAATCACAAGAGCGGGATGGGTCCGTTGGGCTCCATCCCGTTCGGCGCGCCTGAAGGGGACTGATTCCTTGAGAAAATCTGCTCTGCTGGTACTGGAGGACGGCACCCTGTTCCGGGGCGAGTCCATCGGCGCGGACGGCCAGTCCGTGGGGGAGGTGGTCTTCAACACCGCCATGACCGGTTACCAGGAGATCCTCACCGATCCCTCCTACTGCCGCCAGATCGTCACCCTGACCTATCCCCACATTGGCAACACCGGCACCAACGAGGACGACGAGGAGTCGTCCCACATCCATGCCGCCGGTCTGGTGATCCGCGATCTGCCGCCGCTGGCCAGCAACTGGCGCAACCGCCAGCCGCTGGACGACTATCTGCGCCAGCGGGGGGTGGTGGCCATCGCCGGCATCGATACCCGCAGGCTGACCCGGATCCTGCGGGAGAAGGGGGCCCAGGGGGGCTGCATCGTGGCCGGTGACCACATCGACGAAGCGGCGGCACTGGCGGCGGCGCGCGCGTTTCCCGGACTGAAGGGGATGGACCTGGCCAGGGAGGTGACCACCTCCAGCCCCTATGAGTGGGCCCAGGGGACCTGGAGCCTGGAGGGGGGGATGCCGGAGGCGCCCCATCCCATCGACGAGCACCTGCCGACCCACGTGGTGGCCTACGACTACGGCATCAAGCGCAACATCCTGCGCATGCTGGTGGACCGGGGCTGCCGCGTCACCGTGGTGCCGGCTCAGATGCCGGCCGGCGAGGTGCTGGCGTTGCGGCCGGACGGTATCTTCCTCTCCAACGGTCCCGGCGATCCGGAGCCCTGCGACTATGCCATCCGCGCCATCGCCGAACTGGTCGAGACCGGTATCCCGGTGTTCGGCATCTGCCTCGGCCATCAGCTGCTCTCCCTGGCCAGCGGCGCCCGTACCGTGAAGATGAAGTTCGGCCACCATGGTGCCAACCATCCGGTGCAGGATCTGGCCAGTGGCCGGGTGATGATCTCGAGCCAGAATCACGGTTTCGCGGTGGACGAGGAGAGTCTGCCCGGCAACCTGCGGCCGACCCACCGTTCCCTGTTCGACGGTTCGCTGCAGGGGATCCACCGCAGCGACCGGCCCGCCTTCGGTTTCCAGGGGCATCCGGAGGCGAGCCCCGGCCCCCACGATGTGGCCCCGGTGTTCGATCATTTCCTGGAATTGATTCAGGCTGCTTCTTAAGAAGAATCTATATCCAACTGATAATCTGCAAGAAATTACATGCCAAAGCGTACAGATATCGAGAGCATCCTGATCATCGGGGCCGGGCCCATCGTCATCGGCCAGGCGTGCGAGTTCGACTACTCCGGGGCCCAGGCCTGCAAGGCGTTGCGGGAGGAGGGATACCGGGTCATCCTGGTCAACTCCAATCCGGCCACCATCATGACCGACCCGGACAGCGCCGACGCCGTCTACATCGAGCCGATCAACTGGCGCACCGTGGCCAGCATCATCGAGCGCGAGCGCCCCGACGCCCTGCTGCCCACCATGGGCGGCCAGACCGCCCTGAACTGCGCCCTCGACCTGGTGCGGGAAGGGGTGCTGGAGAAGTATGGCGTGGAGATGATCGGCGCCTCCCAGGAGGCGATCGACAAGGCCGAGGACCGCGACCTGTTCCGCCAGGCGATGAAGAGGATCGGCCTCGACATGCCGCGGTCGGCCATCGCCCACAGCATGGAGGAGGCGCTGCAGGTGCAGGCGCAGATCGGCTTCCCCACCATCATCCGTCCCTCCTTCACCATGGGCGGCTCCGGCGGCGGCATCGCCTACAACCGGGACGAGTTCGTGGAGATCTGCGAGCGCGGCCTGGATCTGTCGCCCACCAACGAACTGCTGATCGAGGAGTCGGCGCTGGGCTGGAAGGAGTACGAGATGGAGGTGGTGCGGGACCACAGGGACAACTGCATCATCGTCTGCTCGATCGAGAACCTGGATCCGATGGGGGTGCACACCGGCGACTCCATCACCGTGGCGCCGGCCCAGACCCTGACCGACAAGGAGTACCAGATCATGCGCGACGCCTCGCTGGCGGTGCTGCGCGAGATCGGTGTCGACACCGGCGGCTCCAATGTCCAGTTCGCCATCAACCCGGACAACGGGCGCATGATCATCATCGAGATGAACCCGCGCGTCTCCCGCTCCTCGGCACTGGCCTCCAAGGCCACCGGCTTTCCCATCGCCAAGGTGGCGGCCAAGCTGGCGGTGGGCTACACCCTGGACGAGCTGCGCAATGAGATCACCGGCGGCGCCACCCCGGCCTCGTTCGAGCCGGCCATCGACTACGTGGTGACCAAGGTGCCCCGGTTCGCGTTCGAGAAGTTTCCCCAGGCGCCGGACCGGCTCACCACCCAGATGAAGTCGGTGGGCGAGGTGATGGCCATCGGCCGCACCTTCCAGGAGTCGCTGCAGAAGGCCCTGCGCGGGCTGGAGACCGGCAAGAGCGGACTGGACGAGGTGGTGGACCTGGAGTCGGAGAATCTCACCAGCATCCTGCGCCACGAACTGCGTGAACCGGGCGCCGAGCGCCTCTGGTACCTGGCCGATGCCTTTCGCTCCGGCATGACCCTGGACCAGGCCCACGAAGTGACCCGGATCGATCCCTGGTTCCTGGTGCAGATCGAGGAGCTGGTGCGGATCGAGGCCGGGGTGCGCAAACAGGGGCTGGAGGCCCTGGACCGGGAACGGCTGCGCCAGCTCAAGCGCAAGGGCTTCTCCGACCGGCGGCTGGCGACGCTGCTGGGGGTTGACGAGGCGACCGTCCGTGAGCGGCGCTGGGAACTGGGCATCCGCCCGGTCTACAAGCGGGTCGACACCTGCGCCGCCGAGTTCGCCACCAGCACCGCCTATATGTATTCCACCTACGAGGAGGAGTGCGAGGCGCGGCCCACCGACCGTGACAAGATCATGGTGCTGGGCGGCGGGCCCAACCGCATCGGCCAGGGAATCGAGTTCGACTACTGTTGCGTCCACGCCGCCTTCGCCATGCGCGAAGACGGTTACGAGACCATCATGGTCAACTGCAACCCGGAGACGGTCTCCACCGACTACGACACCTCCGACCGCCTCTATTTCGAGCCCCTGACCCTGGAGGACGTGCTGGAGATCGTCGCCATCGAGCAGCCCACCGGGGTGATCGTCCAGTACGGTGGCCAGACGCCGCTGAAGCTGGCGGAGGCGCTGGAGGCGGCAGGCACGCCGATCATCGGCACCAGCCCCGATTCCATCGATCTGGCCGAGGACCGGGAACGGTTCCAGCAGCTGGTGGAGAAGCTGGGCCTGAAGCAGCCGCCCAACCGCACCGCCACCGACCCGGAGCAGGCGGTGGAGCTGGCCGGCGAGATCGGCTACCCGCTGGTGGTGCGTCCCTCCTACGTCCTTGGTGGCCGGGCGATGGAGATCGTCCACGACGAGGACGATCTGCGCCGCTACATGCGTGAGGCGGTGAGTGTCTCCAACGATTCGCCGGTACTGCTCGACCGTTTCCTCAACGACGCCATCGAGGTGGACGTTGACGCCATCTGCGATGGCGAGACGGTGTTGATCGGCGGCATCATGGAACACATCGAGGAGGCGGGTGTCCATTCCGGCGACTCCGCCTGCTCGCTGCCGCCCTATACCCTGTCGGCGGCGGTGCAGGACCGGATGCGGGAACAGATCCGCAAGCTGGCGCTGGAGCTGAAGGTGGTGGGTCTGATGAACACCCAGTTCGCCATCAAGGACGACGAGATCTACCTGCTCGAGGTGAACCCGCGCGCCTCGCGCACCGTGCCCTTCGTCTCCAAGGCCACCGGGGTGCAGCTGGCGAAGGTAGCGGCGCGCTGCATGGCGGGTACCAGCCTGGCCGTGCAGGGGATCACGCGGGAAGTGGTTCCGAACGAGTACTATGTGAAAGAGGCGATCTTCCCGTTCATCAAGTTTCCCGGCGTCGATACCCTGCTGGGGCCGGAGATGAAGTCCACCGGCGAGGTGATGGGGGTGGGCGGCACCTTCGGTTCGGCCTTCGCCAAGGCGATGGAGGGTGGCGGAGACCTGCTGCCCCGCTCCGGCCGGGCCCTGCTGTCGGTGCGGGAGGCGGACAAGCGCCGGGTCGTGGGCGTGGCCCGGGATCTGCACGAGCTCGGCTTCGAGCTCTGCGCCACCGGTGGCACCTGCCAGGCGATCCTGGATGCCGGGATCCCCTGTACCCGGGTCAACAAGGTGGCGGAGGGGAGGCCCCATATCGTCGACATGATCAAGAACGACGAATTCAAGCTGATCATCAATACCACCGCAGGCAAGAAGGCGATCAGGGACTCGGCGGCGATTCGCCGGGCCGCCCTGCAGCACAAGGTGACCTACAGCACCACCATGTCGGGCGGAGAGGCGATCTGCCTGGCGCTGAAGCAGGCGGACAGCACCGAGGTGAGCCGGCTGCAGGACCTGCACGCCGCCCAGTGAACAGCATTCCGGAGATCGACATACGATGAGCAACAAAGTCCCGTTGACGGTACAGGGCGCGGAGAAGCTGCGCGAGGAGCTGGCCGAGCTGAAGAGCGTGGCCCGGCCCAAGGTGATCCAGGCCATCGCCGAGGCGCGGGCCCACGGCGACCTGAAGGAGAACGCCGAGTATCACGCCGCGCGCGAGCAGCAGGGGTTCATCGAGGGGCGGATCAAGGAGATCGAGGCCAAGCTGTCCCATGCCCAGATCATCGACGTGCGCGAGATGGATGCCGGTGGGCGGGTCATCTTCGGCGCCACTGTCGACGTCTACGAGGAGGAGACGGACGAAGAGCACACCTTCCGCATCGTCGGCGAGGACGAGGCCGACATCAAGCAGGGGCTGATCTCCATCGGCTCACCCATCGCCCGCGCCCTGATCGGCAAGGAGGTGGACGATGTGGCGGTGGTGGACACGCCGAAGGGGAAGCGGCACCTGGAGATCGTCGACGTACGCTACGAATAGGGGGGTCGCCGGCGTCCGGGCGGGAGCGGCGGCCGGGGGTCTCTCAGGGGAGGGCGATCTTCGGCCGTTTCGGGTGTCGCCGGTAGAATACCGCCACATGGCCGATGGCGTGGACGAAATCGGCGTTGTTGCGCGTACAGATCTGCCCGATCATCGCCTTGCGCTGGTCGCGGTCGGCGGCGCTGATGCGCACCTTGATCAGCTCGTGGGCCTCCAGCGCCACCTCCAGTTCCGTCATCACCCCATCCGACAGGCCGTGCTGGCCGATCATCACCACCGGTTTCAGGTGGTGGGCCAGTCCCCGGAGATGGCGGCGCTGCTTCTGGTCGATGGTCATGGGTGACTCCGCTGGAACGAGGCGGCGCATTCTAACCCGATCGACGGCGCCTGGGAATGGAACATGCAGAGATCAATGAATGCTCCGTTCCTTCCAGGAGAAATCTCTGTGATCGCTGTGGCTCGGTGGTCGATTACCGGGTCGAATGATCCCCCCATAACCGAAGCCTGGCCGGGCTTCACAGGTAATCGGGCAATCGAATGAAGAAGAGCAAGAGCAGCCGCCAGTGGCTGGACCGGCATTTCAACGATGAGTATGTGAAGCGGGCCCAGCGCGAGGGATACCGTTCCCGCGCCGTGTACAAGCTGCTGGAGATCCAGGAGCGGGACCGGCTGCTGCAGCCGGGACAGACGGTGGTGGACCTGGGGGCTGCGCCGGGTGGCTGGTCGCAGATGGCGAGGAGGATCGTCGGTGACAGGGGCCGGGTGATCGCCCTGGATATCCTGCCCATGGAGCCGATCCCGGGAGTGGACTTCATCGAGGGCGATTTTCGCGAGGAGGGGCCGCTGCAGGCGCTGCGTGAACTGTTGGGGGACGGGCCGGTGGACCTTGTAATCTCCGACATGGCACCCAACGTGAGTGGTGTGAGCGCGGTCGACCAGCCGCGCTCCATCTATCTGTGCGAACTCGCCCTGGAGTTCGCCCGCGAGGTACTGAAACCCGGCGGCGGTTTCCTGGTCAAGGTGTTTCAGGGAGAGGGATTCGACCAGTACTACAGGGAGTTGCGCAGCTCTTTCCGGAAGGTGGCGACGCGAAAACCGAAGGCGTCGCGTCCCCGGAGCCGTGAGGTTTATCTGCTGGCAGGGAACTATAAACTATAGTAATGTACTCAAGAGTAACATCGGTTTGTTATTAACCTGCTGATTAGTAATGGATTCCGAGCATCTTTCCCGATTTCCGGAAGGCCATTTTCCGACCACTTCCCCTCCAGTCCGAGATACAGCGGCCGCCCGGGGTGAAGCCGTCCGTAGAGGAATATCGTCTTGAACGACATGGCAAAAAACCTGATTCTGTGGGTGATCATCGCGATCGTCCTCATGTCCGTCTTCAACAACTTCACCGCCCAGAAGGTGCGGCCCAACACCCTGGCCTATTCCGACTTCATCCAGCAGGTGAAAGAGGGCAGCGTGCAGTCGGTCACCATCAACGGCCGCGAGATCGAGGGGACCCTCACCTCCGGTGCCACCTTCTCCACCTACAGTCCGGGCGACGACGGCCTGATCGGTGACCTGCTGGAGAACAACGTCCAGATCGTCGCCTCGCCGCCGGAGAAACCGTCGATCCTGATGCAGATCCTGATCAACTGGTTCCCGCTGTTCATCCTCATCGGCCTGTGGATCTTCTTCATGCGCCAGATGCAGGGTGGTGGCGCCGGCCGTGGCGCCATGTCGTTCGGCAAGAGCAAGGCGCGCATGCTCAGCGAGGACCAGGTGAAGGTCACCTTCGCCGACGTGGCCGGTGTGGAGGAGGCCAAGGAGGAGGTGCAGGAGATGGTCGAGTTCCTGCGCGATCCCTCCAAGTTCCAGAAACTGGGCGGCAAGATCCCCAAGGGCGTGCTGATGGTCGGCTCCCCCGGCACCGGCAAGACCCTGCTGGCCAAGGCCATCGCCGGCGAGGCCAAGGTGCCCTTCTTCACCATCTCCGGCTCCGACTTCGTGGAGATGTTCGTCGGTGTCGGTGCCTCCCGCGTGCGCGACATGTTCGAGCAGGCCAAGAAGCATGCCCCCTGCATCATCTTCATCGACGAGATCGACGCCGTCGGCCGCCATCGCGGCGCCGGCCTGGGTGGTGGACACGACGAACGGGAACAGACCCTGAATCAGCTGCTGGTGGAGATGGACGGCTTCGAGGGCAACGAGGGCGTCATCGTCATCGCCGCCACCAACCGTCCCGACGTGCTCGATCCGGCGCTGCTGCGACCGGGCCGCTTCGACCGCCAGGTGGTGGTGCCGCTGCCGGACGTGCGCGGGCGCGAACAGATCCTCAAGGTGCACCTGCGCAAGGTGGCCGCCGCCGACGATGTGAAGCCGTCGCTGATCGCCCGCGGCACTCCCGGCTTCTCCGGTGCCGACCTGGCCAACCTGGTGAACGAGGCGGCCCTGTTCGCCGCCCGTGCCAACAAGCGGCTGGTCGAGATGGAGGACATGGAGAAGGCCAAGGACAAGATCATGATGGGGGCCGAGCGCCGCTCCATGGTGATGAACGAGGACGAGAAGAAGCTCACCGCCTACCACGAGGCGGGGCACGCCATCGTCGGCCGGCTGGTGCCGTCCCACGATCCGGTCTACAAGGTGAGTATCATCCCCCGCGGCCGTGCCCTCGGTGTCACCATGTTCCTGCCGGAGGAGGACCGCTACAGCCTGAGCAAGGAACACCTGGAGAGCCAGATCTCCAGCCTGTTCGGCGGCCGCATCGCCGAGGAGCTGATCTTCGGCAAGGAGCGGGTCACCACCGGCGCCCAGAACGACATCCAGCGCGCCACCGAGCTGGCCCGCAACATGGTCACCAAGTGGGGCCTGTCGGAGAAGCTGGGTCCGCTGATGTACGGCGAGGAGGACGAGGAGGTGTTCCTCGGCCGCTCGGTGACCCAGCACAAGAACGTCTCCGACGAGACCGCCCGGGCGATCGACGAGGAGGTGCGTTCCTTCGTCGACCGCAACTACGCCCGCGCCCAGACCATCCTCACCGAGAATCTGGAGAAACTGCATCTGATGGCCGAGGCCCTGATCAAGTACGAGACCATCGATGCGGACCAGATCGACGACATCATGTCCGGCCGCAGGCCGCGTCCGCCGAAGGACTGGGAGGACGACTCCGAACCCGGCTCCGGCGACAGCGTGGAGGCGATGCCGGAGACCGGCGACGGGGGCGACAAGGGTTCCATCGGCGATCCCGCGGGCCAGCACTGATCAGGAGGGGGCCCGCCGGGGCCCCTGCGAACCCGCCGATGTCCATCGTCGACTGCGCCGGGCACCCGCTCGACCTCTCCCGTCCCCGGGTCATGGGGATCCTCAACGTCACCCCCGATTCGTTCTCGGACGGGGGTGCCTTCATTGCGCCGGAAAAGGCCCTGGCCCGTGCCCGCCGGATGGTCGCTGAAGGGGCTGCGATCATCGATGTGGGCGGTGAATCCACCCGCCCCGGCGCGCCGCCGGTGGGGGAGCAGGAGGAGCTGGACCGGGTGATCCCGGTGATCACCGCCATTGCCGCCGAGCTGCCGGTGCCGGTCTCCGTCGATACCAGCAAGCCGCGGGTGATGGAGGAGGCGGCGGCGGCCGGTGCCGGCCTGATCAACGACGTACTGGCCCTGCGCGCCCCCGGTGCCCTGGAGACCGCCGTACGGCTGCAGCTGCCGGTGTGCCTGATGCACATGCTGGGTACCCCGCGGACCATGCAGAGCGCGCCCCATTACCACGACGTGGTGGCGGAGCTGCTGGATTTCTTCGATGAGCGCATCCGTACCTGCGAGCAGGCGGGTCTGCCTCGGCACCGGCTGCTGCTGGATCCCGGCTTTGGTTTCGGCAAGACCCTGGAACACAACCTGATGCTGCTCAAGCACCTGTCCCGCTTTGCCGATACAGGACTGCCCCTGCTGGTCGGTATCTCGCGCAAGTCCATGATCGGCCAACTGCTGGATGGTGCCCCGGTCGGCGAGCGGTTGTACGGCAGCCTGGCCGCGGCGGTGCTGGCGGTGGAGCGGGGGGCGGCAATCGTGCGGGTACACGATGTCGCTGCGACGGCCGATGCCCTGCGCGTCGTTTCCGCCCTGCTCGAAGCGGGGTAGAATTCGGGTCGCCTCACGGCATCACGACCGACTTCCGCCGATTGCGTGGCGGCAACGGACCCGGCAGCGGTCCTTCGACCTTGGACAGGTGACACCCTTGAACAGGAAGTACTTTGGCACCGACGGAATCCGCGGACGTGTCGGCGGAGACAAGATCAATCCGGAGTTCGTGCTCAAACTGGGCTGGGCGGCCGGGCGGGTGCTCGGCGACGGCCGGGGCGGCAAGGTCCTGATCGGAAAGGACACGCGGATCTCCGGATACCTGCTGGAATCGGCCCTGGAGGCGGGGCTGGTGGCAGCCGGCATCGATATCCATCTGCTCGGGCCGATGCCGACCCCGGGGATCGCCTATCTCACCCGTACCCTGCATGCCCGGGCCGGGATCGTCATCAGTGCCTCCCACAATCCGCACCATGACAACGGCATCAAGTTCTTCTCCAGCGCCGGCACCAAGCTGCCGGACGAGGTCGAGGTGGCGATCGAGCAGGAGCTGGACCGGGACATGACGATCGTCGAGTCACAGCGCCTGGGCAAGGCCTACCGGATGGCGGATGCCGCCGGCCGCTATATCGAATTCTGCAAGAGCAGCATCCCCTGGGTGATGAGCTTCCGCGGTCTGAAGGTGGTGGTCGACTGTGCCAATGGTGCCACCTACCACATCGCTCCCCATGTGTTCGAAGAGCTGGGTGCCGAGGTGGTCGCCATCGGCGTCGAGCCCGATGGCCTCAATATCAATGCCGGCGTAGGCTCCACCCACGCGGAGTCGGTGCGCCAGGCGGTACTCGAGCATGGCGCCGATCTCGGTATCGCCCTGGACGGTGATGGCGACCGGCTGATCATGGTGGACGCCGACGGCGTGGTGCTGGACGGCGACGATATCCTCTATATCATCGCCCGCTCACGTCAGGCCAATGGCGGCCTGAAAGGCGCGGTGGTGGGAACCCAGATGACCAACCTGGGACTGGAACATGCCCTGCACCGGATCGGCATCGGCCTGGAACGCACCCGGGTCGGGGACCGCTACATCATGGAACGGCTGCAGGAGAAAAAATGGGTGCTCGGGGGGGAGCCCTCTGGGCACGTCATCTGCCTCGACCGGACCACCACCGGCGACGGCATCATCTCGGCACTGCAGGTGCTGGCGGAGATGGTGAACAGCGGTCATACCCTGTCCCGGCTGCGTGACGGATTGGAGAAATATCCCCAGCGGCTGGAGAACGTCGCCCTCGACGGTGCCAGCGCAAACGATGTGATGGCCTCGCCGGCGCTGGACGATGCGGTACGGGTGGCGGAGGGTGAGCTGGGCGAGAGTGGCCGCATACTGTTACGCCCGTCCGGCACCGAGCCGCTGATCCGGGTGATGGTGGAGGGACGCGATGCGGCCCAGGTGGAGACCCTGACCCGGCGGCTGGCAGAGGTGGTCGGAAACCTGGCCTGAACAAGGCCGCCGGCGGATCAACGCTCGCGAAAGGCGTTGCCGAAACCGCGCGAGATCGGTTTCAGCAGGTAGTCGAGCAGCGTCTTGGATCCAGTCTTCACGTCCGCCACCACCGTCATTCCCGGGATCACCTCCATCTTCTGCTGCGGATCACCGACCCAGGAGCGCTCCAGCTCGATCTCGGCACGGTAGTAGGGCTCACGCCGTTCGTCCAGGTAGGTGGAGGGGGAGATCCGGCGGATCACTCCGGCCACGCTGCCGAAGCGGGCGGAATCGTAACTGTCGACCTTCACCTCCGCTTCCTGACCGCGATGCACGTGGCCGATGTCGTTTGGGGAGATCCGTGCCTCGACGATCAGTTCGTCGTCGACCGGTACGATCTGCATGATCACCTGGCCCGGCTCCACCACGGCGTTGATACGGGTGATCGAGAGTCCCTGAACGATACCGCTGACCGGGGCATGGATGTCGAGGCGGTTGACCCGGTCCTTCAGCCGGACCAGGGACTGTTCCACTTCCGCCAGCTTCTCCGCCGCCTCCCCGGCCTGCAGTTCGATCTCTTCGTTGAACTGGGCCACCAGCTCCTGGCGACGCTGCAGGGCCTCGTCCAATGCCGACTGGGCGACCACGATGTTGTCCTCGATGGTGCGCTGCTCGCGCTGGGTCTCCGCCTGACGTGACTGGATGTCGAGCAGCTCGGTGCGGGCGACCACCTGGCGCTCGGCCAACCGGCTGCGGATGCGGACCTGCTCCCGCAGCAGTTCCAGCTCGCGGCGGATCGATTTGGCCTGATTCTGCTGCCGGCTCAGCTCCGTGCGCCGCTGGCGGATCTGGGCGTCGATCACCCGCAGCTCACTCTCCTGGCTCGCCATCTGGGCCCGATAGAGGGTCATCTGGCGCAGGGCGAGGCGGGGATAGCGCTTTCCGGCATCCCCGAAATCGGGCTTCCTCCGTTCCAGGATCGCCGCCAGCCGTTCCGTCTCCATCTCCAGGGCCGCCTTGCGGACCAGGGTCTGCTCGTATTCCGACAACGAGGCGGGCGGGGCGAAGCTGAGCAGAAGTTGCCCCTTCTCCACCTGATCGCCATCACGTACCGCGATCTCGCTGACGATGCCCCCTTCCAGGTGCTGGATATCGTGGATCATGCCGGCAGGGATCACCTCACCCCGGGCAATCGCCACTTCACTGACCCGGGTCATCGATGCCCAGTAGATGGCGGCAACCAGTACCAGCACGGTGAACAGGATGGCGAACCGGACCAGGGAGGAGGGCTGCTGTTCCTCCAGCTGGATCGCCTGGGTCAGGAAACGGGCCCGCGCCCGCGGGACGCCGGCACTGCTGCGGGAGGTGAACAGCAGGTGTTCTTCTTTCATGATGCATTCTCCAGCAGAAGGGCGATGGCATCATCGGCGGCCCCGGAGAACCGTACCGAACCCTGGTCCAGCATGATCACCTTGTCGGCCAGGCGGATGTGGCTCGGGCGGTGACTGACCATGATGATGGTGCGTCGACCCTTCAACAGCTTCAGCTGCTCGATGAAGCGGCGGTCGCTCTCCTGGTCCAGGGATGCTCCCGGTTCGTCGAGCAGCAGGATCCGGGCCGGGGAGACGAAGGCGCGGGCCATCGAGAGGCCGCGCAGGAAGCCCGGGGGAAAGCGGTTGGTGGTGTTGTCGCCGATGCGGGTGTCGAAACCGTCCGGCAGTCGCCGGATGTCGTCGAGGATACCGGCCTCGCGTGCCGCCTCCTCGATCTCCCGGTCGGTGGCGAGTCCGTTGTTGAGGCGCATGTTCTGGGCAATGGTGCCGTGGAACAGCTTGGTCTTCTGGGGTACGTAGGCGATGGCCCGGCGCAGGTCCAGCGAGTTGAGCTGGCGCACATCCATGTCATCGATGGCGAGGGACCCAGCCTGGGGCCGGTACATGCCGGCGATCAGCTTGAGAATGGTGGACTTGCCGGAACCGGTATTGCCGACGATGGCCAGCATCTCCCCTGGTTGCACTTCGAACGAGACGCCGAGAAGGGCGGGATCCTGATCCGGGCCGTAGCGGAAGGAGATGCGATCCACGCGGATCCGGCCCTCGATCCGGCTCATCATCAGTCCCGACTGTCC
This sequence comes from Sedimenticola thiotaurini, assembly GCA_011051715.1. Taxonomy (GTDB): domain Bacteria; phylum Pseudomonadota; class Gammaproteobacteria; order Chromatiales; family Chromatiaceae; genus HyVt-443. The sequence continues at coordinate 479 of DRKP01000028.1, read as the reverse complement.
ATTGTGGCGCTCCGGCTTGAGCTGCATCAGCTTGTTGATCTGCCTGATCGCCTTCGACGTCTGTTCGAATTTGGAGAAGGAGAGGAAGGCGCTCTGCAGTGGCGAAAGCACCCGCCACACCAGTGCCATGACCGCGATCAGGGCACCCATGCTCATCTCTCCCTCCAGCACCCTGAGGGTGCCGAGCCCCAGCACCGACACCCCCGACAGGGTCATCAGCCCCTGGGTCACGCTGCTCATGATGTTGCTGGAGAGGAAGGTCTTGTGGTTGGACAGTACCGCCTCGCCGGAGATCTCGCGAAAGCGCTGCCACCAGGTCGTCTCGCCACCAATCGCCTTGATCTCCCGGCGCCCGGACAGGGTCTCGATGAGCATGCGCTGCTTGTCGTTGCGGGCCTTGCCAGAGCGCTTGATCCGGCTGTCGAGGCTGGGCAGCCAGATCAGTCCCAGAACCAGGTATGCGGCGACCATTGCCAGCG
>DRKP01000027.1 GCA_011051715.1 Sedimenticola thiotaurini | reverse complement strand
TGAACAGCACCCGCCGCGATGCCCGGTCCACCAGCGCGCTCAGGTAGAGCTCGCGGCCGATGTCGGTGGGCTCCTCGATCAGCAGGGCGTTGATGGGAAGCCCCTCGCTGCCGGTCTGCCGGGTCACCAGCCGGCTGCCCAGCAGCCGCTCGGCCTCCGCCTCCACCCGATCCAGGTCGTCCACCAGCACCACGCCACCGGCCTTGCCCCGGCCGCCGGCGTGCACCTGTGCCTTCACCACCCAGCGCTCCCCGTCCAGGGCCTGGGCCGCCTCCCGCGCCTCGAACACGGAGAAGGCCGCCTTGCCGGCCGGAACCGGGATCCCGTGCCTGGCGAACAGCTGCTTCGACTGGTACTCGTGTAGGTTCATCGTTTTTGCAACCCGTCCCCTGAAAAAGTTGCTATTCTGAGCGAAATCCGGGGAACAATCAAAATAAATCGGTATAGAGGCATAAACGCCACTTATAGACAGGCCGCGGCCCGGCCCGGCTGGCCGGAACAGGGTGAGATGGGACTGAAACTGATCATATTTCTCGGGCTGGCCTGGGCGGTCTATGCCTTCGTCCGCCGGGCCCGGAGACCGCGGTCGGCCCCCCGCCGGCAGGCGGGCAAGAGCGCCTCCGTCGACATGGTCCGCTGTGACCGCTGCGGCACCCACCTGCCCAAGCCGGAGGCCCTGCGCAAGGACGACCGGTGGTACTGCTGTCCCGAGCACAGGGACGGCGACGCCACCACCAGGCGGAAATGAACAGCGGCCGGGAGCGGCAGCCACGACGTAACCGGTCGGCCGGCGACAACCGCAGGCCGCTGCTGCTGTTCCTGGGCTACCGTCTGCTGGTGGTGGTCGGCCTGTTGCTGCTGTTCCTGGACCCGAGCGGCCCCTCCTTCCTCGGCCAGTCCCATCCCCGCCTCTACACCCTGATCGCAGTGATCTACCTGGGATTCGCCCTGGCGGCCATCCCCCTCTATGTCGCCCGCAATCTCAGCCTGCAGACCCAGACCCGGTTGATGCTGTTCACCGACCTGGTCTGTATCGGACTGCTGCTGTTCGCCAGCGGCGGCATCAACAGCGGGCTCGGCACCCTGCTGGCGGTCTCCATCGCCGCCGGCAACCTGATCAATCCCGGTGGCAACGCCCTGCTCATGGCGGCTGCGGCCACCCTCATCGTGCTGGCCCAGCAGGCGATCCACAACCTGGGCAGCAGTCATCCGCTGGAGGGACTGCCCCAGGCCGGGCTGCTCGGTGCCTCCTTCTTCGCCATCGCGGTCCTGGCCCATGTCCTGTCCCAGCGGCTGCACCGGAGCCAGCAGCTGATCAGCCAGCAGAAGCTGGATCTGGCCAACCTGGCCCAGCTCAACGAATATGTGCTGCAGCACATGCAGACCGGGATCCTGGTGGTGGATCGGGACCGGCGTATCCGGTTGATCAACGAGGCGGCCTGGTACCTGCTCGGCATGCCCGATGCCAACCGTGGCGAGGATCTGAACCGGGCCACTCCCGCGCTGGCGGAGCAGCTGGGACAATGGCGCAGAGGGAAGACCGCACAGAACCTCCATTTCCGTCCCACCCCCGGTGGCCGCGAGCTGAAGGCGGGGTTCTCCCCATTGGGCCGCGATGGCCGTGACGGCGTGGTCGTCTTCCTGGAAGACGCGGCGGCCGTCACCCAGCAGGCGCAACAGATCAAGCTGGCCTCTCTCGGCCGCCTCACCGCGAGCATCGCCCACGAGATCCGCAACCCGCTGGGGGCCATCGGCCATGCCGGCCAACTGCTGGCGGAATCACCCGACCTGCCCGACAGCGACCGGCGGCTGGTGGAGATCATCACGTCCAACACCGGCCGGGTCAACGAGGTCATCGAGAACGTGCTGCAGCTGTCGCGCCGCCAACGGGCGACACCGGAGGAGTTCGTGATCCGCCCCTGGCTGAAGGAATTCGTCCATGACTTCGCCGAGAGCCGGGGCCTGCGGCGGGAGCAGCTGCGGTTGCAGATCGATCCGGCCAGCACTATGATCTTCGCCGACCCGGGCCAGCTGCGCCAGGTACTGACGAACCTGTGCGACAACGCGGTCCAGCATTTCGACCGGGAGCGCGGGCAGCTGCGCATCGTGATCAACGGTGGCATCACCCGCGCCTCCGGAGGTCCCTACCTGGAACTGATCGACAACGGTCCGGGCATACCGGCGCAAGAGCACCGGCGTGTGTTCGAACCCTTCTTCACCACCAGCAGCAGCGGCACCGGCCTGGGGCTCTACATCGCCAGGGAACTGTGCGAGGCCAACCGCATCCGGCTGGAATACCTGCCCCTGGCCACCGGTGGCAGCTGCTTCCGGATGAATTTTCCAGCCGCCCGCAATATCGAATGGAAGCAGACATGAGCCAGCCCATCGCCCTGATCGTCGACGACGAACCGGACATCCTGGAACTGCTCGATATCACCCTCTCCCGGATGGGGATCCGTACCCGCAGCGCCGCCGACCTGGCGCAGGCGCGAACGCTGCTGCGCCAGCAGCCGTTCGATCTGTGCCTGACCGACATGCGCCTGCCCGACGGTGACGGCATCGAGCTGGTGCAGGAGATCAACCGGGAATTTCCCGCGCTGCCGGTGGCGGTGATCACGGCTCACGGCAACATGGAGACGGCGATCCAGGCGCTGAAGGCGGGGGCATTCGATTTCGCCTCCAAGCCGATCGACCTGCAGATGCTGCGTCGCCTGGTGGAAACCGCACTGCGGCTGCGACCGGCAGAGGGTACGGAAAAAGAGGCAACGGCAGCCGGGAAAGAGACGGAGCCACCCCTGCTCGGGGACTCCGCACCGATGCAGCGGATCCGCACCATGATCGACAAGCTGGCCCGCAGCCAGGCGCCCGTCTACATCAGCGGCGAGTCGGGCACCGGCAAGGAGCTGGCGGCGCGGCTGATCCACCTGCGCGGCCCGCGGCGCGATGCCCGCTTCGTGGCGGTCAACTGCGGCGCCATCCCCCAGGAGCTGATGGAGAGCGAATTCTTCGGCCATCGGAAAGGGAGTTTCACCGGGGCGGTCGCGGACAAGCGCGGCCTGTTCCAGGATGCAGACGGCGGCACCCTGTTCCTGGACGAGGTGGCCGACCTGCCGTTGCCGATGCAGGTGAAGCTGCTGCGCGCGATCCAGGAGAAACGGATACGCCCGGTCGGCGCCACCGGTGAGACCGCCGTGGACGTGCGCATCATCAGCGCCACCCACAAGGATCTGGGCAGACTGGTGGAGGAAGGGGAATTCCGCCAGGACCTGTTCTACCGTATCAACGTGATCGAGCTGAAGATGCCGCCGTTGCGCGAGCGCAGCGAAGACATCCCCCTGCTGGTGGATCACTTCCTCGGACGCATCGCCCACCGCAACCGGATCGACAAACCGGTACTGGATGCCGGGGCGATGCGGGCCCTGCGCAGCCACCCCTATCCAGGCAACGTGCGGGAACTGGAGAACATCCTGGAACGGGCCGTGGCCCTGTGCGAGGGCGGGCACATCACGGAGGACGACATCCAGCTTCCGCACAGCGATCAGACCACCCTCCCCGAGGCCGCGGGCCGCCCCCTGGACAACTACCTGGAGGAGGTGGAGCGGGCGGAGATCCTCAAGGCCCTGGAAGCCACCAAGTGGAACCGCACCGCGGCGGCGAAGCGCCTCGGCATGAGCTTCCGCCAGCTGCGTTACCGTCTCGGCAAGCTGGGGATCGAGTGAGGAGTGAGGGGTGAGGGGTGGCTGGTGAAGAGGAGGCTATCGGTTCCTGTAGACACTACTGCGATGTGCGACCCTGACGACGACAACGGTCGATTCGCTGTCCTGGATTTCGTAGACGATACGGTAGACCCCCTGGCGAACCCGATACCTCTCCCGCGCCGACAGCTTGATGCATCCTTCGGCTCTCGGATCTTCACCGAGCGCATCGATCCGCTCCAGGATCCGCCTCACCTCTCTGTTTGGAATACCCCGGAGATCCTTGGCGACGGATCGCTTGAAGACGATCCTATAGCTTCCCATGCGCCTTCAGGTCATCGAGCAGCTCTTCATAACTGATCGTCGGTTCCGCCACCCTCTCCTCGAAGACCTCCAGATCCTCCCGGTCCTCACGCAATGCCTCCCGAACCGCCTCATTGACCAACTCCGACAATGAGCGGTTGGTGGAAGCCGCCTTGATCCGCAGTGCCCGATGAATGGCCGGATCGAAATAGACCGTGGATCGCTTCGACAATTCAGACATCTCCCTGCTACCTCCTGGAATGTATCGTAACAGTATAACGCTATGATGCTGCTCTTGGGGTGAGGGGTGAGAGGCTAAGAGTGAGGAGTGAGGGGTGAGGGGTGAGGAGTGAGAGGTGAAAGACATGCCCCCGTCGTCACCCCGAAATCTTTCCTCGGCCCTCGGCCCTGTCTTTCCTCGGCCCTCTCTTTCCTCGGCCCTGTGTTTCCTCGGCCCTCCCCCACCACTGACAATTTTCGTCACCTCCTGACACTCCCGGTCATCGACGCCCCGCCCTCTTCCCACCCTGAATAGCCATCCCTGCATCCGTCAATTGTCCGACGTTCGTCGATTTCCACACCAAGTCCCTGATCAGTTACCGGTTCCTGTTCCGGTGGCGAAACAGGCAACGTCCCTCTTCCGATCTGGCATACCCCTTGCTTCATCACCCGGCAAGGGATCGGGCGAACCCGAAAAAATTCCTCCGAACCGTTGCTAAAGGATTGACCCGACAGGCCGCTTACAGATTCACACCGACTCGAAGCGAGCATTTTTTACCAGAGAAGTGGAGACATCACCCATGAAGAAAGTACAGTCCGGTTTCACCCTGATCGAACTGATGATCGTGGTCGCGATCATCGCCATCCTGGCCGCCATCGCCATCCCGGCCTACAATCAGTACATTACCCAGGCCAAGCTGAACGCCTCGCGCGACAACTTCGACGCCGCTCACCGGTTCGTCAAGAACGAGATCGCCAAGCGCGCCGCCGGCGGCACTGCCTCTTCCGATGTGGTCGCCACCATGAACGAGGGCAATAAGCAGACGCCCTGGGAGACCGACGGCACCGCTGCCTTCGTCAATGCGGCGAACTGCACCAACGCCATGGAAGGTGCCGTCCGCATCAACCCGGCTGACATCCAGGGCGCCGCTGTCGGTTCCACCATCGACATCCAGCTGTGTGAAGCCGGATCCGGTGGAGCCACGCCGCTGGCCGATGCCTTCGGCAGCATCGTCACCTCCGGTGTGACCATCACTGTCGAGTAACCCCCACGGGCACCGGTCCGGCACCCGCCGGACCGGTGCTGCCCGCCACCTCCCGACCGCGACCTGACCATGACACCAGACCAGGAACGCTCGGCAGGACAATCCACCTCCCTCCCTTTCGTTCTCCGCCAGGCAATCCTGGTTTTTCTGTTTCTGCTGCCATTCATCGTCGTGCTGCCTTCGGCCAGCAAGACTGAACTGCCCCAATGGCTGGCGGCGACACTGTTCTCGGCGATCGCAGCCGTTGCCTGGCTGTTCGGAGCGTCGCGGCCCCTGCGCTGGACGCCACTGCACACGCTGGTGATGGTGGTGCTGGGCGGTACCCTGGCGCTCAGCCTGATCCACGCGGGAACCCCCGGAGTGCAGACGGCACTGATTCAGCAGGTGACTCTCGGCCTGTTCTTCCTGCTGGGTGCATACGCCTTCTCCACGCCGGGGTGGCAGATGCGGCTGCTGCGGACCACCGTGTTCAGCGCCTCGCTGGCGGCCGCCATCGGCCTCGCCCAGCATCTGAGCGGAACCACCCTGGGGCTTCCCGCGACCTCCGCCAGCGCCTCGGTCTTCATCAACAAGAACTACGCCGGTGCCTTCATGAATCTGGCGACACCGGCGGCCCTCATTCTGCTGCTGGCCGCCGGCGACCGACGGGGCCGGATACTGGGCACCGCCGGTTTCCTCCTCTGCCTCGGCTACTCCCTGGTCACCCTGTCCCGTGGCCACTGGCTCGCCCTGGCAGCCGCCCTGGGGATCCTGCTGATCCTGCTGCATGTCAACCCGGCGTTGCGGAAACGGCTGCTCGGGAGCCGGGTCAACCAGTGGCTCGCCGCGCTGGTGATCGTTGCCTCCCCCGCCCTGCTCCTGCTTCCGAACGTGGCTGGGGAGGCCTCCCTGGGATCCTCCCAGACCGCGGTGCAGTTGAGCAGCAGCGCCAGTATCGGAGAGCGGTTCGGGTTCTACCGCAACACCCTGCAACTCATCTCCGAACGGCCATTGACCGGTGTTGGACCCGGTGCCTTCTACACCGGTTTCCGCGATTACTATGCCGCGCCGTCGAGGCTGCGGCTGGCCACCGAGATGGTGGGAATCGCCCACGCCCACGACGACTACCTGGAGTACCTGGCCGAACTGGGGATTCCGGTGGGGCTCGGCATGATCCTGCTGCTGGGACTGATCTGGTATTCCGCCTGGCGCATGGCCTGTGACCGGGATTCCCCCGGCCGGGCACTGGCGGGCACCGCCTTCCTGCTCGGCATCACCGCCATCCTCGGCCATGCCCTGGTCGACTTCCCCCTGAGCCTCCCGGTCTCCTCGCTCTATCTGTGGACCTGGGCCGGGGCGATCTCGGCTGTCTGGCTCAAAAAGAGCGAACCGGCAGACACCGAAGGGGCGGTTCCACCCCGCCGCCTGCGCGTTCCGCTCGGCGCGCTGGGGCTGGTCTACCTGGCACTGGTCAGCATTCAGGGCTACCGGTCTTTGCGCGCAAACATCCTCATCCTGGACGCTGCCCGGGCCACGGTGGATCGACGTTGCGATCTGGCCCTGCCCCGGTCCGCCGAGGCACGGGACCTGCAGCCGGACGACTATCTGATCTGGAGCTATCGCCTCAGCGTCGTCAACGCCTGCGGCCCTACCCTGAAACAGCAGTTTCTGGATGCGGCCCTCGTCCTGGAGCAGGATCCGAACCACCCCTATGCCCTGCTGACCAGTGCCAATGCCCTGTACCGGGCTGGAGACATGGAGGGGGCCGCTTCCCGATACCGGAGATTGATCGAACTGCTGCCCCACCGGATCAGCGGCTATCTCGGGCTCGCCAACACCCTCATGCGCACTGGCAGGGAGGACGCGGCGAAGGAATACTATGACGAGGCGGAGACGGTCCAGCGGCGTGTCGGCAGGGATTGGTATCCGGGGCCTGCGGCCCGTACCCTGGCGGCGCTGACGGTCGCCGCATCCGGCGATCAGGGATGGGCCTTCGATGCGCCGATGCGCCCGCTGATTCTGAAGCTGAAGATCGTCGCCGGCCCGGGTGAAAAGAGGGCGGACGACCCTGGATCCTGATAGAGAGGGGCAAACACGGCGGGAACGGCGCCCCGCTGCAGACCGCCACCCGTCCCAACCCCGGGAGAGGCGGGTGGGGCGGTTCCCGTCACAGGGTGACGCATCGGAAAATCTATTCTGTTTTGTTTTGCATTGGTGACCGAATATGAAGAACACAAGACACAGCCTGGAACGGACACGGCGGAGCCGGGGTTTCACCCTCATCGAACTGATGATCGTGGTTGGCATCCTCGCCATCATCGCCGCCATCGCCATTCCCTCCTACACCGGCTACATCACCACCTCACGTCAGTCGGCGGCCGCGGCCAACGCGCAACCGCTGCGGCTGGCGGAGGAGGACTACTGGCTGGACAACGGTACCTACGTGGCCGGCAGCTGGATCCCGGACGGTGCCAAGACCCTGGAGACGGGAGCCCTTGGCTGGCGGCCCGACGGGGACGAGGGCGACTTCGACTACCAGGTAACGATCAGCGGTACCAATTCCGCCACGATCACGGTCACTCACCGGGACGATGCCGGCGTGGTGGCCACCCTGAACCTGTCCAAGTGACGGCCATTCCAGGGCAGTACCGCCCCGGACGGGTTCGGGACAGGCGGGAGGCCACCACGCCCCGACAGCCGGCGGCCGCTCTCCTTTCCCATCTTTCCCGCTTCAGTTCGCCGCCGTCCGGCCGATAAGCAGCGGGAACGGAACGGTTTCCCGATCGAACCCGGGGCAGTCTCCCGGCGGGGGCGAGGATCCCCGTTCCCGTTTCCCCGGAATTACTTTATATTTGCAGGATTCGCTCGATCGGACGACCCAGTGAACCATCGATGGCAAGCATAAGCCCGACAATCCAGCTCAGCGGCCTGGCCCGCCGCCTGGTGTTCGACCAGCTGCTCACCGAGGAGCAGGCCAACCGAGCCCACGAGGAGGCGCTGAAGAAGCGGGTGTCGTTCGTCACCTACCTGGTGGAGAACAAGATCCTCGACAGCCTCTCCATCGCCCAGGCCGCCTCCCAGGAGTTCGGCGTCCCCCTGTTCAACCTGGACGTGCTGGACATGGAGGTGATCCCCACCAAGCTGGTGGAGGAGAAGCTGATCCGGACCCACCACGCCCTGCCCCTGTTCAAGCGCGGCAACCGCCTGTTCCTGGGCGTCTCCGACCCGACCAACCTGCACGGACTGGACGAGATCAAGTTCCATACCGGCCTCACCACCGAGGCGGTGGTGGTGGAGGAGGACAAGCTCACCCGGGTCATCGAGACCGCCCTGCAGGCGGAAGAGACCACGATGTCCGAGCTGCTGGCCGGCGACCTGGACAATCTGGACATCACCATCGACGACGGCGAGGAGAGGCAGGACGACGCCGCCGACATGGACATCGACGATGCTCCGGTGGTGCGGTTCGTCAACAAGGTGTTGCTGGACGCCATCAACGGCGGCGCCTCGGACATCCACTTCGAGCCCTACGAGAAGAGCTTCCGGGTCCGCTTCCGCCAGGACGGCATGCTGCACGAGGTGGCCTCGCCACCGGTCAACATCGCCAGCCGGCTGACCGCCCGCATCAAGGTGATGTCACGCATGAACATCGCCGAGCGGCGCGTGCCCCAGGACGGGCGCATCAAGATGGTGCTGTCGCGCAACCGCTCCATCGACTTCCGCGTCAACACCTGCCCCACCCTGTACGGCGAGAAGATCGTCCTGCGTATCCTCGACCCCACCAGCGCCCAGGTGGGCATCGAGCAGCTGGGCTTTGAGGAGGAGCAGCGCACCGCATTCATGGAGGCGATCGGCAAGCCCTACGGCATGATCCTGGTCACCGGCCCCACCGGCAGCGGCAAGACCGTCTCCCTCTATACCGGCCTGAACCTGCTGAACAAGCCCGACATCAACATCTCCACCGTCGAGGACCCGGTGGAGATCCAGGTCCCCGGCATCAACCAGGTCAACATGAACCCCAAGACCGGTCTCACCTTTGCCGAGGCCCTGCGCGCCTTCCTGCGCCAGGACCCGGACATCATCATGGTGGGTGAGATCCGCGACCTGGAGACGGCGGAGATCGCGGTCAAGGCGGCCCAGACCGGTCACCTGGTGCTCTCCACCCTGCACACCAACGATGCCCCCCAGACCCTCACCCGCCTCGCCAACATGGGCGTGCCCCCCTTCAACATCGCCTCGTCGGTGAACCTGATCATGGCCCAGCGCCTGGCCCGCCGGCTCTGCCCCCACTGCAAGACCCCCGACGACCTGCCGCGGGAGGCCCTGCTGGAAGAGGGCTTCCAGGAGGAGGAACTGGACGGGCTGGTGGTCTACAAGGCGGTGGGATGTGACCGCTGCACTCGCGGTTACAAGGGCCGGGTCGGTATCTTTCAGGTGATGCCGGTCTCCGAGGAGATGGGGCGTCTCATCATGGAGGGAGGCAACTCCCTGCAGCTGGCGGACCAGGCGGCCTCCGAAGGCATCGCCAACCTGCGCCAGTCGGGCCTGAAGAAGGTCAAAGACGGAATCACCAGCCTGGAAGAGATCAACCGGGTGACAAAAGACTAAGGACCAGAGACTATGGCTGCAGCTGCACCGAAGGCCGACAAGGCCGATATCTTCATCTGGGAGGGCGCCGACCGCAAGGGCAAGCGCATCAAGGGCGAGACCCGCGCACCGAACGTGGCGATGGTGCGGGCCGACCTGCGCCGCCAGGGCATCAATCCGCTCAAGGTGAAGAAGAAGTCGACCCTGTTCGGACGGCGCAAGAAGAAGATCCGGCCCGGCGACATCGCCGTGTTCAGCCGCCAGCTGGCCACCATGATGGCCTCCGGCGTGCCGCTGGTGCAGTCGTTCGACATCGTCGGCCGCGGCCACGACAACCCGGCGATGCAGGACCTGATCCTCTCCATCAAGGCCGATATCGAGGGCGGCACCGCCCTGGCCGATGCCCTGAAGAAGCACCCGCTCTACTTCGACGACCTGTTCTGCAACCTGGTGGCGGCGGGCGAGGCCGCCGGTGTGCTGGAGGAGCTGCTGCACAAGATCGCCACCTACAAGGAGAAGACCGAGTCCCTCAAGGGCAAGATCAAGAAGGCCCTGTTCTACCCCGCCGCGGTGATCATCGTCGCCTTCATCGTCACCGCGATCATCATGATCTTCGTGATCCCCCAGTTCAAGGCCCTGTTCTCCTCCTTCGGCTCCGACCTGCCCGCCTTCACCCAGATGGTGGTGGTGATGTCGGAGTGGATGCAGGAGTGGTGGTGGGCCCTGGTGCTGGGACTCCTGGGCACCGGCTTCCTGTTCGCCAACACCTGGAAGCGGTCGCGCAAGTTCCGTCAGACGGTGGACAAGATCCTGTTGAAGACCCCGATCATCGGCAACATCGTCAACAAGGCAGCCATCGCCCGTTTCGCCCGTACCCTCTCCACCATGTTCGCCGCCGGCGTGCCGCTGGTGGAGGCGCTGGAGTCGGTGGCCGGCGCCACCGGCAACGTCATCTACGGTGATGCCGTGCTGCGGATGCGCGAGGACGTGGCCACCGGCCAGTCCCTGCAGCTGGCGATGAAGCAGCAGAACCTGTTCCCCCACATGGTGATCCAGATGGTCGCCATCGGTGAGGAGGCCGGCTCCATCGACGCCATGCTGGCCAAGGTGGCGGACTTCTACGAGGAGGAGGTGGACAACGCCGTCGACGCCCTCAGCAGCCTGCTGGAGCCCCTGATCATGGTGATCCTCGGCACCCTCATCGGCGGCCTGGTGATCGCCATGTACCTGCCCATCTTCCAGATGGGCAACGCCATCATGGGGCAGTGACCCCGGCCGACAGAACTCGCTGCAGGAGCGGCGCCCCCGCCGCGAACCAATCCAACCAGCCGTTCGCGGCGGGGGCGCCGCTCCTGCAGGTTTCGGGTCTCGTATGACATCCCTGATCGACTTTCTGCACATCCATCCCGGGGTGTTCTACACCTTCAGCGCCCTGCTCGGGCTGGCTCTGGGCAGCTTCATCAACGTGGTCGCCCACCGCTTGCCGGTGATGATGGAGCGGGAGTGGCGGGAACAGTGCCGGGAGCTGCTGCACCCGGACACCCCGGCAACGGACGAGCCGCCCAGGTTCAATCTCTCCACGCCCCGCTCCCGCTGCCCGAAGTGCGGGCACCGGATCGGCGCCCTGGAGAATATCCCATTGCTCAGTTACCTGTTCCTGCGGGGGCGCTGCTCCGCCTGCGGCGAGCCCATCTCGATCCGCTATCCACTGGTGGAGCTGACCTGCGGCATCCTCTCCTTCGTCGTGGCCTGGCACTTCGGCGTCACCTGGCAGGCGGTGGCCGCACTGGGACTGACCTGGGTGCTGATCACGCTGACCCTGATCGATTTCGACCATCAGCTGCTGCCGGACCAGATCGTGCTCCCCACTCTCTGGGTCGGGCTGTTGCTCAGCCTGGTGCCCCTGTATGCGGATACCACCGATGCCGTGGTCGGCGCCACCGCCGGCTATCTCTCCCTGTGGACCCTGTTCCAGCTGTTCCGGCTGCTGACCGGGAAGGAGGGCATGGGATACGGCGATTTCAAGCTGTTCGCCCTGTTCGGGGCCTGGCTGGGCTGGCAGTCCCTGTTCCAGATCATCCTGCTCTCCTCCCTGGTCGGTGCCCTGGTCGGGATCTGCCTGATCCTGTTCCGCGGCCGCGACCGCACCATCCCCATCCCGTTCGGCCCCTACCTGGCGGTGGCCGGCTGGATCAGCCTGCTGTGGGGCGAACAGTTGAACCGCCTCTACCTCACCTGGGCCGGCCTCGCCTGATCCATGCTGGTGGTCGGCCTCACCGGTGGCATCGGCAGCGGCAAGAGTGCCGTGGCGGAGCTGTTCCG
>DRKP01000026.1 GCA_011051715.1 Sedimenticola thiotaurini | reverse complement strand
TGGCGGAGAGGCAGGGATTCGAACCCTGGGAGGGCTACAAACCCTCAACGGTTTTCAAGACCGCCGCTTTCGACCGCTCAGCCACCTCTCCGGAGGTGCGAAGGATAGCGAAAGGGCCGGTCCCTTTCCAGTACGGCACTAAGCCCCCCTGCCCACTTCCGACCGACCCAGAAATACACTGCATGCGCTGTGGTAAATGCGGCATATCACTCATTCGGTGAGGGATTTGCCAGCAGTGAAAAGGGATTTTCGTCGAATCTCCACAGTCCGGTCCATTTCCCCCATCCGGGCCGTTGAACCCGGGTTGTCCTTGTTCGATCCTCGCTGTCGACAACGGCATGTGGCTGCCCGTTCCCATTTCCCTGTAGAGCAGAGCAGCTATCCAGCCCTTCGAAAACAGTGAATGCAGTTGGGGGTATCCGAAGATGAGCCAACGGACGAACAGAAACAGCAGCAGCCATGGAGCCGGTGTTTCCGCAGGGTTGCTCCTGCTGGTCAACAGTGCATCGGCCGTTGCCGCCGATCCGGCCACGCCGGAGGTGGACACCATCAGTGTCACCGCCACCCGCGTCGAGCGCGAGACCCGGGATGTCCCCAGCGCCATCAGCGTGGTCGACAGCCAGCGCATCGAGGGGGCGAAGATGATGAATATCAAGGATGCCCTGCAGGGGATACCCGGTGTTCTCATCGACACCAAGAATGGTGGCTACGATGTCCGCCTGATCATCCGCGGCGCCGGACAGAAGGCCAACTACGGTGTGCGCGAGATCATGGTGCTGCGCGACGGCGTCCCCATGACCGACCCGGACAGCTTCTCCCGTTTCGACTATTTCGACACCCAGGACATTGAGCGCATCGAGATCACCAAGGGGCCCGGCTCCCTCTATGGTGCGGGCTCCGCCGGCGGCACCGTCCAGATCATCTCCAAGTCGGTGTTCGATACCGACAGCAACCGCATCAAGCTGGGGCTGGGCAATTTCGGAGCACAGAACTACAACTTCCGTTTCGCCGGCGACATCGACGACAGCAATGCGGCGTCGATCACCGCTTCGCGCCGGGTGCTGGACAACGACTGGCGCCGCTGGAACGAATTCGATACCAATCAGCTGAGCATCAAGCACGGCTTCATGTTCGGCAACGGCGGCACCCTGGAGTCGGAGCTGAGCTACTCCGAGGCCAACATGCAATTGCCCGGCACCATGAGCAAGGCCCAGTTCGAGGAGTTCAGGCAGACCGGCGAGCAGACCGACAACCAGAACGCCTGGAAGCACTCGGGAAGGTACTCGAACATCTGGTTCTTCAACTCCCGGCTGGAGCAGGAGTGGGGGAAGCTGGTCTTCCGGCCGCGGATCTACTTCAACCACTGGACCCACTATCATCCGGTCACCGGCGCCATCAACGACAACAAGGGGACCGACGTCTTCGGTGCCGACCTGGAGTTCACCTACGATCACCGGCTGCTGGGCGCCAGCACCCTGGTCGCCGGCGTCACCGCGCGCCGGGAGGATACGGACGATACCCGCAAGTACGAATATCGCGACGTGGTGACCGGCTTCGGCGGCCGCATCCTCGCCACCCTGTCCGACAAGCGGGGCGACCTGATGCAGACCCAGAGCTCCACCAACTCCCTGTACGGCATCTACGCCCAGGAGTCGCTTCGCCCCGGCGATCGCTGGCTGATCGACCTGAGCCTGCGCTACGACCACTCCGTGTTCGACATCGACACCAACGAGATCACCGCCTACAGCTATCGCCTGGGCAGGTACGTCCCCGGACAGGGACGGTACCTGATCGACAAGACCTTCGACCTCTATTCCCCCCGGATCGGAGTGACCTACCAGCTGTCCCGGTCGTTCAACCTGTTCGGTACCATCGCCCGCTCGGACCAGGTGCCGTCGGAGAACGAACTGCGGGAAAACCCGGAGCTCGACGCCTCCACCGCCACCAACTTCGAGATCGGCCTGAAGGGGCGCAGCGGGCGGTGGTCGCTGGACACGTCGGTCTATCACATCACCGTGGACGACGAGATCGTTCCCATCCTGCTGGATGGCCACACCAGCTTCCAGAATGCCGGCAAGACCATCAAGAAGGGGTTCGAACTGACCGGCGACTATGCGGTGATGCCCGGCCTGAGACTGGGTGGCAGCTACGCCTACAGCGACTATCGCTACGACGAGTTCACCGAACTGGTCGGTGGCCGGCCCGTGGACCGGTCCGGAAACCGGATGCCCTACGTGCCACGTGACCAGTACAGCCTGTTCGCCGACTATCGCCACCCGAGTGGCTTCAAGGCGAGGATCCAGGCCAACACCTGGGGTTCCTATTACATGGACAACGCCAACAGCGAAGAGTACGAAGGTTACGAGCTGGTCACCGACCTGATGCTCGGTTACAGCAGCGGGCCCCATTCCCTCTCACTGAACGTGGACAACCTGTTCGATCAGCGCTACGCCATCGAGGTGAAAAAGGATACCCGTGGCACCGAGTACTACGCCGCCGGCTCTCCCCGGACCTTCATGGCGAACTACAGCTATGCCTTCTAGGCTGGTGTTCGCTGTGGTGCTGCTGGCACTCGGCCTGCCACTGCAGGCCCAGGAACCGGGGCAGAGCGGATCATCCACCGCCACGGAAACGGCCAGCCATGGTGCAGGGCACGGCCGGCGCGGGCGCGGCCCGAAGCGGCTCATGCTGGCCAATGGGGAGGGGGCGGTGATCCGGCTGTGGAGACCGGACCTGAGCAGCGTGATCCTGCGGCCGGAACACGGCAGCGTCACGCTTTCCCCCACCGGCATGGAGGGTCTGCACGCCCTGGTGGTGCAGCGTGACTGGGGGGACGGTGAGGAGACCCTGCTGCGCTACCTGGACCTGAGAGGCAAACCCACCGGTCACAGCCCGCGGGATCTGCTGGCGGTGGCCAAGAGCCGGTTCGAGATCGTGCCCGATCCCCAGCCCCGCGAGCACCGGCGCTACCGGAGCGGTGAGGAGTGGGGGTTTCTGCTGCGCTTCGACAATCGTCCGGTGGCCGGTGTGGCGGTGACCCTGACCACTGCTCAGGGTACCCGGCTGGATGCCGTCAGCGCCGCCGACGGCAGTGTCGAATTCACCCTGCCGGATGATTTCCCCCGGTTGGTCGAGGGGGTGAAGGACGGCCGTTCCGCCGGCTTTCAGGTCAGCGCGGTCTATCGCCATCAGCAGCTGGAATATCGCACCAGCCTGGATGCCGACTACCGGGTCGATCCGCGTCACTGGCGCTCCTCCGGCTGGGGAGTGGCGGTCGCCTCTCTCGGACTGGTCGCCGGCGGCCTGGTCGGGCGCCGTATCCGGCGGCGGGAGGGAGTGCAATGAAACTGCCAGTCAATGTCAGCGTGCTGCGCAAACTGGTGCAGGTCACGGCGTTCGTGTTCCTGGTCTTCGGCGGCCTGTTCGGCAGCTACTACTACCTGGCCGACAAGCTGAGCGGCGCCCTTCCCGCCCTCAGCTGCGCCTACGACTATCAGTCGTCCGACTACTGCACCCTGATCACCTTCCAGCACCAGCTGGCACACCGGGTCGGACCGGGCCTGACCGGCGACATCGACCTGATGTCCGGCCTGATGCCCTTTGCCGTCACCTTCGGCACCTTCGTGCTGCTGTTCGTGGTGCTGAACAAGGCCTTCTGCGGCTGGATATGCCCCCTCGGGACCTTTCAGGAGCTGCTCAACATGCTCGGCCGCAAGCTGGGGTTGCGGCAGACAGAAGGTCTGTCCCGGAACACGGTCCAGCGCCTGCGACCGGTGAAATGGCTGCTGTTGCTGTTGCTGGTGTTCGGCTTCCCGCTGCTGACCGGCCTGGGCTGGCTGGATCACGACCTGCGCGACCCCTATTGCAAGATCTGTCCCAGCCGCATCCTGACCACGCTCGCCACCGGCAACGGCGGTGAGCTGACCCTGGACCAGGCCAGTCCCGTCACCCTGGTGCTCTCCCTGGCAGCCGACTTCCTGTTCGGCCTGATGATCGCCCTGGCCCTGACCCTGCGCCAGCCGTTCTGCCGGATCTGCCCCATGCTCGCCCTGCATGCGGTGTTCCGCAAGATCGGCCTGCTGCGCCTGGTGAAGCAGGCCACGCCGCGCTGTGATCGCTGCGGTCTCTGTGCCAGGGCCTGCCCGATGGACATCGGCGAGATCCACACCGAGATGGAGAAGCGGGACGTCACCTTCGACGACTGCACCCTGTGCGGACGCTGCGTGGAGTTCTGTCCCGACCGTGAGGTACTGCAGCTGCGCTACCTGGGCCTGCCGCTGTTCTCCTCCTCTCCGGAGTATTTCAAACGGAGAAAGCGGGCCCAGCTCCACTGGGACCGTAATACCCTGCTGCACCGGCCCGATGGACCAGCGGCCGGGCGGGCAGGTGCGAAGTGATCCCCCTGGAGCCGGTCACCCTGGGCGTCGGTGCCGCCCTGCTGCTGGGCGTCGGCTTCGGCTCCGGGCCCTGCACGCTGGCCTGTCTGCCCTTCCTGGGCCCCGTGTTCCTGCATGCCGATGGTGCCACGGGGGGACCCTGGCGGATCCTGCTGCCCTTCTCCGCCGGCCGTCTGTGCGGTTACGGCCTGCTGGGCGGCGCGGCCGGCTGGGCCGGCCTGGTGGTGCAGGACTGGAGCAGCGGCCCCTGGAGCCGCTGGCTGCTGGGTGGCGCCACGCTGCTGGTGGCCGTCGCCCTGGTCTGGCGCCGGCACCGCAGACCGCTCGCCTGCCCTTCTGCCGGCGAATCGCCGCAGGTGTCGCTGGAACCCCGTCCCCCCCTCCCGGCGCTGCCCGGTGGCCTGTTCCTGATGGGCACGGCGATGGCGCTCAATCCCTGTGCTCCGCTGACCCTGGTGGTGATGGCCGCGGCCACCAGCGCCCGTATCGACAGCGGCGCCCTGCTCGGATTCGCCTTTGGCGCCGGCGCCGTCGTCCTGCCCACTCTCGTGCTGGCACTGGGAGTGGCCCGGATCGGCAACCGGATACGGGACCGGCTGGATCGATGGCACAGCACCCTGGAGGGGGCCGGCATCGCCATGCTGCTGTTGCTGGCGGCCGGCACGATCGGCGGATGGGTCACGCCCTGATCCAGGCCACCCGGGCCCACGACGGCGCAAGCGGTCCTGCAAATCGAGACTGGTACCATGACGACGATTTCCGAACTGTTCCAGAAAGGCGGCCCGGTGGTGTGGATCCTGGCCGCCTACTCCTCCGTCGGCCTGGCCATCGTACTGGAGCGCTATTTTCTGTTCCTGCGGCTGCGCCGCCTCCCCGGACAGGTCCGCGCCCGACTGGGACACCTGCTCGACCAGGCGGACGCCGCGGAGTCGACCAGCCGGCTCAGGGGGCCCGAGGCAGAGATCGTGCGTGGCATGATCGAGGCGGACCGGCAGGGAGTTGCGGACATCCGCAGTGTCGGTGAGCGCATCCGTACCGAACAGCTGGGACGCATGGAGTTCGGCCTGCCCACCCTCTCCATCCTGGGCAACACCGCCCCGCTGCTGGGTCTGCTCGGCACCATCACCGGCATGATCAAGGCATTCATGGTGATCGAGGCGGCCGGTGGCAAGGTGGATGCCCAGGCCCTCGCCGGTGGTATCTGGGAGGCGATGATCACCACCGGCGTGGGACTGGCGGTGGCCATCCCGCTGCTGATCCTGCTGCACTTCCTGGAGGGCACGGTGGAGCGTCGTGGGCGCTCCATGCAGCAGACCATCGATCTGCTGCTGGAGCGCCGCAACCCGGGTTGCGGCGACCGCCCCGGGCATCCGGAGCAGCAACCCAACTGGGAGCGGATCACGGATGGGATCTGAGCGGCGGCGCAGGTCGGCGGTGGTGCTCAACCTGACCCCCCTGATCGACATCGTCTTTCTGCTGCTGATCTTCTTCATGCTGACGTCCCATTTCATCGAGGAACGGGTGGTTCCCGTGGAACTGCCGACGGCGGACAGCGGCGGGGAGAGCGACAAGAGCAGATTCGTCGAGGTGGTCGTCACCCGGACCGGCGAACTGCTGGTGGATGGCAGCCCGGTGCTGCCCGGGGAGCTGGAACAGACCCTGCGTGGCGCCCTGCACGCACCCGATGTGCGATCCGTGCGGCTGCGCGGTGACCAGGCGGCGGATCTCGGCCTGGCGGTCATGGTGATCGACGCCGCCCGTCTGGCCGGGGCCGAATCCCTGGACATCGTCACCCGCCGGCCATGAGCCACCGGCGCGCCGCCTGGTGGGCGCTGGCCACCGGCCTCTCCCTGCTGCTTCACCTGCTGCTGTTCCTGGAACTGGGGACGAGGCGGCTCGACGCGGCCCCTGCCGTCACCCTCTCCCCGGCCACCCGGGTCAGCCTGCGCTTCCAGCGGCCCTCCCTTCCGCCGATGCAGAAACCCCGCTCCAGACAGGAGGAGATCGCGGAGCCACCGCCCACGGACGTACCAATCCCCCCGGAGGTCAAACCGGATCCGGAGCCGAAACCGGAACCGAAGCCCAAGCAAAAGCCGGAGCCTAAACCGGAGCCTAAACCGGAGCCAAAACCAGAGCCAAAACCGAAGCCAAAACCGAAGCCAAAGCCGAAGCCGAAGCCGAAGCCAAAGCCAAAGCCGAAGCCGAAGCCGAAGCCGAAGCCAAAACCGAAGCCAAAACCGAAGCCAAAGCCGAAGCCAAAGCCGAAGCCAAAGCCGAAGCCAAAGCCGAAGCCGAAACCGAAGCCGAAACCAAAGCCAAGACCCACACGATCATCGGCGTCCGAAACGAAACCGGAGGCAGACCGGACTCCTGCTCCGGAGGACCCGGCCTTCCATCAGCTATCGTCGATGGCGCAGCGGGTGTCACCCGCACAGGAGCCGCGGGTGGACCGGGCTGTCGGACGGGAGAGATACCTGGCCAGACTGCTACGCCTGATCGAGCGACAAAAGTCCTACCCGGGGGCGGCACGGCGGAGAAATCTCGAGGGCCGGGTCGAGGTCTCCTTCACCATCTCCTGCAGCGGTGCGGTAACGGATCTGCAGGTAGCCGGGGGTCATGGAATGCTGCGAAAATCGGCCCGCAGGGCGGTGCAGAGAGCACTGCCCCTGCCGGCGCCACCGTCAGGAGTAAAATGTCCCACCCGGGTGAGGTACCGGATGCTGTTCGAACTGCATTGACACGGCCATTGGCGGTGGGCTGCGCGTGCCGCTCCAGGCGGTCACACCTCTGATGACACGTTGTGTCATTTGAGGTTGCTGGTGGTCCCCGGGACGTCCCGGAAGACATTGTGGCAGCCGACGCAGCCGGCGGTGATATCGCTCAGGTAGGAGGCCGCCTTCACCATCTCGCCGTCGTCGGCCGCATCGGCCAGGCGCTTGGCGTTGCCCTCGACACTGTCGTTGAAACTGGAGAGGACACTCAGTTTCTCGTCGTTGACGTCCCCGATCCGCAGATAGGGGATCAGGCCGCCGCGGGGGATCCGGTGATTGGCCAGCCGGCGGGCGCTGTCCGCCGCCTGCACGGGATTGTCGGTGACGATACCGGCGACCATGCCGTTGTAGTCGTTCAGTACCTCCAGCATCACCTGGCGCAGGGTGATCCGGTCAGAATGCCGGCTGTGCTGGGAATAGATCCGCATCAGCAGCTTCCTGGTCTGGGGCGACAGCGCCTTGACCCGCTCCTGGTACTCGGGTGTCATCATCTGGATCTGGCGTCCCATCATCTGCTTGAGGCGCTGCATGTCGGGGGCGGCCTGACCGGCGTTCGCGGGGGTGGAGAGGGTGAAGGCGGCGCCGATGGCGACAGTGAGGGCCGCAAGCAGGGTTCGGGTTCTGTATCGCATGGGATGTTGCTCCTCGGTTGGAATGGAGAGAACGGGCGAAGCCACCGTTCGGCCGGCATTTCCGGCCTGCCCGGCCATACTGCGGCAGTTCCCCTGCCATCGCTTGTCCCGCCGGTAACAGGTTGTAAACCGAATGTTGCGGAATCGTTTCAGCCATGGGGACCGTGACTCCGATGCCGCCGCATCGTATGCTCGACCCCCTCTGGTATCACGCCGGCGGACGCACCCCCGTTCGCCGTGGAAGGAGGCAGACGATGACCCTCTCCGCCGGGCGCATCCTGGTGGTCGACGACGAGCCGGATCTGCGTGCGCTGCTCGAACGCTATCTCTCCAGCGAAGGCTACGAGGTGACCGGGGCGGAGGACGGGGCCGCCATGGAACGGTGCCTGGCGCAACAGCGCTTCGACCTGATCGTCCTCGACCTGATGCTGCCCGGAGACGACGGCCTCACCCTGGCCCGGCGCCTGCGCGCCAAGGGTGACCAGCCGATCATCATGCTCTCCGCCCGGGGAGAGGAGATCGACCGGATCATCGGCCTGGAGGTGGGAGTGGACGACTACCTCGCCAAGCCGTTCAATCCCCGGGAGCTGCTGGCGAGGATCCGGGCGGTGCTGCGGCGCAGCCGGTCCCCTGCATCCGATGCCATGGCCGGGCAGAAACGGGAAACCCGCTTCGGCCCGTTCCTGCTCGATCTGGGGCGTCACAGCCTGAGCCGGGATGGAGAGGAGATTCCCCTGACCGGCGGCGAGTTCGAGCTGCTGCGTGCATTCACCGAACACCCGGACCGGGTGCTCAGCCGGGATGAGCTGCTGACCCTGACCAAGGGCTACGAGCACACGCCGTTCGATCGCAGCATCGACGTGCGTGTCAACCGCCTGCGGCGCAAGATCGAGGCAGACCCCGCCCACCCCCGCTATATCCGGACCGTCTGGGGCCGCGGCTACTGCTTCTATCCCGGAGGCTGAGCGGTTCATGGGATGGTTTCGCCCGAAGACCCTGTTCGGCAGGACGCTGGCGACCATTGCCCTGGTGTCGATCGGGTTTCAGCTGTTCCTGCTGGCGGTATTCCTCTACTACCTGCTGTTGCCGCTCGGGCAGCGCTCGGCCGGGGATCTGGCCCAGCTGATGCTGAACAGGGCCCAGGCGTGGCAGACGCAGGGGACGCTGAAAGGCGCCCCGCCGCGGTCGCTGGCGGGGGAGCAGGGGCTGGTGATCGGCGATGCCACTGCCGCCTACCCGGTCAGCGACAGCTGGCTGCCCTACCGCTATTTCCTGGAACGGGCGCTGGAGGAGAGGGTGCAGCATCCGGTGAGCCTGCTCTCCAGCATCGACCGGGAAGGCAACGAATGGTTCTGGGCCGACCTGGAGGTGGATGGCGAAAAAGTGCGCATCGGTTTCCCCCGGGAGCGGATCGGCGTGCATCCGCCGGCGGCGATCCTGCTCTCCCTGCTGGTCGGCGTGCAGGTGATGCTGATCACCGCGGTGTTGCTGGTACGGCGGCTCACCGCACCGCTGGAGCGGCTGTCCCGGGCGGTACGGCGGCTGGGGAGTGGAGACTGGCCGGAGCCGGTGCCGGAGGAAGGGCCGGAGGAGCTGGCGCAGCTCGCCCGCAGCTTCAACCGCATGACGGTGCAGGTGCGGGAGCTGCTGGCCAACCGGACCACCCTGCTGGCCGGAATCTCCCACGATCTCCGCACCCCGCTCACCCAGATCCGGCTGGCCCTGGCCATGCTGCCCGGGGAGGGAGGGGATCCGGAGCTGATGGCCGGCATCCAGCGCGACCTGAACCGCATAGACGCCCTGCTGCAGCAGTTCCTGGAGCTCAGTCGCGGTCTGGACCAGGGCCAGCGCCGGCCGGTGGCAGTGGATCAGCTCATTGGTGAACTGGTCGAGCAGTTCCGGCGACGCGGCATCGCCCTGGAGTGGTCGCCCGGCTGTGACCGGGTCCTCCAGGTCCATCCACTCTCCCTGCAGCGCATCGTCACCAACCTGGTGGAGAACGCAGTCCGATACGGCGGTGAGTCCGGTACCGCGATCCGCACCGGGATCGACGCCGGTGACCCGGTGGTGGAGGTACTGGACCGGGGCCCCGGCATCCCGCCGGAGCAGCGGGAGGCGGTGTTCCGGCCGTTCCACCGCCTGGAGGATTCACGCAGCCGCAACACCGGTGGCAGCGGTCTCGGGCTGGCGGTGGTGAAGCAGCTGTGCCAGGCCAACGGCTGGAGTGTCCGCCTCGCATCGCGACCAGGAGGCGGAACGAGGGTGGTGCTGAAACTGGGCTGAACCGTTCGACCGGCCGGAAACCGGTTCCACCAGGGAGATACGGCTGCCCGGAGGTGGACGATGCCCCATTTCTGCATCATGACCGACTGCATCCATGCCGCCGGATGCGCCCGGCGTGCCGGCTTCGACGGGGACGGACTGCGCATGGCCCCGAAGCTGCCCCCAACCGGGTCGAAGGCCTTGTATTATTGCTATTTCGACCCATTTCGGTAAGCTGAGGAACCAACCCGAATACGCCAGTGTCTGATGCTGTTGCATACGGGATTTTCAAAGTGAGGAGACGATAACCCTATGAATCGACTGGATTATACTGTTGCACGTCCGGCACAGAGTGCGTTGACGGTCAACAAGGTGTTGAAGAACACCTATATGCTGCTGTCCGCCACCATGCTGTTCAGCGCCCTGATGGCCGCTGTCTCGGTCGTGGTACAGATGCCGCCGATGACCTATCTGCTGAGCGCCGGCGGCGCCATGCTGCTGATCTGGCTGGTGCTGCCGCGGACCGCCAATTCCGCCTCCGGGCTGTGGGTGGTGTTCGCGATCACCGGCCTGCTGGGGTTCGGACTCGGTCCCCTGCTCAGCTACTACCTGGCGCTGCCCAACGGACCGCAGATCGTGGCCACCGCCTTTGGTGGGACCGGCGTGATCTTCCTGGGGTTGTCCGGCTACGCCCTCACCACGCGCAAGGACTTCAGCTTCATGGGCGGCTTCCTGATCGCCGGCCTGCTGATGGTGCTGGTGGTGATGCTGGCCAACATCTTCCTGAACATCCCGGCCCTGTCGCTGGCGATCTCGGCCATCGTGATCATGATCATGAGCGGCTTCATCCTCTACGACACCAGCCGCATGGTGAACGGGGGTGAGACCAACTACATCATGATGACGGTCAGCCTGTACCTGAACATCTACAACATCTTCATCAGCCTGCTGCAGATCCTGGGCGCCTTCTCCGGCGACGACTGATCTCCCCGGCTGAATGGAGGCAGTGAGAAACCCCGGTCTCCCGGGGTTTCTTTTTTTCGGTGCCGCCGGGATGGAGACCACCCGTTCCCTTCGCATCATGCATCATCCCGGCGCGGCCGGGATCCGGGTGTTCGGATACCCCGGATTCCGGCCCGCGCCGGAGTGACGCGGGTGAAGCCGACGGAGTACTTTTTTCGCGGCGGGGCGCCGCTCCTGCCGGCAACAGATTCCGAGATCGTGATTGGAGTGTGGATATGGACTGGATGAAGATTGGATCGGCCATTCTGATCGGGGCGATGATCCTGTTCCTGTGGCCGCGGGCAAAGCAGATGATGCAGGAGAGCCGCAAGGCGGAGCCCGGTGAATGGGGCTCGGTGCTGCTGATCCTGCTGGCGGTCGCCGGCTTCGTGGTGCTGCTGGTGATGATGGTGCGCTGAGCCCTGGAGGCCGACAGGGCATCGAACCTGCTGCGGCCGCAGGAGCGCCTACCGGCGCGAAGAGTCGCTTCCTCCCGGCGGGGGTGCACACTTCATTCGCGCTTCGCGCCGGGGCGCCGCTTGCGTAGAGACATAGAATCTCCTACGGGGTGGGGGGTAGCGCTCCTGCGTGCCCCTTCATTCGCGCCGGGGGCGGCGCTCCTACAGGTCGGGGGTGGTGCTCCTACGGGGTGGGGGTCAACAGCTCGATGCCGCCCATGTAGGGGGCCAGGACCTCCGGCACCCGGATGGAGCCGTCCGCCTGCTGGCCGTTCTCCACCACCGCCACCAGGGTGCGCCCGACCGCCAGGCCGGAGCCGTTGAGGGTGTGCACCAGCTCCGGCTTGCCGCTGTCGGGGTTGCGCCAGCGCGCCTGCAGGCGGCGGGCCTGGAAATCCTCGAAGTTGGAACAGGAGGAGATCTCGCGGTAGGCGTTCTGCCCCGGCAGCCACACCTCCAGGTCATAGGTCTTGGCGGCGGAGAAGCCGAGATCACCGGCGCAGAGGGTCACCACCCGGTACGGCAGCCCCAGCCGCTGCAGGATGGTCTCGGCGTGGCCGGTCAGCTCCTCCAGGGCCTGGTAGGAGTCCTGCGGGCGGACCACCTGCACCATCTCCACCTTCTCGAACTGGTGCTGGCGGATCATGCCGCGGGTGTCCTTGCCGTAGGAGCCCGCCTCGCTGCGGAAACAGGGGGTCTGGGCGACCCAGCGCAGCGGCATCCGCTCCGCCTCGATGATCTCGTCCCGGACCAGGTTGGTGACCGGGACCTCGGCGGTGGGGATCAGGTAGTAGGGGAACTCGCCGGAGAGCCGGAACAGGTCCTGCTCGAACTTGGGCAGCTGCCCCGTTCCCCGCAGGCTGTCGCCGTTGACCAGGTAGGGAACATAGGTCTCGGTATAGCCGTGCTCCGCCGTGTGGACGTCGAGCATGAACTGGGCCAGCGCCCGGTGCAGCCGCGCCATGGGGCCGTGCAGGGTGACGAAGCGGGAACCGGTGATCCTGGCCGCCGCCTCGAAATCCATCCAGCCGGCGGC
>DRKP01000025.1 GCA_011051715.1 Sedimenticola thiotaurini | reverse complement strand
CGCGCAGCCGCGCCGCCAGCAGGTCGAGGGAATCGTCGATGGCCGCGGAGAGGGGGACCGGGGTGGTCTCGCCCGAGGTCCTGCGGGCGAAGATCTTCAGCTGGGAACTGATCCGGGCCATGCGCTCGGTCAGCTCCGAGATGTGGGACAGGTTTTCACTGGCCGCCTCCTGCCGCCCCCGCTGCAGCAGGGCGCGGGCATTGTCGGCGTAGGTGCGGATCGCCGCCAGGGGCTGGTTGAGTTCGTGGCTGATACCGGTGGAGAGCTGTCCGATCACCGCCAGCTTGGCGGACTGGATCAGGGCATCCTGGGCCTTCTGCAGCTCCCGGGTCTGTTCCTGCACCCGGGTCTCCAGCATGCGCTTGGCCTGGCGTTCGAAGCGGACCCGTTCCCGCAACCGTTTGCGCCGCTGGTTCCAGAACAGGGCCAGCAGCAGCAACGCGATGAACAGGATGGCGAGAAACGCCAGGGTGCGGATCTGCTGTCTTGCGATGGCGTCGGTACGGCTGAGCACCTGAACCTTCCAGCCCGCCTGGGGCATCGCCATCTCCTGGACCAGGAACTCCCCGGGTGGATCCGTTCCGATCCGCAACAGCCTGACCCCGCCACTCAGCTCCTCGCTGGAATCGATCGGCAGGGGCTCGATCGGCGCGTCCACGTAGCGGCGACTCTCCCGGATACGCCGGTAGACCTCCGGTGTCAGGGGGGTGAGGGTCTTGAAACGCCACCCCCGGTGGGTGGTGATGAAGACCACCCCGTCGGGGTCGGTGACGATGAACTCGGTACCCGGGCGTGACCAGTTCCGTTCCGTGGCGGCCAGGTCGAGCTTGATCACCACCGCACCCAGGATGCGTCCCTGGTGGCGCACCGGGTAGGCGAAGTAGTAGCCGCGTTTGTTGGAGGTGGTGCCGAGGGCGAAATAGCGGCCCAGATTGCCCTTCATCGCCTCCTTGAAATAGGGGCGGTAGCTGAAATTGCGGCCGACGAAGGGGCGTTCCGACTGCCAGTTGCTGGCGGCGATGGTCAGCCCCTCCCGATCCATCAGGTAGGTGTCGGAGGTGCCGGTGATACGGTTGATGGTCTCCAGGTAGCGGTTCAGCGCCTCGATCCGCTTCGGGTCCTCCGGATGCTGCAGCAGGGACACCAGGCGACGGTTGCTGGCCAGCACCACCGGCAGGAACTCGTACTTCTCCAGCTGCCCCTGCAGGTGCGCCACATAGCGCTCCAGATCCAGCCGCGCCTGCTGCTGCAGCTCGGCCAGCGCCACCTGGCGGGCCCAGCGTGCACCGGTCCAGAGCAGCAGGCAGAAGGCCGCGAATACCAGCAGCCAGACCCCATGGCGCCGGTTCAGGGACCGCATCGGGGCAGCGGCATGGTTGCGGTTGGATCGACCAGGGAACACCTCCTGAAGAATGGCGGACCACTGCCGATAGTGGTATTAGCCCGGCAACCTAATATGTCGTATTCAGAGCCTCAGGCATCTTCCCTGTCAAGGCGCGTGCCGCAGGCAAGGGTGGTTCCCTTGGCAAGGCACGCAACGCCGGGAGGGGAGATGCCTGAGGCTCCTAACCTGTTGAAATCAAATGATAGGCCGTGCTGCGCGATATATTAGGTTGCCGGGTTAATAATAACAGATCGGCCGGGCGTCAAGCGCTGCAGCCGATATCTCACCAGGGACCGGACCAGGATGAAACACACCGACCAGCGAACCGATCCGGGGCACCGGCCCCTGCCGAACCGGCGCGACACCGAGGCCTCGGCCCTGCGCGATCTGTTCCGGGAGCAGTGGCGGCAGTTACGCGGCAGGATCCAGCGCTACGAGGCGTTCCGCTCACTGGAGCGGCAGCGCAGTGAGGCCCTGGACCAGGCGGTGGAACAGGTGGTCTCGGGTACCGACCGGCGCCTGCGCGGTGTTTCCCGCTACCGCAAGCGGCTGCGCCAGAGCACCCGTTGCCTGCTCAACTACATCGGCGAATGCGTGCAGCAGCTGCCGGCGGCCCATGGCACCGACCGGGCCACCTACTATCGCGACGAAACCCTCCAGACCCTGCTTGGGGGCTACGACCCGCTGCGGCGGCTCCTGGCCGACGACCCGGTGCTGGCAGAGTACCGTGCCCGCGAGCCGGCGGAACGGCAGCGCACCGTCTACGCCCTGCTGGCCTGTTCCGAACACCGCCACCGCATCAGCGGCTGCGCGATTCAGGGAGACATGTTGGTGCGGGACGTGCTGCAGGAGCACATGGAGTTCGGCAACCATCGCCTGGTCACCGCCGCGGCGACCGAGTCCGACCTGCGCAATGCCCTGAAACGAATGCTGTTCGAGCAGGTGGTCGCCTACCTGAAAGACTACATGGCGCGACTGCGTCACGGCCGCCTGAGCGAACGGGAACGGCGCGAGCTGCCATACGGAGGGGAGGGGATCGAATCGCCCCAGCGTTACCTGGAGGTGCTGGAGTGGCTGCTCAGCCTGCCGCTGGAGCTGGTACGGATACAGAGCGAACGGCTCAACCTGGACCGGATGGGGATCCTGCAACCACCCCCGGGCGGGCATGAGCCGGTGCAGATCGACGCCCTCACCATCGGTGACCGTCCCTCCCAGGCGCTGTGCCTGCTGCGCATCGACGGCAGCGAAACCCCGGCCGGATGACCCCGGGCCCCGGACGCGGACAGCGCGGTGGTATGGCCCGTCAGCTGCTCTTGGTCTTGCGCAACCGCTCGATGGTGCGCAGCTGGGCCACCGCCTCGGCCAGCTCCGCCTGGGCCTTGGCGTACTCGAAGTCGGCCTGCTGGCCCTGGAGGGCCTCTTCCGCCCGCCGCTTGGCCTCCGCGGCAGCGGCCTCGTCCAGGTCGTGGGCCCGCACCGCCGTATCCGCCAGCACCGTCACCAGGTGGGGCTGGACCTCGAGAATGCCGCCGGAGACATAGAAGTACTCCATCCTGCCGCCACCGGTATCCACCCGCACCTCGCCCGGCTTGAGACTGGTGACCAGGGGGGTGTGGCGGGGTGCGATGCCGACCTCACCCATGATCGCGGGGGCATACACCATCTCCGCCAGTCCGGAATGGATGGCGCCCTCTGCGCTGACGATATCGACGTGGATAGTCATGGCCATGGCTCTTCTCCCGGCGGTCAGGCGCCGCGCTCGGCGGCCTCCTCGATGCTGCCGACCATGTAGAAGGCCTGCTCCGGCAGGTGATCGTATTCACCCTCGACGATGGCCTTGAACCCGGCGATGGTGTCCTTCAGCGAGACGTACTTGCCGGGGGAGCCGGTGAACACCTCGGCGACGAAGAAGGGCTGGGACAGGAAGCGCTGGATCTTGCGCGCCCGGGCCACGATCAGCTTGTCCTCCTCCGACAGTTCATCCATGCCAAGGATGGCGATGATGTCCTTCAGCTCCTTGTAGCGCTGCAGGGTGCCCTGCACCGCCCGGGCCACGTCGTAGTGCTCCTGACCGACGATGTTGGGGTCCAGGATGCGGGAGGTGGAATCGAGCGG
>DRKP01000024.1 GCA_011051715.1 Sedimenticola thiotaurini | reverse complement strand
GGGGGTTGGCCCCTGTCCAGGCGCTGGTCATCCTCGCCAGAAAGCTCGCCCGAGTGGCTTTTGCCATTCTCCGTAACGGAAGCAATTATCAGCCAAGAATTACAAAATCCGCTTGCGTAGAGACATAGAATCTCCTACAGGGGGACGCGGACGGCGGGGGTGCCGAAGGCCGCACCCGCACTCTTCAGAACTCCAGGTTTCGCGCCAGGTTCCTGCCGTAGAAGATCTCCGCCATCTCCCGCCGCAGCAGGCGCTGGATGCGCCGCGCCTCCTTTGCCGGCAGATCCTTCTCGTCGACACAGAACAGATGATCGTCCAGCCGGAAGCTGCGGTTCATCATCTTGGTGTGGAAGATGTTCTCCTGATAGATGTTTGCGTCGATCATCTGGTAGCGCCGCTTGGTATCGGCCGACAGGTAGTTCTGGATCGAACTGATGTGATGATCGATGAAGTGCTTGCGCCCGCGCACGTCGCGGGTGAAGCCGCGCACCCGGTAGTCCAGGGTTACGATGTCCGATTCGAACGAGTGGATCAGGTAGTTGAGCGCCTTCAGCGGAGACACCCGGCCACAGGTGGAGACATCGATGTCGACCCGGAAGGTGCTGATCCCGTTCTCCGGGTGGCTCTCGGGGTAGGTATGCACGGTGAGGTGGCTCTTGTCCAGGTGGGCCACCACCGCGTCCGGCAGTGGTCCCGGGGACTGGGTGTTGGGGATCTTCCCGGCCGCGACCTCCTCTTCCGAGATCAGGATGGTGACGCTGGCCCCCTGGGGATCGTAATCCTGGTGGGCGATATTGAGGATATTGGCACCGATGATCTCGGCGACATCGGTGAGGATCTGGGTCAGCCGCGCGGAGTTGTAGGCCTCGTCGATGTACTCGATATAGGCCCGTTCCTGCTCCCGGCTGCCGCTGTAGCAGATGTCATAGATATTGAAGCTGAGGGTCTTGGTGAGGTTGTTGAAGCCGTGCAGCTTCAACCTTTTGAGTTGCCTTGGCATCATGACGGCTCACTTCGCGACGGATGCAGGGTCTGGAACCCCCGGCGCGCATGCGACCACCGGGGGCGGGATCGGTCAGGCATCCACCAGCTCGAAATCGTGGCTGATCTCGGCCACTTCGCCCAGCATCAGCGAGGCTGAGCAGTACTTCTCGGCGCTGAGCGCCACCGCCCGCTCCACCGCCTTCGCGGTCAGCCCTGGACCGGCGACGATGAAGTGGACATGGATGCGGGTGAACACCTTGGGATCGCTGTCGGCCCGCTGCGCCTCCAGTTCCACCTCGCAGCGGGTCACCTGGTGACGCCCCTTGCGCAGGATGTGCACCACGTCGAACTGGGTACAGCCACCGAGACCCAGCAGCAGCATCTCCATGGGGCGGACGCCGAGGTTGCGGCCACCCGATTCCGGCGGTCCGTCCATGACCACGGCGTGGCCACTGCCCGATTCCCCCACCATCAGGGTGCCCTCCACCCATTTTACCCGTGCTTTCATCACATCCTCGCAAGTTTTTCGATCGGCGCAGACTATCACAGATCGACAAGGCGCTGGAGCTTGCCTAGAATCTCAGGGGGATACGGACGATTCGAGCGACAACACATGAACAGCGTTCTCCACCGGGAAGGGGGAGGCCGCAGATCCGGTCCCGGTAACAATGCCCGGCAGTCCCTCCCGCGCCGCGCCCCCCGCTGGAGACGATCCGACGGTCCGGTGGCGCGCGGAAGGTGGCAATGGGAATCGTGGAAACCAGAACGGGAAGCCCTATGAGTATCGTGAAGCCGCCGGAACAGGAGCCTGCCTACCTGCAGCCCTTCCTCTCGTTCTGCCACCGCCGGCGCTATCCGCCCAAGACCGACATCGTCCATCCCGGTGACCCGGCCGACATCCTGTTCTATCTGGTCGAGGGTTCGGTCACCATCATCATCGAGGACGATGAAGGCAAGGAGATCATCCTCACCTATCTGAACAAGGGGGAGTTCATCGGCGAGATGGGCCTGTTCACCCAGCAGCCGAGCCGCAGCGTGCTGGTCCGCACCCGGACCGAGTGCATGCTGGCGGAGATCAGCTACGCGCGCCTGGAGCAGCTGTTCGAGAACGAGCTGAAACCCTATACCAAGGACATCCTGTTCGCCCTCGGTGCCCAGCTCACCCAGCGCCTGCTGCACACCAGCCGCAAGGTCGGCCACCTGGCCTTCCTCGATGTCACCGGCCGCGTCGCAGGCACCCTGCTGGAGCTGTGCAAACAGCCGGATGCCATGACCCACCCCGACGGCATGCAGATCCGCATCACCCGCCAGGAAATCGGCCGCATCGTCGGCTGCTCCCGGGAGATGGCCGGCCGGGTACTGAAGAACCTGGAGGAGCAGGGGCTGATCCACGTCAAGGGCAAGACCATCGTGGTGTACGGCACCCGCTGATCCGGCAGGCAGCGAGCCGCCCCCGGATCATCTCATTCCAGGACTTCCACCCGCTCCAGATCGTCGTCGCTGCCGAACCGCCGGTCCGGGCCGGCGGAGACCACGGTGTAACGACCATCGCCAGGCCGGTAGCGGAAGGTCGTGCCCCAGCCATCCTGCATCCCGTCCTGGTCGAGCCCCAGATCCTGCTGCACCCGCTTCAGGGTCACCTGGGAAGGGTCGAAACCGAAACCGTACTCGATCATCCACACCTTCACCGAGCGGACCAGCACGGTCTGGCGGCGACGGGTGGCGGCCAGTGCCGGATCCACCGGTGCCGCCTGCACCAAGGGCGGTGGCGGGGCGGGGCGGGTGCCACCATTCAGCAGTTGCAGGCCGGCCCAGCCGCCGCCGGCCAGCAGCACCGCCGCCGCTGTGATCAACAGGCGCTTGTCCGGCATCCCGACACGCCTCCTGTCACCGGCACCGCTGCCCGCGGGAGCGGCGGGCTGCCCTTCACTTCCGTCACCGGCTGCCGGTTCCGGCCCGGTGGTGCCGGCACCCTCATCCGAAACGGCCGCCGTCAGCAGCGGCGATGGCGTCTCCAGCACCACCCGCTCTTCCACCTCCGTCTCCGGTGGTGAAACCACTTCCATCGGCCGGGTCGCCTCGTCGTCCGGTTCCACTGCGGGCAGTACCAGTTCCAGCTCTGCTTCCGCCGCAGCTGCCGCGGACGGCCCACCGGCCGCTTCGCCCCCGGTCTCCGGCGTGCCCTCTGCCTGCGGTGGTGGTTCGACCAGCGTCAGTTCCAGTTCCCCGTCCGCCGGCGCCTGGGATGGCATCTTCGCCTCCCCATCGTTCTCCGCCCCGGCAGTGGCCACGGGCGACGCAGGGGGGGCGTCGATCTCGATCTCCAGCAGCGGTTCCTCCGCGCCGTCTGCCTCCACCGTCTCTTCGGCCGGCGGTTCCACCAGGGTCAACTCCAGCCCGGCCGGCTCCCCGTCCGGCGACGGGACGACTGCCTCGATCTCCACTTCGTCCACCGTGCCGGTGGCCACGGGGAACAGCCCCGGCGCCTCGATCTCGATATCCAGCTCGTAGACCGGCTCCTCTTCTACCGCTTCCGTTGTCCCGTTTTCCGGCGGCGGTTCGGCTTCCGCGGGCGGCACCGGTCTTTCCGGCACCACATGCAGCGGGCGGGTGCCGGCAGCGGCCGGGGAGGCCGCCGCCTCCTCCTTCTCCGTCACCGGGTCCGGCGTCCGGGCCGGCTCGACGACGGCCCCGGCACCACGGGCGGTCACCTTCGCCATCAGATGCTCCGCCTTCGCCCGGTCCAACAGCCGGCGGATGCGGTAGGGCCGCCCCAGGAGCAGCCGCCGGGCCTGCAGGGGCTCCATCCGCAACAGGCGCGCCAGTCGCTCCGCCACCCGGTCCGGGTCCTGGCCGTCGATCACTTCTCCGGTCAGCTTCAGGTAGTATTTTCCGGACTCGCCGTGAAACTCCTCTCCCGCTCCACTGCCCGCCTGCCCGGAGAGGCCCGCAACATCCAAGCCGCTCATCCGTCGGTCACCTCCACTTTCAATACCACGCCGTCCACGCCGGTCACCCGCACCCGGGTACCTGCGGCGCAATCCGGCCCTTCGATCTTCCAGCTGCTGTCGTCCACCCGGATCTTCCCCTGGCCGTTGACGATCGGCTCCTCCAGGGTGAAGAGCCGTCCCACATACTGTTCACCACGGCGGTTCAGCCGCGGCTGGTCCGTCTTTATCGGCCGCCGCTCCAGAATCTGTCGCGACAGCAGCACACTGGCGACGCTGACGGCGGCAAACAGCAGCAGTTGCCAGGACCAGTCCAGCCCCGGCGCCAGCAGCAAAACCAACCCCGTGACCGCGGCGCCCACCCCCATCCAGATGAAGAACACGCCGGGGGAAAAGACCTCGAGGATGACGAAGGCCACCGCAAGCACCCACCAGTGCCAGTAGAGGGCGTTGTCGAGCCACTCCATCAGTCGCCGCTCCCCTTGCCCCTGCCCGCCATGGCCTCCCGGGCGATCTCGGCGATACCGCCGATCGATCCGATCAGACTGGACGCCTCCAGCGGCATCATGATCACCTTCTGGTTGTCGGCCGAGGCGATACTCTGAAGCGCCTCGGTATAGCGCTGGGCGACGAAATAGTTGATTGCGTTGACGTCGCCACGGGCGATCGCCTGGGATACCATCATGGTCGCCTTGGCCTCGGCCTCGGCCAGTCTCTCCCGTGCCTCCGCCTCGCGAAATGCCGCCTCCTTCTCGCCCTCCGCCTCGAGGATCGCCGCCTGCTTGCGTCCCTCCGCTTCCAGGATCTCCGACTGCCGCTGACCCTCGGACTCGAGGATGGTGGCGCGCTTCTCCCGCTCCGCCTTCATCTGCCGCGCCATGGCATCGACCAGGTCCCGCGGCGGCGAGATATCCTTGATCTCGATGCGGGTCACCTTCACCCCCCAGGGGGTGGTGGCGTCGTCCACCACGTCGAGCAGCTGGGCGTTGATCTGGTCACGCTTCGACAGCAGCTCGTCCAGATCCATCGATCCCATCACGGTGCGGATGTTGGTCATGGTCAGGTTGAGGATGGCATGCTGCAGATTGTTCACCTCGTAGGCCGCCTTGGGCGCGTCCAGCACCTGGAAGAAGACCACACCGTCCACCGTCACCATGGCGTTGTCGCGGGTGATCACCTCCTGGGAAGGGACATCGAGCACCTGTTCCATCATGTTCAATTTGGCGCCGATGGTATCGATCACCGGCACGATGATGTTCAACCCCGGCCGCAGCGTGCGGGTATAGCGTCCGAACCGTTCCACCGTGTACTCGGACCCCTGGGGCACCCGCTTGGCACCCAGTACCACCAGCACCACGGCCAGGGCCACGACGATCAGTGCAAACTCACCCATTGCTCCCTCCTGTTGCGGTTGCGAATCCCGTTCCTGCACCGTATACGGGCCGTTTCCAAAGCGCAATCCGCACGCTTCGGGGTAAACTCCTCTTCTTCTGATGAAAAATCGGCAGGCGGATGGGAACATTTAGCCTTGTGCGGTTTGCGGCCGACTGGGAACCGTTGCTCGCGGAGACGCGAAGGACGCCAAGAGCGGGGCAAATCGCCGGTGGTTTTTTCAACGACCGCTGTTCGCGCTCTCCACGCCCTTCGTGCCTAGGCAAAAGAAAAACCGTGTCTGCAGGAAAACAGAAACCATGAACACACCGGTGAAGCCACCCAAGTCCCTGCTGCGCAAGGTGGGGCGCGCCATCGCCGACTACCGCATGATCCGGGACGGAGACCGCATCCTGCTCGGCGTCTCCGGGGGCAAGGATTCCCTGACCCTGCTGCACGTCCTGCGCCACCTGCGCCGCTATGCGCCGGTGCGGTTCGGACTGGGTGTGATCACGGTGGATCCGGAGGTGGAGGGGTTCGATCCCGCCTCCCTGGTGCCCTACTACGAGGCCCTCGGCGTACCCTACCACTACCGTGAACAGCCGATCATGGAGGAGGCGCGGGAGAACATGGACGGGGACTCTTTCTGCGCCTACTGCGCGCGCATGAAGCGGGGCATCATGTACACCACCTGCCGCAACGAGGGCTACAACGTGCTGGCCCTGGCCCAGCACCTGGACGACCTGGCCGAGAGCCTGCTGATGTCCCTGTTCCACGGCGGCCAGCTGCGCACCATGAAGGCGCACTATGTAAACGACGCCGGCGACCTGCGCGTCATCCGTCCCCTGGTCTACTGCCGGGAGAGCCAGACCGCCGCCTTCGCCGCCGAGGCGCGGCTGCCGGTGGTCCCGGACAGCTGCCCGGCCTGCTTCAGCGCCCCCACCCAGCGCGAACACATGAAGCAACTTCTGAGGCGGGAGGAGCAGCAGAACCCGCACCTGTTCGCCAACCTGCTGCACGCCATGCGGCCACTGATGGACGAAGCGCCACTGGAATAGCCACCGCACCCGGGGACTCCCGCCACCACCGGCCGTCGCCGTCACGACAGTGACCCGGTTGAATCCGCAGCGGCCGCCACCACCATGGAAAACCGGACCCGCCGTTCCCTGCAGGGGCATGGAGCGGGGGTCCGCGGGGAACCATGCTGTGGATCCCCGCCCGTGCCGGGGCACCGGTTCGGTCCCGGGATCCCCATACCGGTTCGGGTTTTCCGTGCTATACATGCTATTGATTTATGGATAAGCAATCCGTATATTAGCGTTGCATTATATTCTGATTCCCTTGCTGGAGCATCCGGATGAAAGCCATGATCGCCGTTTTTCTCGCCCTGCTGGGCCTCTCCACCGTCGCCGGTGCCGCTCCCGAGCTGGCGACCGCCGTGGCCGGGTACCGTGTCGTCCCGCGGGAATACCGGCTCGATGGCGTGGTGGAGGCCGTCAACCGCTCCACCGTCTCGGCCCAGACCGGCGGCCAGGTGGAGAAGATCCTGTTCGACGTGGACGACTACGTCGAGAAGGGGCAGGTGATCGTCCTGCTCAAGGACACCGAACAGCGCGCCCAGCTGGCCAAGGCGGAGGCCAGCCTGAGAGAGGCGGACGCCAACTACCAGAAGGCGAAGGACGACTACACCCGCATCAAGGGGGTATTCGACCGCGGTCTCATCTCCCAGTCCGAGATGGACCGCGCGACCACCGCCCTGGCCGCGGCACGGGCCAAGCGCGAGGCCGCCCAGGCCCAGCTGGAGCAGGCGCGGGAGCAGTTCGAGTACACCCGGGTACGGGCCCCCTACTCCGGCATCGTCACCGACCGCTACATCGAGGTGGGAGAGATCGCCAAGCCGGGCCAGAAACTGATGAGCGGTATCTCCCTGGACCAGCTGCGGGTGATCGTCGATGTACCCCAGAGCCTGATCCCAACCATCCGCAGGATCGGCAAGGCCAGCGTGCAGAAACCGGGTGACGGCTTCATTCCGGCCACCCGGCTGACCATCTTTCCCTATGCCCAGCACGGCAGCAACACCTTCCGCGTGCGGCTCGATCTGCCGGAGGGCATCAAGGGCCTGTTCCCGGGCATGTTCGTCAAGACCTCCTTCACCGTGGGCGAGCACCGCCAGCTGCTGGTGCCGCAACAGGCGGTGGTCTACCGCAGCGAGGTCACGGGGGTCTACGTGGTGGCGCCGGACGGCCGCATCTCCCTGCGCCACGTGCGCCTGGGACGCAGGACCGATGACGGCATGGTGGTGATCCTGGCCGGTCTGGAGGAGGGCGAGCGGGTGGCGCTGGACCCGATCAAGGCGGGCGTGCTGCTGAAACGGCAGCAGGACGAACAGGCGAAGAAGGTGCGGTCATGAAGAGCGGGCTGGGCATCTCCGGGCGCATCGCCCGGCGTTTCGTCGACACCGAGATCACGCCACTGCTGGCCCTGGTCGGCCTGTTGCTGGGGGTGTTCGCCATCCTCATCACCCCGCGCGAGGAGGAACCGCAGATCAATGTCACCTTCGCCAACGTCTTCATTCCCTTCCCCGGGGCCACGGCGTCGGAGATCGAGCACCTGGTCGCCACCCCGGCGGAGCAGGTGCTGTCGGAGATCGAGGGCATCAAGCACGTCTACTCCAGCTCCATGCCCGGCATGGCGGTGCTGACGGTGCAGTACCAGGTGGGCGAGGACCGTACCGACGCCATCGTGCGCCTCTACAGCAAGATCTACTCCAACCAGGACTGGCTGCCGGCCAACCTGGGCGTGGGCCAGCCGATCATCAAGCCGAAGGGCATCGACGACGTCCCCATCGTCACTGCCACCCTGTGGTCGGAGGACCCGGCGGTGGGCGCCTACCAGCTGGGCCAGGTGGCCCACGCCATCGAGGCGGAGCTGAAGCGGGTCCCGGGCACCCGTGACATCTACACCATCGGCGCCCCCGAGCGGGTGGTGAGCGTGCTGCTCGATCCCCAGGCCCTGTCCGGCTACGGCATCGGCCTGGACGACCTGCAGCGCGCCCTGCAGGCCGGCAACACGGTGCAGGACAACATCAACGTCACCGCCCGCAACCAGGAGATCCTGGTGCAGGCCGGCAGCTTCCTCGGCAGCGCCGACGAGGTGGGTGGACTGGTGGTGGGCGTGCATCAGGGCAAGCCGGTCTATCTGCGCGACGTGGCAGTGGTGAAGGAGGGACCGGACCAGCCGGAACAGTATGTCTGGATGGGCAGCGGCCCACAGGCGGAGAAGAAGGGCCTGACCCTGAACGGCCCCACCCCGGCGGTCACCATCGCCGTGGCCAAGAAGCCGGGCACCAACGCGGTGGACATCGCCGATGCCGTGATCGAACGTTTCGAACAGCTGCGCGGAATCTTCATCCCGGACGGGGTGAAGGCGACCATCACCCGCAACTATGGCGAGACCGCCGACGCCAAGGCGCAGAAGCTGATCAGCAAGCTGATCTTCGCCACCGCCTCGGTGGTGCTGCTGGTGCTGATCGCCCTGGGCTGGCGCGAGGCCCTGATCGTGGGCGCCGCCGTGGTGGTGACCCTCACCATCACCCTGTTCGCCTCCTGGGCCTGGGGCTTCACCCTCAACCGGGTCTCCCTGTTCGCCCTGATCTTCTCCATCGGCATCCTGGTGGACGATGCCATCGTGGTGGTGGAGAACATCCACCGCCACCTGGCGATGGGGGCGAAGAACCTGCTGGAGGCGATCCCCAAGGCGGTGGACGAGGTGGGTGGCCCCACCATCCTGGCCACCTTCACCGTCATCGCCGCGCTGCTGCCGATGGCCTTCGTCACCGGCCTGATGGGCCCCTACATGAGCCCGATCCCGATCAACGCCAGCATGGGCATGCTGATCTCGCTGGTGGTGGCCTTCGTGCTCACGCCCTGGCTCACCAACAAGGCGCTGGCCACCACCGCCCATCAGCTGCACAGCGCCGGCCATGCCGGAGACGCGCCGCCGCAGCAGCGGCTGCACCGCTTCTTTCAGTGGCTGATGACCCCGTTCCTGGCCGGTGGCCGCGGGCGCGCCATGCGCTGGCTGCTGCTCGGCTCGATCCTGCTGCTGATCGCCGGCTCCCTGTATCTGGTGGTGAGCCAGCACGTGGTGCTGAAGATGCTGCCGTTCGACAACAAGTCCGAGTTCCAGGTGGTGCTGGACATGCCGGAGGGGACCAGCCTGGAACAGACCACCCGGGTGCTGGACGAGATCGGCGGCTACCTGGCCACGGTGCCCGAGGTGACC
Organism: Sedimenticola thiotaurini; assembly: GCA_011051715.1. Classification (GTDB taxonomy): domain Bacteria; phylum Pseudomonadota; class Gammaproteobacteria; order Chromatiales; family Chromatiaceae; genus HyVt-443. Next base: position 25,371 of record DRKP01000024.1, on the reverse strand, counting down.
GACTACCAGGTCTACGCCGGCACCTCGGCACCGATCAGCTTCAACGGTCTGGTGCGGCAGTACTACCTGCGCCGCGGCGCCAACCTGGGCGACATCCAGGTCAACCTGGTGGACAAGCACGACCGTGACCGCAAGAGCCACCAGATCGCCCTGTCGGTGCGCGAACCGGTGCAGGCCATCGCCCGCCGTTTCGGCGGCAACGCAAAGATCGTCGAGGTACCGCCCGGACCACCGGTGCTGTCACCACTGGTGGCGGAGATCTACGGCCTCGACTACGACGGCCAGATCGAGGTGGCACAGCGGGTCCGGAGGGTATTCGAACAGACCCCGGACATCGTCGACGTGGACGACTCGGTGGAGTATCCGTCCCCCAAGATCGTGGTGCGGGTGGACCGGGCCAAGGCGGCCCGTCTCGGCATCGCCCAGGACGAGGTGACCCGCGCCCTGGCCACGGTGCTCGACGGCCGCGACATCAGCTACCTGCACGGCGCCAATCTGAAATACGCGGTACCGATCCGAGTGGAGTACTCGGAGGCGGACAAGGCGGATCTGGAGCAGGTGCTGGCGCTGAAGGTGAAGAGCAGGAACGGCGAACTGATCCCGCTGACGGAGATCGTCGAGCTGGTGAAGAGCACCCGCGAGCACTCGATCCAGCACAAGGATCTGCTGCCGGTAGTCTATGTCACCGGCGACATGGCCGGCCGTCTGGACAGCCCCCTGTACGGCCTGTTCGGGATCTCCGACCGGCTGGAGCGGGAGGGGGGCATCGACCAGTGGTTCCTGAGCCAGCCAGAGAACCCCTACGAGTACAGCCTGAAATGGGACGGCGAGTGGCAGGTCACCTACGAGACCTTCCGTGACATGGGCATCGCCTACTCGGTGGGTCTGATCCTGATCTACCTGCTGGTGGTGGCCCAGTTCCGCTCCTACCTGGTTCCGCTGGTGATCATGGCGCCGATCCCGCTGACCATCATCGGCATCCTGCCCGGCCACGCCCTGCTGGAGCGGCAGTTCACCGCCACCTCCATGATCGGCATGATCGCCCTGGCCGGCATCATCGTGCGCAACTCGATCCTGCTGGTCGACTTCATCAACCAGCAGGTGCGCGAGGGCAGCGGCTTCGAGCAGGCGGTGATCAACTCGGCGGTGGTGCGCTCCAAGCCGATCGTGCTCACCGCCCTGGCAGCCATGGCCGGTGCCTTCTTCATCCTCGACGACCCCATCTTCAGCGGGCTGGCGGTGTCGCTGATCTTCGGCCTGCTGGTCTCGACGGTGCTGACGCTGCTGGTGATCCCGGTGGTCTACTACGCCGCCATGCACCGGAAGATGGGGTGATGCCACCTCCCAACCGGTAGCGGCGCCCACGCCGCGAATGGCAGAATGTCCCACGTCCTTCGCGCGGGGGGCGGCTCCTACGTGTGGGAAGGGCCGCGGGTCCCTGACTCCGGGGCCTCCCCCAGGACCCGCTCCAGTCGGCGCCGCATCTCGGCCAGACCCAGTTCGCGCAGGGTGCGGATGTTGCGTTCCGGTATCTGCTCCGGATCCGGATATCGGGCCACCGCCCGGGCCAGGCCCTCGCTGCGGATCAGGTGGAACATGGGATAGGGGGAGCGGTTGGTGTAGTTGGCCGGGTCGTCCTCCGGCGCCCCCTCGAACAGGTAGTCGGGGTGAAAACTGGCGAGCTGGAGCACCCCCTCCAGACCCGCCTCCGGGATCGCCTGCTCGGCGCTGTAGAGCAGATCCAGGTAGTCGTCGAACGACTCCAGCCCGGCGGGAACGATGAACAGGCCGGTCTCCACCTGCTCCTCCGGAAGCTGCACGAACACCTCCATCTCGGCCAGCAGCGCCCGGTAGATGGCCTCCGGCCGCCGCTCCGGGCACACCAGGTAGCGGATCGTCTCCCGCTCCATCGGTGCGGCGGCGAAGGGGCACAGATTGAGCCCGATCACCACCTCCCGGATCCAGCGGCGGGTCGCCGCGACGATTGCCGCCTCCCCGCTCATCCGGTCAGCCGGTCGAAGATGCGGAAGCCGGCCAGGTAGGTGCCGGCGGCGGAGCCGAGGGTGCTGAACAGGAACACCAGCAGGGTTCGCGACACCCGGTTGCGCCACCAGCCGCGCAGGGTGGTGGTGTCGTGGCGCAGACGGGAGAAGTCCCCAACCCGCGGCCGGCGCAGCCAGATCTCCACCGCCGCCGTCACCATGCCGGCGCCGATGGTCGGGTTGAGGGAGGTGATCGGCGCCGCCACGAAGGCGGTGACGATGGTCAGGGGGTGAGCCGCGGCGAGCAGGGCCCCGGCCGCCGACAGGACACCGTTGATCAGCACCCAGTCCCACACCAGCTGCCACCCCAGCGCCGGGCTGCGGGCGAAGCCGATGCCGAACCCGACCAGCACCAGGGCAACGATCAGCCAGGGAATCAGCTTCGGCCAGCGGCTGGGCGGCGGCAGCGCCTCCAGCTCGCGGATGGCCGCATCCGGGTCGTCCATGCCCTGCCGCAGATAGCCCTCGATGCCCTTCAGGTGACCGGCCCCGATCACCACCAGGATGTTCTCGTGGCCGGCCTGGCGGATCTCCTGCAGCAATCGCGCCGCCATGTAGCGGTCGCGCTCGTCGATCAGGGGCCGGTACAGATCCTGCCGCTCCTCGGCGAACTCGGCGAAGGTGGTCTCCAGCATGTCCCCCTCCTTCAGTCCCTCGATCTCCGCCTCGCTCACCTCCTCCTTGCTCAGCACGCTGGCCAGCAGCCCGGCGAAGATGCCGAAACGGCGCCACCAGGGCACGTTGCGGATCACCCGCTTCAGGGTGACGCCGATCTCCCGGTCGATCAGCAGCACCGGCCGGTGGTTGGCGCGGGCGTACTCCACCGCCGCCTTCTGCTCGGCACCGGGTTCGATGTCGAACTGTTCCGCAAGGCGCTGCTGGTAGGCACCCAGGGCCAGGCTCGCCGCCACCATCCCCGTCTTGCCCTCGCGGATCACCCGGAACAGATCCATCCGCGCCAGCGCATCCGGATCGATCAGGGCGCTGTAGCGGCTGGGACAGAGCTCCACCGCCACCGCATCGTAGACACCGCTCTCCAGCAGCTCCCTCACCTGCTCGGCGCTGGCACGGGAGACGTGCGCCGTCCCCAGCAGGGTGATACGGCTGTCACCGATCAGCAGATCGGCACGGGGTTCCCGGTCGGAATTCTCGGTCATTCATCCCCACTCGAAAGGTACGTTGTCAAGGCGCGCATGATAGCAGGTCGTTGATAAGGTCCTAGGTCCTAGGTCCTAGGGACTAGGGACCAGGGACTAGGGACTGGATGACTTGGTAGACAACCGGTCATTCCGGCGATGGCCGGAATCCGGTGAATTCAATCCCTGGCTTCCGGCCTTCGCTGGTACGACCCAAAGAGGCTCACATCAGAATTCCCCCGCTCCCCGATACCCGGATCCCAGAACCTAGAGCCTAGAGCCTAGGACCTAGGACCTGGAACCTGGCATCAGCCCCTTGGCCCTGACCCCCGCCATCGCTTACCATGGGCCGATCATCTCCGGGAGAACCGCCACCCATGCAGAGCCGACCAATACGCATCCTCCTGCTCCTGCTGTTGATCCTCCTTCTCGGCGGCTGCCAGACAATCCAGGAAAGGAAGTCGGTGATCAGCCTGGAGAACACCCTCGACGCCTATGGCAAGGTGGCGCGCTGGGGGCAGATCGCCCAGCTCTACGAGTTTCTCAGTCCCGAACTGGCCAGCAGTACCACTCTGCCCGAGGGGCTCGACAACGTCCGGGTCACCGGTTACGAGGTGCTCAAAGCACCGGTCAAGATCGACGAGACCCACGCCGTCCAGACGGTCTCCATCTCCTATATCCTGCGCGACCGACAGGTGCAGCACAGTCTCCTCGACAGGCAGGAGTGGGTCATGGACCCGGAGAAGAAGCTCTGGTACCGCAGCAATCCCATTCCCCTCTTCGAATGAGTCTCGTCGCCCCCGCCGGACGCAGTCCCGTCAGCAGCATCCTGGTCACCGCCGCCGCCCTGGTGATCGTGATCGCCGGCATGCGCGAGGCCCAGGCGCTGCTGGTTCCGTTCCTGCTCGCCGCCTTCATCGCCGTCATCGTGATGCCGGCGGTACAGTTCATGGTGAACCACCGCATCCCCACCTCCGTCGCCATCTTCCTGGTCATCCTGCTGATCCTCGGTGCCGGGCTGCTGCTGGGAGGGCTGGTGGGGCGATCGGCCGACGACTTCTCCGCCCAGCTGCCGCTCTACCAGCAGAAGTTCGCCGCAATGATCCACGGGCTGCAGGTCTGGCTCAGCGACAACGGCCTGATGCTGACCGACGAGACCGTCTCCCGCCTGCTCGACCCGGGCCGGGCGATGGCCATGGCGGCCCAGGGGTTGAGCAGCCTCAGCGGCCTGCTGACCAACGCCTTCCTGATCCTGCTGACGGTCCTGTTCATCCTGTTCGAGGCCTCCGGCTTTCCGGCCAAACTGCGCCGCATCCTGCCCGACCCCGCCAGCGACCTGCGCCACATCGAGCGCATGCTGAACGACATCAAGCGCTACATGGCGATCAAGACCCTCACCAGCCTGCTCACCGGGATCCTCATCTACCTGGCGCTGCTGGCCCTTGGGGTGGACTTCCCCCTGCTCTGGGGGATGATCGCCTTCTTCCTCAACTACGTCCCCAACATCGGTTCCCTGATCGCCGCCATTCCGCCGATCCTGCTGGCGCTGGTGCAGCTCGGCACCGGCGCGGCGCTGTGGACCACCGCCATCTACCTGCTGGTCAACAACCTGGTGGGCAACGTCATCGAGCCGCGCTTCATGGGCCGCGGACTGGGCCTCTCCACCCTGGTCGTGTTCGTCTCCCTGGTGTTCTGGGGCTGGGTACTGGGGCTGATCGGCATGTTCCTGTCGGTTCCGCTGACCATGACCCTCAAGATCGCCCTGGACAGCCGTGAGGACACCCGCTGGATCGCCATCCTGCTGGGTCCCGAGATCGGCGACGACGAAGAGCCCGCCCCCGCCCCCAGACTGCCCGCCGACCGGACATGAACGACAGGCCCCTGATCATCAGTGACTTCCCCGGCCGCCAGGAGCGGCACCTGCTGCGCAAGCGCAACAATCCCCTGTTCCCGGAGGCGGAGCGCAGCCTCGACGCCGACCGGCTGCTCGAGGCCCAGCGCCTGGACCACGAGGAACTGGAGGCATTCATCACCGGGTTCCACCACCTGGTGCACCAGGCGATCAATCTGAAGCCGAGCGAGGAGAGCGAGGTGATCCTGGCGCTGAAGGAGCGCCTGGACAAGGCCTACGAACAGGCCAGCGGCCTGGCCGACGAGCAGGACGAGACCAGGCAGGCCCTGCGCAAACTGATCGACGTGATCATGGCGGCGGTGCGCAGGGGGGCCGGCAACGATGCCGTGGCGCTGGAGGAGCTGCGCCAGGAGGAGATCGCCCGTGCCGCCCATTTCCGGCTGCTGGAGTACCCCCTGGTGGCGGACCTGCTGGACCCGGATTCCCCGATCCGCCCGGACGAGCTGGCCGCCACCCTGCTCTCCGCCGGTGAAGAGGAGCTGGAGGCGGTGCTGGGCATCTTCGACCGGGCCCAGCTCGCCCTGCTGTACGAGGATGCGGGGAGACTGCTGGCCCGGACACCGGAGGCACCGGAGTCGGCCCGGCAGCGTCTCGATCAGATCCACCGGCACCTGGAGGCAATCTCCGCCGCTAATGGCGGCTGATCCCCCGCGTTCTTCGCGCCGGGGCGGTGCTCCTACAACAGTACCCGCTCGATACCGCCGCGCTGCAACCGCTCCACGAAGGCCTGTTGCCACCCCTCCCCCAGCCGGTCCCGGGCCAGTTCCTCGACGATATACTTCACCTCCAGGCCGGTGGCATCGCGGTAGCGCTCGAGGCCCTGCTGGCAGGCGGGGCAGGAGGTCAGCAGCCTCACCTCGCCGGCCGTCGCCCGCTCCTTCCCGGTCAGCTCCCGGATCCCCTCCTGCAGCAGGTCCTGCTTGAGGAAACGCAGCTGGCTGGAGATGTCCGGCCGTGATACGCCGAGGGTGCCGGCCTCACCGCAGCAGCGGTCGGCCAGCCGCACCTCGGTGCCGGTCAGCGCCCGGGTCACCGCCATCGGATCGTACTGTTTCATGGGCGAGTGACAGGGATCGTGGTAGAGATAGCCGGCGGCTGTCCCACTCCCCAGCACCACCCCCCTCTCCATCAGGTACTCGTGGATGTCCAGCAGCCGGCAGCCGGGGAAGATCTGCTCGAACTGGTATTTCAGCAGCTGGTCCATGCAGGTGCCGCAGGAGACGATGACGGTGCGGATGTCCAGATAACCCAGGGTATTGGCGACGCGATGGAACAGCACCCGGTTCTCGGTGGTGATCTGCTGCCCCCGCTCCGCCTGGCCGGCGGCGGTCTGGGGATAGCCGCAACAGAGATAGCCCGGCGGCAGCACCACCTGCTCCCCCAGATGGTAGAGCATGGCCAGGGTGGCCAGGCCGATGTCGCTGAACAGCCGCTCGGAACCGCAGCCGGGAAAATAGAACAGCGCCTCGTTGTCGTCACCGGACCGCTCCGGGTCGCGCAGGATGGGGATCACCGAGCTGTCCTCCAGGCCCAGCAGGGCGCGGGTGGTCTGCTTCGGCAGTTCCACCCGGACCGGCCTGCGCACCAACTCGGTGACCGCCACCCGCACCTCCGGCGCGCCGGTGGTGGCCGCCGGCAGCGCCGCGTTGCGCCGCAGCAGCCCCAGGCGCCGGAACAGGGCGTGGCCCAGGGCCATCCCCCTGAACCCCCACTCCAGCAGCCCCTTGCGCAGCAGACGGATGGTGCGCGGATCGGTGGCGTTGAGAAAGGCCATCGCCGCCCAGGTACCTGGATTGCGCCGCTTCTGCCCGCGCTGGGTGAGGATCTTGCGCATGCGCACGGTGACGTCGCCGAAGTCGATGTTCACCGGGCAGGGGTTGAGGCACTTGTGGCAGACGGTGCAGTGGTCGGCCACGTCGTTCATCTCCTCGAAGTGGCGCAGGGAGAGGCCGCGCCGGGTCTGCTCCTCGTACAGGAAGGCCTCGATCACCAGGCCGGTGCCGAGAATCTTGTTGCGCGGTGAGTAGAGCAGGTTGGCCCGGGGGATGTGGGTCTGGCACACCGGCTTGCACTTGCCGCAGCGCAGGCAGTGCTTGACGTCGTCGTTGAGCTCACCCAGCTCGCTCTCCTCCAGGATGATCGCCTCCTGCTGTACCAGCCGCAGGGAGGGCGTATAGGCGGTCTCCAGGCCGGAACCGGGCATCAGTTTGCCGCGGTTGAAATGGGCCTCGGGGTCGACCCGTTTCTTGTAGTCGACGAAGGCCCGCAGCTTCTCCTCCTCCAGGAACTGCACCTTGGTCAGACCAATGCCGTGTTCGCCCGAGATCACCCCACCGAGGGAGCGCGCCAGATCCATGATCCGGGCCACCACCCGGTCAGCCTCGCGCAGCATGCCGTAGTCGTGGGAGTGGACCGGGATGTTGGTGTGCACGTTGCCGTCCCCGGCGTGCATGTGCAGGGCCACGAACAGGCGCGAATCGCGGATCTCCCGGTGGATGGCGTCCAGCCGCTCGCGCACCGGCTTGAGGTCGCGGCCGGCGAAGATCTCGCGCAGGCGCCCGGCGATCTCCCCACGGTAGGAGTGGACCAGGTCCCGGCGCAGCATCAGGTCGAGCAGGGTGTCGCCGTCACGGATGCGGGCGATCTCGGCCGGCTCCAGCAGCTCGTGGTGGAGGGCGGCCGGCTGGTCCAGGTCGGCCAGGATGCGGCCCCAGCGCCGGATCGCCGCCCGCACCGCGTCGCAGGCCGCCTCCTGCTTCGCCGCCAGGATGGCACTGCTCTCCGCCGATGCCTCGAAATCGTCACTCAGGCGCGCCTCGGACAGGTCGCCGGAGAGATACTCCAGCACCGCCTGCATGATCTTCAGCTTGTTGCCGATGGACTGCTCGATGTTGATGCGCTCGATACCGCGGTTGTAGTCGGCCAGCCGGGGCAGCGGGATCACCACGTCCTCGTTGATCTTGAAGGCGTTGGTGTGAGCGGAGATGGCGGCGGTGCGGGCCCGGTCGAGCCAGAAGCTGCGACGCGCCTCCGGGCTGACGGCGATGAACCCCTCGGCCTCGCGGGCGTTGGCCAGCCGCACCACCTCGGAGGCGGCGCGGGCCACCGCCGCCTCGTCGTCGGCGACCAGGTCGGCGATCAGCACCATCTTCGGCCGCTCCCGGCGCGGTGCCTTGGTACTGTACTTGACCGCCCGGATATAGCGTTCGTCCAGGTGCTCCAGGCCGGCCATCCGCACCTGATCGCTGCCCTCGATGTACTCCTTGATCTCGACGATGGCCGGCACCGCCGTGGACAGATCGGAGCCGAAGAACTCGAGGCAGACGGTGCGCACATGGCGTGGCATCCGGTGCAGGACGAACCGGGCCGAGGTGATCAGGCCGTCGCACCCCTCCTTCTGCACCCCCGGCAGGCCGGAGAGGAACTTGTCGGTGACGTCCTTGCCCAGGCCGGCCTTGCGGAAGGCGCTGCCCGGCAGCTCCAGCAACTCCGGCTCGCCGGCCGGGGTGCGGCCGTCGGCCCCGAAGCGGGAGATGCGAAAGCGCACCAGGGGCTGGTCGTGGATCCGGCCCAGGTTGTGCTCCAGCCGCTCCACCTCGAGCCAGCCGCCATCCGGGGTCACCATGCGCCAGGAGGCCAGATTGTCCAGGGTGGTGCCCCACAGCACCGCCTTCTTGCCGCCGGCGTTCATGGCAATGTTGCCACCGATGGTGGAGGCGTTCTGGGAGGTGGGGTCGACGGCGAAGGCGAGCCCCTCCGCCTCGGCCAGGTCGGATACCCGCTTGGTCACCACTCCGGCGCCGGTCCGCACCGTCGGCACCCGCCCTTCGACGCCGGGCAGCTCGATCCACTCGACCGGCCCCAGCTCCTCCAGCTTCTCGGTGTTGATCACCGCGCAGCGCGGATCCAGCGGCACCGCCGAACCGGTATAGCCGGTGCCACCGCCGCGCGGGATCAGGGTGAGACCGCAGTCGATGCAGGCGCGTACGATGGCGGCCACCTCCTCCTCCCGGTCCGGGCTGATCACCACAAAGGGGACCTCCACCCGCCAGTCGGTGGCGTCGGTGGCGTGGGAGACCCGGGCCAGGCCGCCAAAATCCAGGTTGTCACGCCGGGTGATGCCGGCCAGGGCGCGGCGGATGCGCTGGCGCAGGCGGTTGTTCTCCTCGAAGCAGAGGGCGAACCGCTCCACCGCCTGGCGCGCCGCCGCCAGCAGCCGCAGGGCCCGGTCGTTGCCGTTGGCGCGGGCCTCGAACTGGTCCAGCCGCCGGCGCATTCCCTGCACCAGGCCGGCCCGGCGCTGGGGATCGGCCTGCAGATCGTCCTGCAGATAGGGATTGCGCGCCACCACCCACATGTCCCCCAGCACCTCGAACAGCAGATGGGCGGAGCGGCCGGTGCGGCGGCTGCCGCGCAGCTCCTCGATGAGGCGCCACATCTCCTCGCCGAGGAAGCGGATCACGATCTCGCGGTCGGAGAAAGAGGTGTAGTTGTAGGGGATCTCGCGGATGCGGTGGGGATCGGCGGTGCTCATGTCAGGATGGCGTTCCGAGCAATGAAAATGCCCGGTCGGACTGGCCGGGCCTGGAGGCGGGGCATTTTATCCCAGTTGGGGCCCCGGCGTCAGGCGGGCTCTGGCGGGAAACGGTGGCTGGGTTAGGATAACCCCGTTTTCCCGCCATTGGAGACCCTGCATGCCCCAGCCCCACCGCGCCGTGTTCCTCGATCTCGCCACCGTCGACCGGGGCGACCTGGATACCGCTTCGCTGCAACGGCTGCCCCTCGACTGGTCGTTTCACGCCCGCACCGCGCCGGAGCGGGTGTCGGAGCGCATCGGCGACGCCCGTATCGTGGTCAGCAACAAGGTGCTCCTGGACCGCCGGGTGCTGGAGCGTGCGCCGGCACTGGAACTGATCTGCATCGCCGCCACCGGCACCAACAACGTGGAGCTGGAGGCGGCCCGGGAACGGGGCATCGCCGTCACCAACGTCACCGGCTACGCCACCGCATCGGTGGTACAGCACGTCTTCGCCCTGATCCTGGCCCTGACCACCCGCCTGGCCGAGTACCGGCGTGACGTCGACGCCGGCGCCTGGCAGCGCAGCGACCTGTTCTGCCTGCTGGATCACCCGATCCGGGAGCTGGCGGGCAGGCGGCTGGGGATCGTCGGCTACGGGGAGCTGGGCCGGGGGGTGGCACGACTGGCGCAGGCGTTCGGCATGGAGGTGCTGCTGGCCCGGCGCCCCGGCGGACCGCCCCGCGAGGGCCGGCTGCCGCTGGCGCAGCTGCTGCCCCGGGTCGATGTGCTGAGCCTGCACTGCCCGTTGACGGAGACGACCCGCGGACTGATCGGCGCCGCCGAGCTGGAGCGGATGCGGCCCGACGCCCTGCTGATCAATACCGCCCGCGGCGGCATCGTCGACGAGGAGGCGCTGGCCACGGCCCTGCGCAGGGGGAGACTGGGCGGCGCCGGCATCGACGTGCTGGCACAGGAACCACCACTGGATGACAGTCCGCTGCTGCAGCCGGGCATCCCCAACCTGATCGTCACCCCCCACATCGCCTGGGCCAGCCGCGAATCACGCCAGCGGCTGCTGGACCAGGTGGCCGCCAACATCGACGCGCATCTGGCCGGGGAGCAGAGGAACCGGGTGGTCTGACGCCATCCCGTCCCGGGCTCAGAAGCCGTCCGGCACCTCGCCGGCGGGCAGGGTCTGTTCGATGGCGCAGGCGATGCCGTAGCCGCCGTCGTCGAGGGAATCACAGCGCACCACCCGGGCGCGGACATAGAGGGGCGGGGTGATCTCGTGGCCGGGGCGCACCTCGACCAGCAGGCGGCTGCCCAGGTCCGGGATGTCGTGGGCCCTGATCTTCAGCAGCAGGCCACCGCCGCTCAGGTCCCGGGCGACGGCCGGCTGCGGCGGACCATCGGCCTCGGCCCGGTAGCGCGCCTCGCACTCGACCCGCATGCGCGGGAAGCGCCGTTTCTCCGAGTATTCCTGCATTCCTCTCTACCCCCCTCCACTGGTCTGCGACGGGTCGACGGCGGCCGGTTCGCGCCAGCCCTCCAGCAATGCCAGGCAGATGCGGTTCATCCGGTCGGCCCGCTCCTGGGAACCGGCCTCATTGTAGCAGCGCAGCTCGGGTGCGTTGCCGGAGGGGCGCAGGTGCACCACCTCCTGGCTGCGGAAGACGATGCGCAGGCCATCGGTGGCATCCACCGATTCGACCGGCCCGAAGGCGGCGCCGAACATGGCCTCGATCGCCCGGCGGTCCGCCCCGTCCCCCTCTCCCTGCAGCTCCGCGATGCGCCGGCGGCTGATCGCGGTGGGAAAGTCCCGCAGCCGGCCGCTGCTGGTGAAGCGCGGCGGCAGCAGCCCCGCCAGCCCGGAGAGGGGCATCCCCTGCTGCCGCGCCATGGCCAGCAGGGCCAGGATCACCAGCACCGCGTCCCGGGTCGGCAGGGGTGCCAGGACACGGCCGTCGAGCCGCAGTCCGGTGGCGGTGAGGAAGCCGCCGTTGGCCTCGTAACCGGCCACCGACCCCGCCCCCTCCGCCAGGGCCGCCTGCATGGCGGCGATGACGTAGGGCGAGCCGATGCGGGTGCGGTCGACGCGCCGGAACCAGCCGCACTTCTCCACCGCGCTGTTGCTGCTAACCGGCGTCACCACCCGCTCGACGCCGAGGTAGCGGGCGCAGAGGATGCCGGCGACGTCACCACGCAGCCACTCCCCCCGCTCGTCCCCCAGCAGCGGCCGGTCGGCGTCACCGTCGGTGGAGGCGAGGGCATCCAGGCGGTGGCCGGTGGCCCACTCCCGCGCCAGCCGCCGGTCCTCCGGCCGCACCGCCTCGGTATCCACCGGCACGAAGCGGTCGGAACGGCCCAGCGGCACCACCTCGGCGCCCAGCCCGGCCAGGATCTCCCCCAGCAGTTCCCGTGCCACCGAGGAGTGCTGGTACAGCCCCACCCGAAGTCCGGCCAGGGCGTCCGCCGGGAAGAAGCGGAGATAGCGCCGTACATACTCCCGCGCGGCATCCTCCTCCGGCGGTGGCAGCTGCGGTGGCGGGCGGCTGGCGCCGGCGCTGTCGAAGTCGGCGGCGGGCAGCTCCACCTCCTGGCGCCGGATCCCCTCCTCGTCCGGCTTCAGGATCTCCCCTTCCGCCCGGTAGAACTTGATGCCGTTGCGGTCGTCGGGGATGTGGCTGCCGGTCACCATGATCGAGGGGATGCCCCGGCGCATGCCGTACAGGGCCAGCGCCGGCGTCGGCACGAGGCCGCAGTTCACCGGCGTCAGCCCCAGGCGCCGCACCGCCGCCGCCACCGCTGCCATGATGCGCGGGGTGCTGGGCCGGTAATCGCCGGCGATGGCCACGGCGGCGCCCGGCGCCAGGCCGCCACTCTGCTGGAGATATTGCAGGAAGCCGAGGGTATAGGCCTGGCAGACCCGGTCGGTCATGGCCTCTACCAGTCCGCGCGCGCCGCTGGTGCCGAAGGCGACACCGCTCTGCTGCATCAGCCGGTCGATCCGGATCGACTCCGTTTCACGCCTCCCGTTCAAGGGCCTCGGCCTCCTCTCTGCTCAGGTGTCGCCAGGGACGCGGGATCAGTCCCGGCACCCGTTCCCGGTAGCGGGCGTAGGCGCGCCCATGGTAGGTCATCAGCTTGCGTTCCTCCAGCCGGGAGCCGACCACGAAGTAGAGGGTGATCAGGATGGCGGTCCAGAGCAACGCCAGGTTCATGTCCCGGGTCCAGACCAGTACCAGGCCGAGGCTGTACCAGGGGTGGCGCACCCAGCGGTGCAGCGGGGAGACGTGGAACCGTTCCTGGTCCTCGACCCGGCGCTCCTGCCGGCGCCACTGGCGCAGGCCGATGAACTCGCCGCTGTCGTACCAGCGCAGGGACCACCAGAACAGGGCCAGCGCCAGCAGCGCCAGGCCGTTGGCCAGCCACCACCATGGCCCCTCCCAGCGCCACAGCCAGGGGCCGTCCCAGCGGTAGGTCAACCACAGCGGCGGGATCAGCAGCAGCATCGCCAGGATATTGAAGAACAGCCGGTAGGCCGGCATCAGGCCGGGCCAGCGCCGCGCCACCAGGCGCTTGGCGGCGAGCGAGGCGAGCAGGGAGTGGAGCAGAAAGTAGGACAGCCAGGCCCCGATCACCATCAGGGCCTGGCTGTCGGGCAGCAGGGCGTGCAATGGCGGCTCAGTCCTGGAACTTGCCGCTGCGCAGCCGCTGGGCCTCCATCATCTCCAGCTCGCGCGAACCGGAGACCACGATCTTGGGATCGGGCACGAAGTCCAGCTGCGGGTCCAGTCGCTCATAGGGCACCGAGTTGAGGATCACCTTCATCACGTTGAGGCGTGCCAGGTGCTTGTTGTTGGAGCGGATGATGGTCCAGGGGGCATGGGTGGTGTGGGTCTTCTTCATCATCTCGTACTTGACCCGGGTGAAGTCGTCCCAGCGCTCCTGCGCCTGCACGTCCACCTCGCTCAGTTTCCACTGCCGCAACGGGTCGGTCTTGCGCCGCTCGAACCGGCGCGCCTGCTCCTCCTTGGTGACGCTGAAATAGAGCTTGATCAGGACAGTGCCCTGACGCACCAGGTCCTTCTCGAAACCACCGACGCCACGCATGAAATTCTTGTACTCCTTCTCGGTGCAGAAGCCGAACACCGGTTCCACCATGGCGCGGTTGTACCAGCTGCGGTCGAACAGCACCACCTCGCCGCCGCGGGGGAACTGGCGCACGTAACGCTGGAAGAACCACTGCGTCTTCTCGTGCTCGGTCGGTTTGCCCAGGGCCACCACCCGGTAGTGCTTCTCGTTCATGTACCGGGTGACGCGGCGGATGGTCCCGCCCTTGCCGGCCGCGTCCCGCCCCTCGAACAGGATGATCATGCGGGTGCCGCTGTCCTCCAGGTACTGCTGCATCCGGATCAGCTCGGCCTGGTAGGGCTTCAGCTGCTGCTCCTGGCGATAGCGGCGGATCGCCTTGCGGTTGTTCTTGCGCAGCGCCTTCAGTTCCGCCTCCAGCGCCCGGTTGCGCTCCAGCAGCTCGCGCGGATCGATCTCCTCATCACCGCTCTCGGCGCCGGCCACCGCCTCGCCGGCGGGCTCTTCCGCTTCCATGACCGGCGGTGTCCCCATCTCCTGGTCGCTCTCCTGCGGCAGATCCACCGCTTCACCGGTCACAGGGCTCTGTTGTTCTGTCATGTCGTGTATATCCTTCGAGAAAATAGTGGGGAATAGCGCCGTTTGGGCGGCGGATACCGGTATATGGAATCAGTATTGAATAGTACGCCAGCCCTTCCTCCACTGCATCTTCCCGCGGCTGAAAAACGGCGCCGAGTTGAGCCATATCAAGGGCCCGGAGGCAGCCGGCCACGGCCGCCCCGCTCCGGGCCCGGGGTCCACCGCCGGGCGGGCCGGCCCGCCCTGGCAACGGTAAGTGACATGCCCGTATCGGGGGGCTTACAATCCGCACTCTGTTCCAGGGCCGCCTGTCGCGGCCCGGACGCACACCCGGAGGACCGGCCGGGGATCCACCCCCGAAGCATTCGACTATCGTGGACATCGCAGAATACAAACCGAAGAAACTGGGCGGACTGTTCCTTGTCTCGATCCTCATCGGCCTGCTCGGCGGGCTGTTCTCGTGGCTGTTCCGCCTCCTGATCGGCGCCATCCACAACCTGGCGTTCCAGGGTGAATGGTCGCTCCACTACGACGCCAATCTGCATACCCCGGCCTCCTACCTCGGCTGGCTCATCATCCTGGTACCGGTGTTGGGCGGCCTGGTGGTGGTCTACCTGATCCGGAACTACGCCCCCGAAGCGAAGGGACACGGCGTCCCGGAGGTGATGAACGCGATCTACCACAAGGGCGGCGTCATCCCGGGCAACGTCAGCATCGTCAAGGCGCTGGCGTCGGCGATCACCATCGGCACCGGCGGATCCCTGGGACGGGAGGGGCCGATCGTGCAGATCTCATCGGCATTCAGCTCGGTGCTGGGCCAGTGGCTGAAGGTGCCGCCCAAGCAGCGCAACCTGTTCATTGCCTGCGGTGCCAGCGCCGGTATCGCGGCCACCTTCAACGCCCCGCTGGGGGGAATCCTGTTCTCGATCGAACTGCTGATGGTAACGGTCAACAGCCGCACCATCCTGCCGGTGGCGATCTCCACCGTGATCGGCGCCAGTACCGGGCGCATCCTGATCGGCAACGAGCCCGCCTTCGTAATCCCCGCGGTACAGGCTCCCCTGAGTGAAACCAGCAGCATGCTGATCACCCTGCTGGCGATTCCCATGGGCGCCCTGATCGGGCTGTTCTCGCTGCTGTTCATCAAGGGCATCTATTTCGCCGAGGACCTGTTCGACGAGCGCTTCGCCAACCCCTACCTGAGACACGTGGTCGGGACCCTGCTGCTGGGCATCCTGTTCTACCTGCTGCTGGTCTACAGCGGGCACTACTATGTGCAGGGCGTGGGCTACGCGGCGATCCAGGATGTATTGTGGGACGCGATCTCCAGCCCCTGGCTGCTGCTGGCGCTGATCGTGCTGAAGCTGCTCGCCACCTGCCTCACCATCGGTTCGGGCGGCTCCGGCGGCGTCTTCTCCCCCTCCCTGTTTCTCGGCGCCCTGTCCGGCGCCCTGTTCAGCAAGATCATCGCCCTGCTGCTCCCGGGCCTGGCGGTGGAACCCATCGTCTTCGTCGTCGCCGGCATGGCGGCGATGGTCTCGGCCACCACCAGCGCACCGCTGACGGCGGCCATCATCGTCTACGAGATGACCCTGGACTACGGCGCGGTGCTGCCGATCATGGCGGCGGTCGGGGTCGCCTATGCGGTCCGGCGCCACTTCCTGGTGGACGACATCTATACCCTGAAGCTGCGGCGGCGCGGACAGCTGATCCCGGAGGGACTGACCACCGATATCAAGTCCCACATCCTGATCGACAAGGTGGTGGAGGCGTGCGGCTTCTGCCAGGAGCACGACAAGGTCACGGCAAAGGGCGGCATCGTCTGTGTGCTGAAGGGCGACGAGGTAATCAACGTCCTCGACCTGGACAACAGCTACCTGCGCGAGGAGCTGCCGGCGAGCGAGATCGAGGCCAAGGAGTTCGTGGTGATACCGGCGGGGATCACCATCGCCGACGCCATCCACCATCTGAAGGAGGCCCATACCGGCGTCGCCCTGGTCACCTC
This sequence comes from Sedimenticola thiotaurini, assembly GCA_011051715.1. Classification (GTDB taxonomy): domain Bacteria; phylum Pseudomonadota; class Gammaproteobacteria; order Chromatiales; family Chromatiaceae; genus HyVt-443. Next base: position 9,086 of record DRKP01000024.1, on the reverse strand, counting down.
CGACGGCCACGCCCGGAAGTCCTCCATCCTGGGGGCGGTCACCACCCGCTCCCTGATCCGGGTGATTGCTCATACCGCCAGCCAGCTGCGCTAGCCGTGATTTTCCGGTAGGTTGTTCACTCGGGGTTTGCCCGGCCGGCACCAGCCCCCCCGGAACTGAGGAGATCCACGACGATGAGACTGCACGACCCCGACGCCTACCGCGACGCCGAAGAGCTGGAGATCATGGCCGAGGTGCTGCCGCTGCGGGACAGGCGGGTGCTGGAACTGGGCTGCGGACGCGCCTGGATGACCCGGCGCATGTCGGAGCTGTTCCAGCCGCGGGAGATCATCGCCACCGAGGTGGACCGGATCCAGCACGAGAAGAACCTGCAGCTGGACGACCTGCCCAACGTGCGCTTCGTCTACGGCGGCGCCGAGGCGATCGATCTGGAGGATGCCAGCGTCGACGTGGTGTTGATGCTCAAGTCCCTGCACCATGTGCCGCGCGAACGGATGGACGATGCCCTGCGCGAGATCGCCCGGGTACTCCGGCCCGGCGGCCTGGCCTATATCTCGGAGCCGGTCTACCACGGCCCGTTCAACGACATCATGCGCCTGTTCCACGACGAGAAGGAGGTGCGGGAACTGGCCTTCGCCGCGCTGCAGCGGGCGGTGGCCGACGGCACCTTCGAGCTGGTCGACGAGATCTTCTTCAACGCCCCCGGCCAGTTCCGTGATTTCGACGAGTTCGACCGGCGCATGCTGCAGGTGACCCACACCGAGCACCGCATCGATCCGGAACTGTACCAGCGCATCCGGGCCGCATTCGAACGCCACATGACCGACGACGGCGCCCATTTTCTGAAGCCGTCCCGGGTCGACCTGCTGCGCAAACCCGCGTAAACCCCGGCCATCGTCCGGCAGCGCCGAACGAAGCGGCTGCCGGCAAAACCAATCAGCCACAGAGACCACCGGGTACACTGGGGTTTTCCGAGCCGATTCGCATCGGTCCTGCATACCCCTCACTCCTCACCCTGCAACCGTTGCAGCTTGCGGAACAGGGTCCGCTCGCTGATGCCGAGCCGCCGGGCCAGTTCCCTGCGATCCCCCGGGAAACGGGCCACCACCCGGGCCAGGTAGATCCGCTCCAGCTCGTCGAGGGGCAGGATCCGGTCTCCATCCAGTGGCAACCGGGCGGTGGCTGCCGGTTCGCCCCCCAGCTCCTCGGGCAGGTGTTGCGGCTGGATCCACCGACCATCTGCCAGCAGCGCCGCCCGTTCCAGGATGTTGCGCAGCTCCCGTACATTACCCGGAAAGGGGTGCTCCTGCAGTCGCGCCAGCGCCTCGGGCGACAACCGCTTGCCGCGTGCGCCGCGGATGCGCTGCAGCAGGGTCTCGGCCAGCAGAGGCAGATCCTCCAGCCGCTCCCTCAGCGCCGGCAGCTGGATGGGGAAGACGCTGATGCGGTAGTAGAGGTCGCGGCGGAAGCTTCCCTCCTCGACCATCGCCTTCAGGTCCCGGTGGGTGGCCGATACCAGCCGGAAGTCGGCCTGGCGCGACTCCACGCTGCCGACCCGGCGGTAGGTACCGGTCTCCAGCAGGCGCAGCAGTTTCACCTGCAGCCCCAGGGGCACGTCACCGATCTCATCCAGGAACAGGGTGCCGCCGCTGGCCGCCTCCACCAGCCCCTCCTTGGAGGCGTGGGCACCGGTGAACGCACCCCGCTGATGGCCGAACAGCTCGCTCTCGAACAGGGACTCGGTCAGACCCGAACACTCCACGGGAACGAATGCCGCCCGCGCCCGCAGGCTCTGATCATGGATCGCCCGGGCCACCAGCTCCTTGCCGGTGCCCGACTCCCCCTGCAGCAGCACCGGGGTCTCGCTCGGCGCCGCCCGCTGCACCAGCGACAGCATGCGCAGAAACGCCGGCGCCCGTCCCACCAGCCCGGTGGCCTCCGGCTGCAGCGCCGCGGTGCGGGTCTGGCGCACGATCTCGACCAGGTACAACAGCTCTCCGCCCTGGTCGAAGATCGGGCGACCTTCCACCTCCACATGCTCCTCTCCCCGTGGCGTGTGATGGATGTGCAACACCCGCTGCGGCTCGCCACTGTCCCGGGCGAGCCGCATCGGACAGGGCTCGCCCTCGCGATAACAGGGATGGCGGATGTGGTGGGAGACCTCGAAACAGAAGCGCCCGTCGACCGGTTCGCCACCGCCGTAGCGCTCCTGATAGGCCTGGTTGGCCGCAAGGATGCGGTAGTCGGGGGCCAGCAGCAGTGCGGGATCTGCGATCCCCTCGAGTATGCCGGTCACCTGGGCCGAAACGGATCCGGGTGCCGTTGTTTTGACAGTGTCGTTCACAGGAACCATGGCAACCACCTGCCATTATTGGCGCTCATTGGCTCGATCTTATGTCATTTCTGGCGGTAATCAGGGATAAAATCGGACTCTTCGAGGCATGAAAGAGAGAAAAAGCCACGATAATGTGAACTCCATCACAATAAATCAAGGAGTTAGACTATGTCTAAGTTCACCAATCCATTGACAAGCGAACTGGCACGATCAATGCATATAGTTTAACACCACTTGGTCATCCGCCGGGTGGTGAAACGGCAGACCGCCGTTTCGTCGTGGAGTCCGCAGCAGCTGCTCCGCGACAGTGCGGTTTTCATATCGCATCTCCTCCAACTTGAGCCGCCCTCCCCGGGCGGCTTTTTTTTGCGCCGCAGACCGGCCAGGCTCCGCCCCGGTTGGCGCCACAATCGTCCGTTACGCTGGCTGCCGGACCCCGGGGACCAGCGGAATCCACCTGGAAACGAAGCGCTGCCCGCCCGCGGCTGCCGGCCCTCTGCCGGGCGATCCGGCGCCCGGACGGCCGGCGCTTCTCCAATTTCCCGACAAATATTAATTGATTCTAATATCTCCCTCTGATAGCATTTGAATGCTAATCATTCTTACTTGTCACTTGTCCCTGTGCGCCCCACCCGGCCGGGAGAACACACCGCCATGAGCATGGCCGCCGTTCATCGAGACGTGGTTCCGTTGCCCGAGCTGCCGAACGGGCAGCGCGCCCGCATCGTGCGGATCCTCGGCGACCGGGACATGGCCCGCCGCCTGCTCGGACTGGGACTGCGCGTGGGCTCCGAAATCACCGTGGTGCAGCAGCGCCGGCGCGGTGTCGTCGTCGCCCGGGCCGGCAACCGGGTGGCGCTGGGCAGCAGCGTCGCCAGCCTGCTGCTGATGCAACCCCTGGACGACTGAACGAGGGCGTCGCTCCCCCATGCCCACCATCGCGCTCGGCGGTAACCCCAATTGCGGCAAGTCGGCCCTGTTCAACGCCTTCACCGGCATCCGCCAGAAGACCGGCAACTGGCCGGGGGTGACTGTGGACCGCAAGGAGGGGCATTTCAGCCTCGACGGTGAGGAGATCAGCGTCATCGACCTGCCCGGCATCTACTCCCTGGACGCCGCCTCCCTCGACGAGAAGATCACCCGCGACTACCTGCTCTCCCGGGACGCCAGCCTGGTGGTCAACGTCATCGACGCCACCAACCTGGAGCGCAACCTCTACTTCACCGTGCAGCTGCGGGAGATGGGCATCCCCATGGTGGTGGCCCTGAACATGATGGACGTGGCGCGCAAACGCGGCATCGAGATCGACGTCGACCGGCTGAGCGAGGAACTGCAGTGCCCGGTGGTGCCGGTGGTGGCGGTCAGCGGCGAGGGGCTGGACCGGCTCAAGCGGGAGATCGGGCGACTTCTGGTCGACGGCGACCCCGGCAGTTTCCAGGTCACCCACGAGGAGACCGTGGAGCAGGCCATCGCCGACCTGGTTCCCCGGCTCGAGGGGGTATCGGACAAGGCCAACCTGCGCTGGCTGGCGCTGAAGCTGCTGGAGGGGGACGAACACGCCTTCCGCCTGGCCGGTGAAGGGATCCGCCCGCTGGTGGAGCAGTGGCGGCACACCATCGAGGACCGCGCCGGCGAGGAGGCCGATCTGCACATCGCCGATGCCCGGTTCGGCCATGCCCATACCCTGGCCCAGCGGGTGATCCGGGAACAGGGCCGGCTGGGGCGGACCCTGTCGGACCGGATCGACAAGGTGGTGCTCAACCGCGTCGCCGGTATTCCGGTGTTCCTGGTCGTCATGTACCTGATGTTCACCTTCACCATCAACATCGGCGGCGCCTTCATCGACTTCTTCGACATCGCCGTCGGCGGCCTCCTGGTGGAGGGGCTGGGGGGCTGGATGGATCAACTGGGACTGCCGGTCTGGCTGCGGGTGGTGCTGGCCGACGGCATCGGTGGCGGCATCCAGATCGTCTCCACCTTCATCCCGATCATCGCCTGCCTGTATCTGTTCCTGTCGGTGCTGGAGGATACCGGCTACATGGCCCGCGCCGCCTTCGTCATGGACCGGGCCATGCGCGCCATCGGCCTGCCGGGCAAGGCCTTCGTCCCCATGATCGTCGGCTTCGGCTGCAACGTGCCGGCGGTGATGGCCACCCGCACCCTGGAGAACCAGCGCGAGCGCAAGCTGACCATCCTGATGAACCCGTTCATGTCGTGCGGCGCACGGCTTCCGGTCTACGTCCTGTTCGCCGCCGCCTTCTTTCCCGACAACGGCCAGAACCTGATCTTCCTGCTCTACCTGATCGGCATCGGCGCCGCCATCCTCACCGGCACCATCATGCGCCGCACCCTGCTCTCCGGCACCAGCACAGGCTTCATGATGGAGCTGCCGCCCTACCACCTGCCCACCCTGAAGGGGGTGCTGCTGCGTACCTGGGACCGGGTGAAACTGTTCATCCGCGATGCCGGCAAGGTGATCATCGTGATGGTGCTGGCGCTGAACCTGCTCGGCTCGGTGGGCAGTGACGGCTCCTTCGGCGAGCAGAAGACGGCAGACTCGGTGCTCGGCGCCGTCGGCCAGGCGGTCACCCCCCTGTTCGCCCCCCTCGGCATCCACGAGGACAACTGGCCCGCCACCGTCGGCATCTTCACCGGTGTACTGGCCAAGGAGGTGCTGGTCGGCACCCTGGACGCCATCTATGCCCAGCTGGCGGAGGAGGAGTCGGGTGCCCCCCCGCAGAAGGAGTCCTTCCGCCTGGCCGACCGGCTGCGGGAGGCATTGGCCACCATCCCCGCCAACCTGGCGGCGGTGCGCGACAGCCTGCTCGACCCGCTGGGACTGGGTACGGCCGGGATCGGTGACCGCGAGGCCACGGCCCGGGAACAGGGGGTGAGCAGCGGCATCTTCGGAACCATGGCGAGCCGCTTCGACGGCCGGGTGGGGGCCTTCGCCTACCTCCTGTTCATCCTGCTCTACTTCCCCTGCGTCGCCACCATCGGCGCCATCGTGCGCGAGGCCGGCGGGCCCTGGGCCGCGTTCGTGGCCAGCTGGACCACCGGCGTCGCCTATACCACCTCCACCATCTTCTACCAGGCGGCCACCTTCGGCCAGCACCCGGCCAGCTCCGCTGCCTGGATCCTGGGACTGCTGTTGTTCATAGGCGCCGTGGTGACGGGGCTGCGGGCGTGGAGCCGCCGGGGCCGGGCGGAGGCGCTGCGGGCCAGCCGTGCCGGGACATGATCCTGTCCCGGATCAAGCAGTACCTGCAGCAGCGGGGAGAGGCCTCCCTGGCCGATCTGGCGACCCGCTTCGACACCACACCGGAGGCGATGCGCGGCATGCTGGAGACCTGGATCCGCAAGGGACGGGTGCAACGCCGACTGGCCAGCGCCGCCTGCGGCAGCAGCTGCAGCCAGTGCGACCCGGCGGCGACGGAGATCTACACCTGGGTGGCAGAGGGGGGAGCGGACCCGGTGGCGCGGCCGCTGCCGCTGCCGGGCCGTTGCAAGTGACGCCGGTGCCGGCCGGAAGGCCGGTCCGCGGTCATTCCGCCGGCGGCTCCTGCGGCCTGGCCTCGCGACCGAACCAGCGCACTCCCAGCTCCTTCAGGGTACCGGTCCCGCGCAGCCGGTCGAGAAAGTTGCGGGTCCAGTTGATGTACTGGGTATCGCCACGCGGCAGGGCGATGCCGATCGGTTCGTAGGTGAGCAGCGACAACACTGATACGAACCCGGCGTCCGGGTTGCTCTTCAGCAGGAACAGGCAGATGGGATAGTCGGTGAGCAGGCCGCCGGCGGCACCGCTCTTCACCTTCGCCACCCCCTCCAGCGGACCGGATACCGGCACCAGGGTCGCCTGGGGCAGCAGGATGTGGGCGAAGCGCTGGCTGGTGGAGCCCTCCATCACCGCGATGCGGGTCGCCGGCACGTTGATATCCTTTCCCTCCGCCTTCGCCAGCGCCTCGTCCCGGGTCAGCATGCACTTCCCCGATTCCAGGTAGGGTCCGACGAAGGCCACCCGCAGGTTGCGCCGCGGGGTGATGGTCATGTTGGAGATCACCACGTCCACGTCGCCCCGCTCCAGCGCCGGCAGCAGCTCGCCGAACGGGATCCTGCGCACCTCCAGGCGCACGCCGAGCATGCTCGCCATCAGCCGTCCCATGTCGATGTCGAAACCGGACAGCCGCCCCCCCTCTCCGGACATGGTCATCGGCGGCATGTTGCCGGAGGTACCGAGCACCAGCTGCCCGCGCCCGACGATGCGGTCCAGCCGGGTGGCGGGGGCCGCCGCTGCCACGGTGACCATCGACAGCAACAGCACCATCACTGCTGCTCCGGGAAGTTTCCATCGGTTCATGTTCGGGTTCCTTTGTCTCATCTGTGCCTGATGGCGGTCATTGTACGCCATGGGTCCACCGGAGCGGCCTTTCACCGCGGCCGCCGTGACGCACCGGGCCGCCTGTGTAGGCCCTCCACATCCGGCATTCGAATCACCCCGGCCACCAGGGCCGACACCGAAGGACCGGGGCGTTGCGGCGGCCGCAGCCCCGGGCGAATGCCCTGGGCGGACCATTCGCGGCGGGGCGCCGCTCCTACTTCAGCTTGATCACCAGGCTGCTGATGCGGTTCTGCTTCAGTTTCGCCCGCAGCCGGTTCACCTTGTCCCGGCTGTAGGGGCCGGAGCGCACCCGGTGGAAGGTCTCGCCGCTGCCGATACGAACCTTCTGGATCTCCGCCCGGATCCCCACCAGGGCCAGGCTCGCCTTCAGCCGGTCGGCGTCAGCGTAGCGCCGGAAGGATCCCATCTGCAGCATGTAGCGCTCGCCACCACCGGCGGAGGGGCTGCGGTCCCGGACCGGGGCCGGGCTCTTCGGTGTCTCGGGCCGGCTGCTCACCACCCGGGGCGGCTCCTCCTCCGGCTCCGGCACCACCACCTCCATCTCCGGCAGGATGGTATAGAAATCGAAACGGGGTTTGGGGGGGGCGGGCTCCTTCTCCGGCTTCGCCGCGGGCTTGGCGGGCGGCCGCTGCGCCGGCACCACCGGCAGCGCCACCCGTGGCGGCGGCAGCAGCTTGAGCCAGGCCAGGCCGCTGAACAGCAGCCCCACCAGCAGACCGGCGATGAACCAGACCCAGCCCGGTGCCTGCCCGCGCTTGCGCTTCGCCCGGGGATTGGCCCGGCTCTTGTAGTCCCTCGGCATCCCGCTGCTACATCCGCTCCGGGGCGGCGACACCGAGCAGGCCGAGACCATTGCGCAGCACCTGGCGCACCGCCAGGATCAGCTTCAGCCGGGCATCCCGCAGGCCGGCGTCGGCGACCAGGAACTGGTGGGCGTTGTAGTAGGTGTGGAAGTCGTTGGCGAGCTCGCGCAGGTAGTGGGTCAGCTGGTGCGGCTCCTCGTTCAGGGCCGCCGCCTCCACCACCTCCTCGTAGCGGGAGAGGGTCTTCAGCAGCGCCTGCTCGTGCTCCTCTCCCAGCCGGTCCAGGTTGTCCAGTCCGGCGCTGATCTCCACCGGGATCCCCTTCTCCGCCCCCTGGGCCAGCACGCTGCAGACCCGGGCGTGGGCGTACTGGACGTAATAGACCGGGTTGTCGCTGGACTGGGACTTGGCCAGATCGAGGTCGAAATCCAGGTGCTGTTCGCACTTGCGCATGACGTAGAAGAAGCGGGCCGCGTCCCGGCCCACCTCCTTGCGCAGCTCGCGCAGGGTGACGAAGGAGCCGGAGCGGGTGGACATCTGCACCTTCTCGCCGCCACGGTAGAGATTGGCGAACTGCACCAGCAGCACGTCCAGCTTCGCCGGATCGTCCCCCAGGGCCTGCAGCGCCGCCTTCACCCGTGGCACGTAACCGTGATGGTCGGCCCCCCAGACGTCGATCACCCGGTCGAAGCCGCGCTCCAGCTTGTCCATGTGGTAGGCGATGTCCGAGGCGAAGTAGGTGGTCTGGCCGTTGTCACGCACCACCACCCGGTCCTTCTCGTCGCCGAAATCGGTGGAGCGGAACCACAGGGCCCCCTCCTTCTCGTACAGGTAGCCGCCATGGCGCAGCCGCTCGATGGCCCGGGTGACCGCCCCGGACTCGGTCAGGCTGCGCTCGGAATACCACTGCTCGTAATGCACCCCGAACAGCTCCAGGTCGTCGCGGATGTCGTCCAGAATGGTGTTCAGGGCCAGCTCGAAGACGAAGCGGTAGCGGTTGTCCCCCAGCAGCTCCTTGGCCCGCCGGATCAGGCCGTCGATGTGCCGCTCCCTGTCGCCCCCGGCCGGTTCGTCTGCCGGCACCCCCTGGAACACCTGGTCCGCGGCATGGCGATAGGACTCGCCGTGCTCCCGGTGCAGGGTGGCGGCGATATCCCAGACGTAGTCGCCGCGGTAGCCGTTGACCGGAAACACGAGCTCCTCGTCGCACAGCTCCAGGTAGCGCAGCCAGACGCTGGTGGCGAGGATGTCCATCTGCCGGCCGGCGTCGTTGACGTAGTACTCGCGGTGCACCTCGAAGCCCACCGCCGCGAGCAGGTCCGCCACCACCGCACCGTAAGCGGCGCCACGCCCATGCCCCACGTGCAGCGGGCCGGTGGGGTTGGCGGAGACGAACTCCACCTGCACCCTCCGGCCGCCGCCCAGATCGCTGCGGCCGAATTGGTGCCCCTGCTCCAGGATGCGCGGAATCAGCTCGTGATAGGCCACCGGCGCAAGGTGGAAATTGATGAAGCCGGGCCCGGCGATCTCCACCTTCTCCACCCGCGG
>DRKP01000023.1 GCA_011051715.1 Sedimenticola thiotaurini | reverse complement strand
GTGTAGGCCCAGTGGGCCACGTCGGACTGGGAGAATCCGGATTCCAGGATGCCCCGCTGGATGTCGGCGACATTGGCCACCGATCCGTTGGCGGCCTGGGCGACGGCTAGCAGACCCGGAACACCACAGGGCTCGTCGTCGCGGCACCCTGCCGCCCCGGGCGGGCCGCTGGTGGCGCGGGCGATCAGTTGCCCGATCGGATAGTAGGTGCCACCTTCGCCGCCGGTGCCGATGCGAAACAGTTTCAGCGTCTCGGCGGACTGCAGTGTCGCCGGCAGGGCGGTCATCGACAACCACAACAGCAGCAGGGTCAATCCCTTTTTCATCGCCGTCTCCAGGAGTCGGATCAATATTTCGGTATCGGCAGCCGGCCAGGCGGGTTGAGTCTGATATCGGCAGAATCCGTCGCCGCCGATTATACTCTGCTTTTCGGAACCGGATTCCCTGTTCCCGCAGTGTGGTTGCGCTTCAGATTCCCTCGCGGTGGCCGCTCTAGAATCGGTACAGGCAGGGAAGAATCCATTCCTCAGGGAACAGCATTCCTGATCTTCCAAATGGGCGACTATGGCTGCAAGCAGTAGGTACACCAGACGGCAGTTGGCCGGTGGCCCCCCGTCGACTCCCGTGCAGGGGGAGCGCCGCCGGGAACTGGCCCTGGCCGGTAAACTGGAACAGCTCTACCGCAAGGAGCAGTATCTCTCCGCGATCCTGCAACTGGTTTCGGATGTCAACCAGGTACTGCTGCATGCCACCAGCATGGAGCAGCTGTTGCGCAGGAGCTGCGAACGCATCACCCGTCACGAGGACTACTGTGTCGCCTGGATCGGGCTGCGCGAGGACGACGATTCACTGCGGGTGGCCTACCAGTCCGACCGCTGTGAGGTTCCCTATCTGGGTGACGATTTCCACGTCTCCCTGGTCCCCGGGGATCCCGGCTCGGCAGGACCGGCCGGCCGCTGCGTGCTGGAGAACCGTACCGTCGTCATCGACGATACCCAGAAGGATCCGGGCTTCGCGCCGTGGCGGGACCGGGCCAGATGCTCGGGTATCCACTCGGTGGCCGGTCTGCCGCTGCGGGCAACGGCGGGAGCGGCGCCTTTCGGCTGTCTGCTGATCTACATGGACAGTCCGGATGGCTTCGCCGGACGCGAACTGCGCTCGTTGCAGGATGTGGCCGATGCCATCGGCCGGGCGGTCCATCTGCGCCGCGAGACCGACCAGAGGTATCGGGCAGAGCAGGCGGCGCGGGACTCGGAGCAGCGTTTCAAGCAGCTGATCGACGCCCTCCCCAATGTGGCGGTGCAGGGTTACGACAGTGAACACCGGGTGATCTACTGGAACAGATCCAGCGAGCAGCTCTATGGCTACAGCCCGGACGAGGCGGTCGGCCGGCGCCTGGAACAGCTGATCATTCCCGAGCCGATGCGGGAAACGGTGTCCCGGGTCATCGATCGGTGGATGGCCGGCGGCGAGCCGATACCGCCGGGTGAGCTCGAGCTGCAGCACAAGGATGGAAGCCAGGTGGCGGTCTACTCCAGTCATGTCCTCCTGCGCGGCAATGGCAGTGGTCCGGAGATGTTCTGTGTCGACGTCGACCTGCGGGAGCAGAAGCGGGTTCGTGAGCAGCTGCAGAGGCTGGCCACCGTCGATCTGCTGACCGGGCTGCCCAACCGGATGCTGCTCGACCAGGAGCTGCGACACCGGATCAAGGAGGCCAGCCGCTACGGCTATGGACTGGCGATCCTGTTCATCGATATCGACAATTTCAAGCTGATCAACGACTCGCTGGGGCACGAGCGGGGTGACGAGCTGCTGCGGGCGGTGTCCGAGCGGATCGGATCCCGGCTGCGCGAGTACGAGATGCTGGCGCGTTTCGGTGGTGATGAATTCGTCCTGGTGCTGCCCCGGGTGGAACAGACGGACGAGGTGGAGCGGGTGGCCAGCAAGGTGATCGATGGTTTCTCCCTCCCGGTCCGCTTCGACGACGGGCGTGAGACCTATGTCACCGCCAGCATCGGCATCGCCATCTACCCGGAGGACGGCAGGGACAAGACCGAGCTGCTGAAGAACGCGGACATGGCGATGTACCGGGCCAAGGAGTATGGCCGTAACCGTTTTCAGTTCTTCACCCACAGCATGAACGAGGAGTTGCAGTACCGCCAGGAGCTGGAGGCGCTGCTGCGTCAGGCCCTGCAACGGCGGGAGCTGGTGCTCCACTATCAGCCACAGGTGGCCCTGCGGACCGGGGCGGTGGTCAGCGTCGAGGCGCTGATCCGCTGGCAGTCGCCGCGCCATGGAATGATCAGTCCGGCGGATTTCCTGCCGGTGGCCGAACGTTCGGAGCTGATCAACCGTATCGGCGAATGGGTGATCGAGGAGGCGTGCCGGCAGTGCCGGCGGTGGCGTGACCAGGGGCTCGATCTGCGTGTCGACATCAATCTCTCCGGGCGCCAGTTCTTCTACTACGATGTGTTCTCGGTGATCGAGGCCATGCTCGACCGTTTCGGCCTCGACCACCGCGATCTCGGGATCGAGCTGACCGAACAGGTACTGATCGAGGCCAGCGGGGAGACCCTGGCCGGGCTGGAACGGCTGCACCGCAAGGGGATGGTGATCTCGCTGGACGATTTCGGCACCGGCTACTCGTCCCTCAGTTATCTGAAGCGGTTCCCGGTGGACGTCATCAAGATCGACAAGGAGTTCATCGAAGGGGCGCCGGTGGACAACAACGACCGCTCGATCATGGAGGCGGTGGTGGCGGTGGGACACGCGATGGGACTGGAGGTGCTGGCCGAGGGCGTGGAGAGCATGGAGCAGTTGCGGTTGGTGCGTGAGATGGGGTGCGACCTGGGCCAGGGATACCTGTTTCAGCGGCCGCAGCCGGCCGCTTCATTGCAGTATCAGGGAAACCGGCTGGTGCTGCCCGACTTTGAACAGAGAGCTGCAGAGGTGTGCAATGGTGCAGGAATCGATACGGACGGCTGAGATCGACGCGGGGACGCCGGCCGGAGAGCAGTTGGCGACCCTGCGACACGACCTGGAGGCAGCGATCCACGGAATGGTTTCGCTGGCAGAGCACAGGGAGGCGGGTGGTGGCGGACACATCCGCCGTATCGGCGAGTACGCGATGCTGCTGGCGCGGGCGCTCTCCGGTCGGCCGCCCTATGACCATTGGCTGACGCCGAGACGGATCGAGCTGCTGCGCCTGGCCGCGCCGCTGCACGACATCGGCAAGATGGCGATTCCCGACCGCATCCTGCTGAAGGGCGGACCTCTGAACCGTACCGAATGGGAGGAGATGAAGCGGCACACCCAGTATGGCCGGGATGCCCTGCAGCGGGCCGAGGCCGCTTTCGGTGGCTCCGATTTCCTGGAAGTGGCACGCATCATCGCCTATACCCACCATGAACGCTGGGACGGCCGCGGCTATCCGGAAGGGCTGGTGGCTGAGGAGATCCCGGTTCCGGGACAGATCATGGCGCTGGCAGACGTCTACGACGCCTTGATCTCGGTACGGGTCTACCGCAGCGCAGTCAGCCATCGGGAGGCGGTGGACAGGATCCGCCGGGAACGGGGCGCCCACTTCGCCCCCGCGGTGGTCGATGCATTTCTCGAGCAGGAGGCCGCATTCCAGGAGGTGGTGCAACGTTTCGGCGACGACGGCCAGGACCAGATGAAGCGCTGATGCCCGGAGGTGGTGACCGTGTCATACCGGGCCTTCGGTGTCGGCACTGATGGCGGCTGACCCGGAGTGGATGGCCGGGGAGGGCCTCCACAGGCGGCCCGTCGCGAACGACGGCGATACAGTGGAGGAGCATAGCTGAGCAGGCCAGCCTGGAGATAGGCCGGGAATTGCATAATCCGGCAGCATCGGGTAGTATTCTGCCTGATCTGACCGGGGGTAGTGAGCGGGGCAGGAGGTCCCGGCCCGGCTCATACTCTGTAGAGAGAAGTGTGGGAAGCCCCGGTTGCGGGGTTTTTTTAATTGGGCGGCAACGATGTCCTTCCGCCCAGGCGGCGCCCCGTCACCACGGGAGCGTTCTCGGAAGTGGGCCTCTGGCCCATTTTTTATTTGGTGCCCGATCCGTTGCCGGCGGGCAGCGGATGGCTTGGAAGATGACGGGAACAGCGGACGGTCTGACCCGCCTGATCGAATCGGCGGTGGTGCCCATGGGCTATGAGCTGGTGGGGGTGGAATACCTCGACCAGGGCCATGGCGGCGTGTTGCGGGTCTATATCGACCATGCCGACGGCATAAGTGTGGATGACTGTGCCCGGGTAAGTCATCAGGTCAGCGGTCTGCTGGACGTGGAGGACCCGATTCCGGGGAACTACAGCCTGGAGGTCTCCTCGCCGGGGCTGGACCGGCCGTTGTTCGGGAAGCGGGATTTCGACCGGTTTGCCGGCCGGCGGGTCAGTCTGCGTACCCGCGAGAAGATCGCCGAACGGCGGCGCTTCAAGGGCCTGCTGCGCGGCACCGAGGGCGACGACGTGCTGGTGGAGGTGGACGGCGAGACCTTCCGCCTGCCGCTGGACCGGATCGACAAGGCGCGGCTGGTGCCGGATTTCTGAGATTTGGGTGATACGACAATGAATAAAGAGATACTGCTGGTCGTTGATGTCGTTTCCAACGAGAAGGATGTTGACAAGGAGATCATATTCGAGGCGATCGAAGCGGCCCTGGCCTCCGCGACCCGCAAGAAACATGGCGGCGAGATCGACGTCCGGGTGGCGATCGACCGGGAGACCGGCGACTACACCAGCTACCGCCGCTGGGAGGTGATCGAGGAGCCGGACGAGGAGGAGGGCTTCCACGAGGAGCGGCAGATCCTGCTCGAGGATGCGCGCAGGGACAATCCCGACATCCAGCCCGGGGACTTCATCGAGGAGCCGATGGATTCCATCGCCTTCGGCCGCATCGCCGCCCAGACCGCCAAGCAGGTGATCGTGCAGAAGGTGCGCGAGGCGGAACGGGCCAAGGTGGTGGAGGCCTACCGGGAGCGGGTCGGTGAACTGGTCACCGGTGTGGTCAAGCGCATCGACCGCGGCAATGTCACCGTCGACCTCGGCGGCAATGCCGAGGCGGTGATCCTGCGCGAGGAGATGATCCCGCGCGAGTCGGTCCGCAGCGGCGACCGCATCCGTGGTTACCTGTACGAGGTACGGCCGGAGCCGCGCGGACCCCAGCTGTTCGTCAGCCGTACCCGCCCGGAACTGCTGATCGAGCTGTTCAAGCTGGAGGTGCCGGAGGTGGGCGAGGGGCTGATCGAGATCATCGGCGCCGCCCGCGATCCCGGTCAGCGGGCCAAGATCGCGGTCCTGTCCAAGGATCCCCGCATCGATCCCGTCGGTGCCTGCGTCGGCATGCGCGGCTCGCGGGTGCAGGCGGTCTCCAACGAGCTCAATGGCGAACGGGTCGATATCATCCTGTGGAACGAGAACCCGGCCCAGTTCGTGATCAACGCCATGTCGCCGGCGGACGTGGTCTCGATCGTGGTGGACGAGGACAGTCACAGCATGAACGTGGCGGTCACCGAGGAGAACCTGTCCCAGGCCATCGGCCGTGGCGGCCAGAACGTGCGCCTCGCCTCCGAACTGACCGGCTGGGAGCTGAACGTGATGAGCGAGGAGGAGGCGGCGGCCCAGAGCGAGGAGGAGGCGCGCCAGCTGATCGGAAACTTCATGGAGCAGCTCGACGTGGACGAGGAGGTGGCCACCATCCTGGTGCAGGAGGGCTTCTCCACGCTGGAAGAGGTGGCCTACGTCCCCGTCACCGAGATGCTGGAGATCGACGAGTTCGACCCGGAGATCGTGGACGCCCTGCGCAGCCGCGCCAAGGACGTGCTGCTGACCCGCGCCCTGGCCAGGGAGGAGAGCCTGACCGAGGAGCCGGAGGAGGACCTGCTGAACATGGAGGGGATGGACCGGGGACTGGCCTTCGAGCTGGCCGCCCGCGGGGTCAAGTCGATGGAGGATCTGGCGGAGCAGTCGGTGGACGAGCTGATGGAGATCGAGGGCATGGACGAAGAACGCGCCGGGAAGCTGATCATGACGGCCCGGGCACCGTGGTTTGCAGACGAGCAGCAGGGTTAGGACGATTTTGGGAGGTCCTTGTCGATGAGTGATGTAACGGTAAAACAGCTGGCCGAGGATGTGAACATCCCGGCCGAGCTTCTGCTCTCGCAGCTGACAGAGGCGGGTCTGGCCAAGAGCGGGCTGGACGATTCGGTGACCGAGGAGGAGAAGATGCAGCTGCTCTCCTACCTGCGGGAGAAACACGGCAAGAAGAAGGATGGCGTGGTCTCCGAACCGAAGAAGGTGACCCTGAAGCGCAAGACCATCAGCGAGCTGCGCCAGCCCGGCAGCACGGCCCGCACCCGTGGTGGCCCGGCCGCTGTGCGCGGTGGCAAGACGGTCAGCGTGGAGGTGCGGCGCAAGCGCACCTACGTCAAGCGCAGCGTGCTGAGCGAGGACGAATCCCTGCAGCAGGAGGCGGAGGCGGCGCAGAAGGCGCTGGAGGAACAGGCGCTCAAGGTCCAGGAGATGGAGGCCGAGGCGGCCGCCCGTCACGAGGCGGAGCGCAAGCGCCGGGAGGCGGAGGAGGCCGCCCGCCGGGCCGAGGAGGAGGCCGCGGCCGCCCGCCGCCGGGAAGAGGAGGAGGCCGCCCGCCGCCGGGAAGAGGAGGAGCGGCGCATCCAGGAGGAGGAGCTGCGCCGGGCCGCAGCGGAGCAGGCGGCGATGCAGGCGTTGCAGGAGAAGGGCGCCAAGAAGGCCCCCGCTGCGCGCAAGGAGGAGCGGGGCGCCCGGGAGAAGCCCAAGGGCCGTGGCCGCAAGGAGCTGCACGTGGCCGCCGACAAACGCGGCCGGCGCAAGGGCAAGCCCGCCCGCCAGCGCCATGTCACCCCGGTGGGTGACGGCCAGCACGGTTTCCAGAAGCCGACCGCACCGGTGGTGCGCGAGGTGGAGATCCCGGAGAGCATCACCGTGGCCGAACTGGCCCAGAAGATGTCGGTGAAGGCGGCCGAGGTGATCCGCGAACTGATGAAGCTGGGCATGATGGTCACCATCAACCAGCCGCTGGACCGGGATACCGCGATCCTGGTGGTGGAGGAGATGGGCCACAAGCCGGTGGAGGCGAAAGAGGCCGACATCGAGGCCGAAGTGCTGAGCGCCCTGAAGGAGGAGCTGCAGGGTGATCTGGTGCCACGGGCACCGGTGGTGACCATCATGGGTCACGTCGACCATGGCAAGACCTCACTGCTCGACTATATCCGCCGCACCCGGGTCGCGGCCGGCGAGGCCGGCGGCATCACCCAGCACATCGGTGCCTACCACGTGGACACCGACAAGGGGATGATCTCGTTCCTGGACACCCCGGGTCACGCCGCCTTCTCGGCCATGCGCGCCCGCGGTGCCAAGGCCACCGACATCGTCATCCTGGTGGTGGCGGCGGACGACGGCGTGATGCCCCAGACCATCGAGTCGATCCAGCACGCCCGGGCCTCGGAAGTGCCGATCATCGTGGCGGTGAACAAGATCGACAAGCCGGAGGCCAACCCGGACAAGGTGATGCAGGAGCTGGCCGCCCAGGAGGTGATCCCCGAGGAGTGGGGGGGGGACACCATCTTCGTCAAGGTGTCGGCCAAGACCGGCGAGGGCATCGACGAGCTGCTGGACGCCATCCTGCTGCAGGCCGAGGTGCTGGAGCTGAAGACGGTTCAGGAGGGTCCCGCCCGCGGGATCGTGGTGGAGTCGAGCCTGGACAAGGGGCGGGGGCCGGTGGCCACCATCCTGGTCCAGTCCGGCACCCTGAACCAGGGCGACATGCTGGTGGCCGGCCAGGAGTTCGGCCGGGTACGTGCCATGCTGGACGAGAATGGTCAGCGGGTGAAGAGCGCCGGTCCCTCCATTCCGGTGGAGGTGCTGGGGCTCTCCGGTGTGCCCAATGCCGGTGACGATGCCCTGGTGGTGGCGGACGAACGCAAGGCGCGCGAACTGGCGGAGGTGCGGCGGGAGAAGAGCCGCGACAGCCGCCTGGCGGCACAGAAGGCGGCCAAACTGGACGAATTCTTCAGCCAGATGGCCGAGGGCGACATCAACTATGTCAACCTGATCGTGAAGGCGGACGTGCAGGGCAGCGTGGAGGCGATCCGCGACGCCCTGGGCAAGCTCTCCACCGACGAGGTGAAGGTGAAACTGGTGGCCACCGGCGTCGGCGGCATCAACGAGTCGGATGTCAACCTGGCAGTCACCTCCGGCGCCTCCATCATCGGTTTCAACGTGCGTGCCGACGCCGCCGCCCGGCGTGCCGCCGAGGAGCAGGGGGTGGAGATCCGTTACTACAGCATCATCTACGAGATGCTGGACGACGTGAAACAGGCCCTGTCCGGCCTGTTGTCGCCCGAGGTGCGCGAGGAGATCGTCGGCCTGGCCGAGGTGCGGGACGTATTCCGCTCCTCGCGGCTCGGCGCCATCGCCGGCTGCATGGTGCTGGAGGGCACGGTGAAGCGCCACAACCCGATCCGGGTACTGCGCGACAACGTGGTGATCTACGAGGGCGAGCTGGAGTCCCTGCGGCGGCACAAGGACGACGTCAACGAGGTCAAGGCGGGCACCGAGTGCGGTATCGGCGTGAAGAACTACAACGACGTCAAGGTGGGCGACCAGATCGAGGTCTACGAGCGCACCGAAGTGGCGCGGAACATCTGATCCCATGCCGCGGGAATTTCAGAGGACCGACCGGGTCGGCTCCCAGATGCAGCGGGAGCTGGCCGAGCTGGTGCACGACGAGCTGGACGATCCGCGCCTGGGCATGATCACCATCCAGGAGGTGCGGGTGGTGCGTGACTTCTCCCACGCCAAGGTCTACTTCACCGTCATGCTCGGCGAGCTGGATGCGGCACAGACCTGCCAGGTGCTGAACGAGGCGGCCCCTTTCTTCCGTCACGAGCTGGGACGGCGCATGCGGCTGCGCACCATCCCCGAGCTGCACTTCGTCTACGACCGGTCGATCGAGCAGGGAGAGAAGCTGGACCGCCTGATCGAACAGGCGGTCGAGGCCGACGGCCACGGACCAGGGGGCGACGACTGAACATGGGACGGCGCAGGCAGAAGGGACGCAACGTCCAGGGCATCCTGTTGCTGGACAAGCCGCTGGGAGAGACCTCCAACAGTGCATTGCAGGCGGTGAAGCGTCTCTACCAGGCGCGCAAGGCGGGGCACACCGGGAGCCTCGATCCGCTGGCGGACGGGCTGCTGCCGATCTGCTTCGGTGCCGCCACCAAGATCTCCGCCTTCCTGCTGGATGCCGACAAGCGCTACTGGGTGCGGGTTCGTCTGGGCGAGACCACCACCACGGCGGATGCCGAGGGTGAGGTGATCGAGCGGCGCCCGGTGGAGGGTGTCGGACAGGAGGAGGTGGAGACGGTGCTGCAGCGGTTCCGTGGCGAGATCCAGCAGATCCCGCCCATGTACTCGGCGGTCAAGCACAAGGGCGAGCGTCTCTACAAGCTGGCCCGGGAGGGCGTGGAGGTGGAGCGGGAGCCGCGAACCGTGCAGATCCACGAACTGGAGCTGCTGAAGCTGGAACCACCGGAACTGGAGCTCAGCGTGCGCTGCACCAAGGGCACCTACGTCCGCACCCTGGCCGAGGACATCGGCGAGGCACTGGGCTGCGGTGCCCACGTGGTGGGGCTGCGCCGCACCGGCGTCGGCCCCTATGGCGACGATGGCCTGGTGACCATGGAGCAGCTCCAGTCCACCCTGGAGGCGGATGGCCTGCCCGGCCTCGACCGCCTGCTGCTGCCGGTGGAATCGGCGCTGATGCACTGGCCGGAGATCCGGCTGTCGCCCGACAGCGCCTTCTATGTCCGCCAGGGCCAGCCGGTGCTGGTGCCCAACGCCCCGACCGAGGGCCGGGTGCGCCTGTACGATCCCGACCAGCGTTTCATCGGCGTCGGCGAGATCCTCGACGACGGCCGGGTGGCGCCGCGGCGCCTGATGTAGAAAGGCGGGCCAGGGGGCGAAAATTGATTTCCCCCCCGCGGAACCGTCATAATTCACCGTTCAGCGATCCCGGGCGGCTGTGCCGGCTGGCCGGGCATCGAGGGGTCCCGTCCGGGGACCGTGGCCGACCCGCTGGGCTCATTGCCGGGGGGCGGCCTTTTTACTTTCTCTCGACAATGAGGAGACATGAACATGGCAATCACCGCAGAACAGAAGAAGAAGATCGTCGAAGAGTATGGCCAGGGTGCCAACGACACCGGCTCCCCAGAGGTGCAGGTGGCCCTGCTGACCCAGCGCATCAACGATCTGACCGAACATTTCGCCGAGCACAAGCACGACTTCCACTCCCGTCGCGGCCTGGTGCGCATGGTCAGTTCGCGGCGCAAGCTGCTGGACTATCTGAAATCCAAGGATGTGGAGCGCTACCGCTCCCTGATCTCCCGCCTTGGCCTGCGTCGTTAACGGTTCTTTTCGCCTTCAGAGGACACTATCGTGACCCGTATCATTAAAAAGTTTCAATTTGGCGATCACACAGTCACACTCGAGACCGGCGAGATCGCCCGTCAGGCCGACGGCGCGATCATGATCGACATGGAGGGTACCGTGGTGCAGTGCACCGTGGTCGGCGCCAAGGAGCCCATGGAGGGGAGGGACTTCTTTCCCCTCACCGTGGACTACCAGGAGAAGACCTATGCCGCCGGCAAGATCCCCGGCGGTTTTTTTCGCCGCGAGGGGCGGCCGGCGGAGAAGGAGATCCTCACCAGCCGCCTGATCGACCGGCCGGTGCGGCCGCTGTTCCCCAAGGGCTACACCCACGAGACCCAGATCATCTGTACCGTGATGTCGCTGAACCCGGCGGTGGATCCGGAGATCCCGGCCCTGATCGGCACCTCCGCCGCCCTCTCCATCTCCGGCCTGCCGTTCCAGGGGCCCATCGGCGCCGCCCGGGTGGGCTACAAGGACGGTGAGTACCTGCTCAATCAGGCCATCACCGGCCTGAGCGAGGAGAGTGATCTGGACCTGGTGGTGGCGGGAACCGAGAACGCGGTGCTGATGGTGGAGTCCGAGGCCGACCAGCTGTCGGAAGAGGTGATGCTGGGCGCCGTGCTGTTCGGCCATGAACAGATGCAGGTGGCGATCCAGGCGATCAAGGAGCTGGCCGCGGAGGTGGGCAAGCCGGTGATCCCGTTCCAGGTGCCGCAGGAGGACGAGGAGCTGGCGGCGGCGGTGGCCGAGGCGGCCGGCGATGCGGTTCGTGACGCCTACACCATCTCCGACAAGATGGAGCGCTATGGCCGGCTGGACCAGATCGTCGCCGAGACGGTGGCGCAGCTGACCGCCGGTGACGAGCCGAAGTGGAGCGAGGGAGAGATCAAGGGCGCGCTGGACAAGCTGAAGAAGAAGACGGTGCGCAGCCGCATCCTGGCCGGCGAACCGCGCATCGACGGCCGCGACACCCGCACCGTGCGTCCGATCAGCATCCGTACCGGCGTGCTGCCCCGCACCCACGGCTCCGCCCTGTTCACCCGGGGCGAGACCCAGGCCCTGGTGATGACCACCCTGGGCACCGAGCGCGATGCCCAGATCATCGACGCCCTGCACGGCTCCTACCGCGAGCCGTTCATGCTGCACTACAACTTTCCTCCCTTCTGCGTCGGCGAGACCGGTCGGGTGGGCAGTCCCAAGCGGCGTGAGATCGGCCACGGCCGGCTGGCCAAGCGCGGCGTGCTGGCGGTGATGCCGAGCATGGACGAGTTCCCCTATTCGATCCGCGTGGTCTCCGAGATCACCGAGTCCAACGGTTCCTCCTCCATGGCCTCGGTGTGTGGCACCAGCCTGTCACTGATGGACGCGGGTGTGCCGATCAAGGCGCCGGTGGCGGGTGTGGCCATGGGGCTGATCAAGGAGGGCGACGACTTCGCCGTGCTCACCGACATCCTCGGCGACGAGGACCACCTGGGCGACATGGACTTCAAGGTGGCCGGCACCGAGAACGGCATCAATGCCCTGCAGATGGACATCAAGATCGATGGCATCACCCGGGAGATTATGGAGATCGCCCTGGACCAGGCCCGCGCCGGGCGGCTGCACATCCTGGGCGAGATGAACAAGGCGATCTCCGCTCCGCGTGCCGAGATGTCCGAGCATGCCCCGCGCATCATCTCGTTCAAGATCGACCCGGAGAAGATCCGCGACGTGATCGGCAAGGGCGGCACCACCATCCGCTCCATCACCGAGGAGACCGGCGCCACCGTCGACGTCAGCGACGACGGCATGATCAAGATCTTCTCGGTGGACAAGGCCGCCGGCGAGGCGGCGCGCAAGCGCATCGAGATGATCACCGCCGATGTCGAGGTGGGGAAGGTCTACGAGGGCAAGGTGGCCCGGCTGATGGACTTCGGTGCCTTCGTCACCATCCTGCCGGGACGCGACGGCCTGGTCCACATCTCCCAGATCAGCGACGAGCGGGTCGAGAAGGTGAGCGACAAGCTCTCCGAGGGCGACGTGATCAAGGTGAAGGTGCTGGAGGTGGACAAGCAGGGCCGCATCCGCCTGAGCATGAAGGCGGTGGGGCAGGACTGAGCCATCCGCAACCGGCGTGGAAAAAGGGGCTTCGGCCCCTTTTTTCGTCGCCTCTCCTCCGGCAGGGGGGATTCTCCACAAGTGACTATATTTCTAGAAACTTGAAAATATGCGCATCCGCCCATAGAATGCACCCATGGAATCCGAAACCATCGCCAACCGGCTCGCCGAACTGGGTCATGTCACCCGCCTGGCCATCTTCCGCCATCTGGTCCGCTGCGGCCCGGACGGCTGTCCGGTGGGGGAGTTGCAGAAGACCCTGGGCATTCCCGCCTCCACTCTCTCCCATCACCTGTCCCGGCTGGTGTCGGTGGGGCTGGTGCAGCAGCGCCGCGATGGTCGCACTCTCTATTGTATTCCGGTGTATCCCGCCCTGGACCAGGTGGTCGACTACCTCACCCGGGAGTGCTGCGCCGGCAGCTGCAGCGGCTGATTTCCTGGCCATGATATTTCATGATTTCCGGAACAATGGAATAAAATGACATGATGAATGAATTTCTTGCGCGCCTCTCCGATACCCTCCTGTTCGGACTGCAGCTGTTCGCCGAGCTGGCGGTCCTGTTCGTGCTGATCAGCTTCCTGGTCGGAGTGCTGAACGAGTGGCTGCCGGAGGAGAAGACCCGCAGGTGGCTCTCCGCCCGGCATGGCCATGGCTATCTGATCGGCGCCCTGATCGGTTCCGTCACTCCATTCTGCAGCTGTTCCACCGTGCCCCTGACCATGGGACTGTTGAAGAGCGGTGCCGGGTTCGGCCCGACCATGACCCTGCTGTTCACCTCGCCGCTGGTGAACCCCATCATCATTGCCCTGTTCTGGGTCACCTTCGGCCTGGAACTGACCCTGCTCTACGCTGCCATGGCGATCGGGGCGGCGATCCTGGTCGCCTGGTCGATGGACCGGGCCGGCTTCGAGCGCTTTCTCGAGCAGGGGCTGTTCGACCACCGCACGGCTGCCGCGGTGCCGGTGCCACTGACGATCGACGGGAAGGGGGTCGACGAGGCTGCCTGCTGTGCGCCGCAAGCGGCAGCGGTGCAGGCCTGCTGCACGGCGAACCCGGAACCGGTGGCGGTCGGCCTCCCCACCACCGCACCGGCGATGGGAGTGCCGGTAACCGGAGGTCGGCGGACGGGGAGGGCGGCACACCTGTTCCGCGAGGCGGTGGGGCAGTTTCGCTCGTTCCTGCCCCATATCGCCATCGGCGTCGGTATCGGCGCCGTTGCCCACGGCTTCGTTCCCGACGAGCTGCTGGTCCGCTATGCCGGGCCGGACAATCTGCTGGCGATTCCGGTGGCGGCCCTGATCGGCGTGCCCCTCTACGTGCGTGGTTCCACCATGATTCCCATCGCCCTGACCCTGACTGCCAAGGGGATGGGGATCGGCGCGGTGATCGCCCTGGTGATCGGGGGGGCCGGCGCCTCCCTGCCCGAGGTGGTGATGCTGAAGCGCATGTTTCGCTGGCCGATCCTCGTCGTCTTTCTGTTCTCGGTATTCGGCATCGCCATCACCACCGGATATCTGGCAGAATGGCTCTTCTGAAGCATCACTGAACGATCCGTCGTCCCGGCGCAGGCTCCCCGATCCGGCGCATGCCCGTTGTCCCGGCGCAGGCCCATCGTTCCGACGTATGCCCGTCATTCCGGTGCAGGCCGGAATCCAGGCGGACCGTATCTCCGGAACTCCTGCCGTCACCTCAGTGGCAACAGGGGACGAACCCAGGCACTCCCCGGGGGGCTTTCGGGAAACACGAATTCCCGATCACCGGCGGACGGCGCCCCGGCGGATCGCCGGTTTCGCCTGCCGCGGGCCACGGAACAACGCCAACCGAGGAGAATCGATGGGCATTTCAGGGCACATGCGGAGATGGCTCGTAGCGTCGAATCCGGTCGCTTTCATGATGTTCCCGGGCATCGCCCTGCTGATGCACGGGCCAGGCGCGCAGGCGACGGTGCTGCAGGATCCGGCCGGCTCCCCCGACTGGCTGCAGCTCGGGCTCGGCCTGTTCGGCGGGCTGGCCCTGTTCCTGGGCGGGCTGCAGTTGCTGTCGGAGGGGATGAAGAAGGCGGCGGGACAGGCCCTGACCCTGGTGCTGGAGCGACTCACCACCAACCGCTTCATGGGGGCGCTCACCGGCGCCTTCGTCACCGGCATCCTCAACTCGTCGACCGTGACCACCCTGCTGGTGGTCGGCTTCATCAGCGGTGGCATGATGACCCTGGCCCAGTCGGTGGGGGTGATCATGGGCGCCAATATCGGCAGTACCGTCACCGCCCAGCTGCTGGCCTTCGACCTGGCGGCCTACTCCCTGGGGCCGGTCGCCATCGGTTTCTTCATGCTGTTCAGCGCCAAGAGCGACCGGATCAAGTATTACGGCATGATGATCATGGGCATCGGCCTGGTGTTCTACGGCATGGGGCTGATGAGCGAAGCCATGACCCCGCTGCGCAGCTACGGGCCCTTTCTCGAGGTGCTGAAGAACCTGGAACGGCCGGCGGCCGGCATCCTGGCGGGGGCGCTGTTCACCGCCATCGTGCAATCCTCTGCCGCCACGGTGGGGATCGCCATCGCCATGGCCAGCGAGGGGCTGCTGGCGCTTCCCGCCGGCATTGCCCTGGCGCTCGGCGCCAATATCGGCACTGCCGTGACCACCGCCCTGATGGGCTTCCTCAGCGCCAAGTCGACCGAGGCGGTACGGGCATCGGTGGTACATGTCGCCTTCAACGTGCTGGGCGTACTGGTGTGGCTGCCCCTGATCTGGCTGCTGGTCGAGATCGCCGTCTGGATCTCGCCCTCCAGCCCGGAGCTCGAGGGGGCGGCCCGGGCGGCATCGGAGGTGCCGCGCCAGATCGCCAACGCCAATACCTTCTTCAACGTCATCAATACCCTGCTGTTCATCGGCTTCACCGGCTGGTTCGCCCGCCTGGCGGAGCGGCTGGTGCCCGAACGCGCCCCCCGGGAGGGGGTCATCATCGAGCCGCGGTTCCTGGACGATTCCGCCCTGGCGGTACCGTCCATGGCGCTGCAGCAGGTGCGTCTGGAACTGGGCCGGGTCGGTGGCATCACGCTCGGCATGCTGCAGGATATCCGGCCGGCGATCCTGGAACGGGACCGGCAGGGCCTGGCCGATATCGAGCGCCGCGACGACGAGGTGGACATCCTGGAGGTGGCGATCCTCAACTACCTGGCGAAGATCCGCCAGCAGCCACTGACGGAAGAGGAGAGCCTCGCCTTCCAGGGCCTGATGATGGCGACGGACAATATCGAGAACCTGGCGGACGTCATCGAGACCGATCTGGTCTCCCTGGGCCACAAGTCCGCCGATCTGGGCGCGTCGTCCGGGGGCAGGACCCAGGAGCTGCTGCTGGGGCTCTACCAGGCCGTGGCCGGCGCCGTGGAGCTGGCGGTACAGGCGATCCGGGACAACGACCAGCGCGCCGCCGAATCGGTGATGATGCTGAAGGACCGGGTCAGGGATCTGTCCGAGCAGCTGCTGTCACGCAAGGCCCAGCGCCTCACCCCGGACGATCACGACTACCTGGAACGGTCGCGGCTGGAGATGTCGTTCGTCGACCAGATGCGACGCATCTACACCCTGGCCAAACGCATCGCCAAGATCACATTGCCGCCGGTCCTCGCCCAGCGTGACTGACGGCCGCCCGGCCGTGGCGGCGCCGTTGGGTTCCGGGCCGGTCCCCGGGCACCGCTCAGCACTCCAGCTGGCGCCCGTAGAGGGAGGCGTAGAGACCGTCGCCGCGGATCAGTTCGTCGTGGCTGCCCTCCTCGACGATACGGCCGCTCTCGAACACCAGGGCCCGGTCGGCCTGTTTCACGGCGCTGAGGCGATGGGCGATGATCAGGGTGGTGCGACCCTGGAGAAAGGTCTGCAGCGCCCGGTGCAGGCGCTCCTCGGTGTGGACGTCCAGGGCCGATGTGGCCTCGTCCAGGATCACCACCTTCGGATCCCCCAGCACCATGCGCGCCACCGCCAGCCGCTGCTGCTGGCCACCGGACAGGCGGATGCCGTCACGACCCACCAGGGTCTCCAGTCCCTGCTCCAGCCCGCGCACGACCTGGTCCAGCTGGGCGATCGCCAGGGCCTGCCACAGCCTCTCCTCCGGGATCTCCCGGCCCAGGGTCAGGTTCATGCGCACGCTGTCGTTGAACAGGGCCGGGTGCTGCAGCACCGTGGCCACGTTGTCCCGCACCACGTCCATGCCGATACGGGTCACCGGCACACCGTCGAAGTAGATCTGCCCCGAGACCGGGGGATAGAGACCGAGGATCACCTGCACCAGGGTGGTCTTGCCGCCGCCGCTGGCACCGACGATGGCCACCTTCTCGCCCGCCTGCACCAGCAGGCTGACGTCGTCCAGCACCAGCGGGCCGTCGCCGTAGCGGAAACAGACCTTCTCCAGTCCGAGGGAGACGGTGCGCCTGCCCGCGAACGGGTTCACCTCGTGGGGGTAGACCGGTTCCAGGCCGATCCGCATCAGCCGGTTGATACGCTCCATGGCGGCGCGGGCGCCGTTGTAGGCGTACTGGATCGCCAGCACCTCCTGGACCGGATTCATCATGAACCAGAGGTAGGCGAACACCGCCATCATCTGGCCGATGCTGAGGCCGGAGTAAAGCACCATCACCATGCTCAGGGCGCGGAAGATGTCGAAGCCGAACAGGAAGATGGTGAACGACAGGCGCTGGGCGCCGTCCGCCTTCCAGGTGAAGGAGGCGGAGTGGTGGCGGATGCGGTCGGCCTTGTGGATGATGCGGGCGATGTAGTGATGTTCCCGGTTGCTGGCACGGATCTGCTGGATCGCGTCCAGGGTCTCGGAGAGGGCCTCCTGGAACGCCTGGTAGGCACTGTTCTCGCGCCGCTTCAGCTCCTTCACCCGGCGCCCGAACTGGACCGTGACCCAGATCACCACCGGGTTCAGCAGCAGGATGAACAGGGCCAGCTGCCAGTTCATCCAGATCAGCACCACTGCGGTGCCGACGATGCTGAGCACCGCCACCAGGAACTTGCTGGTGGCGACGCCGATGAAGCTGTCCACCGCATCCAGGTCGGTGACCAGGTGGGAGGCGACGGTGCCGCTGCCCAGGGTCTCGTACTCTGCCATCGACACCCGCTCCAGGCGCTGCAGCAGGCGCCGGCGGATGCGGAAGATCACGTCCTTGGATATGATGGTGAACTGGCGGGTCTGCCACACCCCCAGCACCAGCGCCAGCAGGCGCATGGCCAGGGTGAGGAACAGGATCACCGTGATGTAGAGAATGGGGCCGTGCCAGGCATCCGGGAACAGGCGGTTCATGGTCGCCACCGCCCGCGCCGGCTGGTGCAGCAGCACCTCGTCCACCAGCAGCGGGATCAGCAGCGGGATGGGGACGCTGATCAGGGCACCCAGGATGGCGATCAGGTTGGCCTTCACCAGCTCGCTGCGATGTGCCAGCACCATCCCGACCACGTCGCGCCAGCGGTATTCGTCGCTGGCAGGGGGGAGATCGGGGGCGGTGCTCCGGTTCATCGCAGTGACTGGTGAGTGGTGACTGGTGGGGGATTATCCCATGTTTGACCGGGCGGTCATACGCGGCGGCGACAGGGTTTTCGGGAGGGGAATCGGTACCATGAAGGATTGGATTCGATCGCTGGCGTTGCTGCTGGCCGTGCTGCCCGCCTGGGCCGGCGCCCTGGAGCTGGAGGGCGAGCTGGTCCAGGGAGGGGTGGTCACCGGCCGGGTCGAACCCGGGACCCGGGTGTTGTTCGACGGCGAGCGGATCCGGGTGTCGGAGGAGGGGGTGTTCCTGCTCGGCTTCGGTCGCGACCACCCTGCCACCAGTCGCCTCGAGCTGATCCGGCCCGATGGCGGACGGGAGAGTCGCACACTGGAGGTGAGGAAGCGGAACTACGCCATCCAACGGGTCGACGGTCTGCCCAAGCGCAAGGTGACGCCGAAGAAGATCGACTATGAACGCATCCGCCGGGAGGCGGCGCTGGTGCGCAAGGCACGCCAGCGGGACGATCCGCGCACCGACTTCCTCACTGGCTGGATCTGGCCGGTCGAGGGCCCCATCTCCGGTGTCTATGGCAGCCAGCGGATTCTCAACGGCAAGCCGCGCCGCCCCCACTACGGGGTCGATATCGCGCGGCCGGTCGGCACCCCGGTGCGGGCCCCGGCCGACGGCATCGTGACCCTGGTGCACCCCGACATGTTCTATTCCGGCGTCACCCTGATCATCGATCATGGCCACGGACTGTCCTCCTCGTTTCTGCATCTCAAGCGGACCCTGGTGAAGCCGGGGCAACGGGTGCGGCGGGGCCAGGTGGTGGCGGAGGTGGGGCGGAGCGGCCGAGTCACCGGCGCCCACCTGGACTGGCGCATGAACCTGAGAAAGGCGCGGGTCGATCCCCAGTTGCTGGCCGGCCCCATGCCGCAGCAGGCCGGGGTTCGGAAAAAGAAACATTAACCGGTATACTTGGCACGGCCCGGCCCGCCAGCCACTGGTGGCCGGTGCCGCAGAGGCGATCGGGACCTGCACCGGCACGGCTTCGTTCGCTGCTCGAGAGACGAGACAACAGAGGATGGAAGGGAAATGAACAGACCCCGTTTCTGGCTGGCCGTTCTGGCCCTGGTGGTATCCGGCGGTGCGCAGGCCCTCGACCTCATGGAGGCCTACCAGCTGGCGCTGGAGAGCGATCCGGTGCTGAAGCAGGCGGAGGAGAACCTGAATGCGGTGCGCGAGACCCGCCCCCAGGCCAAGGCACTGCTGCTCCCCAACGTCGGCATCAGCGGACGTCTGAACCAGAACTACCGTGACATCACCGATTCCCCCTTCCCCGTCGAGGAGGGCTCGGAAAACTTCAGCACCTCCAATCTCTCCATCAACCTGCTGCAGCCGATCTACAACCGCGCCTACTGGATGCAGCTGGAACAGGCGGACAGCGTCATCGCCCAGGCCGAGGCCGAGTATGCGGCGGCCAAGCAGGACCTGATGGCGCGCACCATCGAGGCCTACTTCAACGTGCTGGCGGCGCAGGACGACCTGACCGTGGCGAAGGCGAAGAAGGAGGCCAACCTGCGCCAGCTGGATCAGGCGAAACAGCGTTTCGAGGTGGGCCTGATCGCGATCACCGACGTGCACGAGGCGCAGGCCGCGTACGACGGTTCCCGGGCGGACGTGATCGCCACCGAGAACAAGGTCAACAACGCCTGGGAGGCGCTGTTCGTGATCATCGGTCCGCACCCGGGCAAGCTGTCCAAGCTGGCCGAGAAGATTCCCCTGAACAAGCCGGAGCCGGCCGACCTGGACGAGTGGGCCAAGGTGGCGCTGGAGCAGAACTACAGCATCGTGGCCGCCCGCAGCGCCCTCGAGGCCCAGCGCAAGACGGTGGAGATCCAGCGTTCCGGCCACTATCCGCAACTGGACCTGGTCGGTTCCTATTCCCTGGACACCAGCGGTGCGGAGCTGGGACGGGACAGCAATACCGGGGTGATCGGGCTGCAGCTGAACCTGCCCCTGTACCAGGGTGGCGCCGTCTCCTCCCGCACGCGCCAGGCGCTGTACAACTACCAGGCCACCAAGGAGTCGCTGGACTCCCTGCGCCGGTCGATCAACCAGCAGGTGCGCAACGCCTATCGCGGTGTCATCACCAGCATCAGCCAGGTGGAGGCGCTGAAGGCCACCACCGTCTCCGCCCAGAGC
Organism: Sedimenticola thiotaurini; assembly: GCA_011051715.1. GTDB lineage: Bacteria > Pseudomonadota > Gammaproteobacteria > Chromatiales > Chromatiaceae > HyVt-443. The sequence goes on along the minus strand of DRKP01000023.1, from coordinate 46,078 downwards.
GCCCTGGAATCGACCCAGGCCGGCTACGAGGTGGGAACCCGTACCCTGGTGGACGTGCTGACGGTCCAGGGCAACATGTTCGCCGCCCGCCGCAACTACCTGGCCGCCCGCTACGACTACATCATCAACGGCCTGTTGCTGAAGCAGGCGGCGAGTACCCTCAGCGAGGACGACATGCTGCGGGTCAACAAGTGGCTGGTGGCGCCCTGACCGGGGACCGTCCGGGATGTCGGGGAACAGCTTCGGCAGACTGTTCACGGTCACCGGTTTCGGCGAGAGCCACGGTCCCGCGATCGGCTGTATCGTCGACGGCTGTCCCCCGGGGATGGCCCTGGACGAGGCGGACATCCAGGTCGACCTGGACCGGCGCCGTCCCGGCACATCGCGTCATACCACCCAGCGGCGGGAGCCGGACCGGGTCCGGATCCTGTCGGGGGTGTTCGAGGGCCGTACCACCGGCACCCCCATCGGGCTGCTGATCGAGAACACGGATCAGCGCTCCAAGGACTACTCCCGGATCAGGGACCGGTTCCGGCCGGGACATGCCGACTACACCTATACCCGGAAATACGGCTTCCGCGACTACCGGGGCGGCGGGCGGTCGTCGGCGCGGGAGACCGCCATGCGGGTGGCCGCCGGCGCGGTGGCGAAGAAGTACCTGCGTGAGCACAGCGGCATCCGCATCCGTGGCTACCTGGCCCAGCTCGGGCCGATCCGGGTACGGCGACTGCAGTGGGACCAGGTGGAACAGAATCCCTTCTTCTGCCCCGATCCGGAACGGGTGGCGGAGATGGAGGCCTACATGGATGCCCTGCGCAAGTCGGGGGACTCGGTGGGGGCCCGCATCAACGTGGTCGCCAGCAACGTTCCGCCGGGGCTGGGTGAGCCCATCTTCGACCGGCTGGACGCCGACATCGCCCACGCGCTGATGAGCATCAATGCCGCCAAGGGGGTGGAGATCGGCGCCGGTTTCGCCAGCGTCGAACAGAAGGGGACCGAGCACCGCGACGAGATGACCCCGGAGGGCTTCCTCGGCAACCAGGCGGGGGGCATCCTCGGTGGCATCTCCAGCGGCCAGGAGATCCTCGCCAGCGTGGCCTTCAAGCCCACCTCCAGCCTGCGCATCCCCGGGCGCAGCATCGATCTGCAGGGACGGCCGGTGGAGGTGGTCACCGAGGGGCGCCACGATCCCTGTGTCGGCATCCGCGCCACCCCCATCGTGGAGGCGATGCTGGCCCTGGTGCTGATGGATCACCTGCTGCGCCAGCGGGCGCAGAACGCCGATGTCGAGCCACAGACGCCGGTGATCCCCGCGTCCGCCGACTGACCCTCTCCCTTCCGCCGTCCCGGTGAACCCGGTCCCTGCCTCTCTGCCCTACTGGCGGCTCTCCGGGTTCTACCTGTTCTATTTCGCCGCCCTCGGGGCGCTGGTCCCCTACTGGGGGCTCTACCTAAAGCAGCTCGGTTTCGATGCCGTCCAGATCGGCCAGCTGATGGCCCTGCCGATGGCCACCAAGTTCGTCGCCCCCTACGTCTGGGGCTGGCTCGGCGATCACCTCGGCCACCGCATGGCCATCGTCCGCCTCGGTTCGCTGCTGACCAGCCTGATCTTCGTCGGCGTGTTCTGGTTGCAGGGCTTCTGGGCCCTGGGGCTGGCGATGGCCCTGTTCAGTTTCTTCTGGAACGCGGTGCTGCCCCAGTTCGAGGCGGTCACCCTGGCCTACCTGGGGCGGCGGGTGGCGCGTTACGCCCGGATCCGGGTCTGGGGTTCCATCGGCTTCATCGTCACCGTGGTCCTGCTCGGCATGGCGGTGGACCGGCAGGGACCGGCGGTGGTGCTTCCGGCCCTGTTTCTCATCTACCTGGCGATCTGGCTGTCCAGCCTGCTGGTGAAGGATCCACACCCCCAGCCGGTGCCACAGCGGCAACCGGCAATCCTGACCATCCTGCGCCGGCCGCCGGTGATCGCCTTCTTCCTGGTCTGCTTCCTGCTGCAGGCGGGGCACGGGACCTACTACTCGTTCTATTCGATCTACATGGAACAGTGGGGCTATTCCAAGACCCTGATCGGGCAGCTGTGGGCGCTGGGAGTGATCGCGGAGGTGCTGGTGTTCCTGGTCATGCACCGCCTGCTGCAGCGTTTCGGCGCCCGCCGGGTACTGCTCGCCAGCCTGCTGCTGGCAGCGCTGCGCTGGCTGCTGATCGGCTGGTTCCCCGACTCCCTGCCCCTGCTGATGGCGGCCCAGTCGCTGCACGCCGCCAGTTTCGGTACCTTCCATGCGTCCGCCATCCATCTGGTGCACCATTATTTCACCGGCCGTCACCAGGGCCGGGGACAGGCGCTCTACAGCAGCCTCAGCTTCGGCGCCGGCGGCGCCGTGGGCAGCCTCTACAGCGGCTACCTGTGGACCGGTCAGGGACCGGCCTTTACCTTCACCCTGTCGGCGACCCTCACCCTGCTGGCGTTTGTCATCGCCCGGCGCTGGATCGTCGACCAACTGCAACAGGAGTGACCATGGACTACACACTGCAGCAGCTCGCGGATCTTCTCGGTGCCCGGCTGGCGGGCGACCCCTCCTTCCGGGTCGACGGAGTCGCGGAACTCGAGTCGGCCGGGCCGCGGGACCTGACCTTCGCCGCCGACCGGCGCCTGCTGGAGCGGGTGAGGGCGGGGACGGCCGGAGCGGTGGTGGTGGGGCAGGATTTCCCCGGTCTGGAGGGTGTCAACCTGTTGCATGTCGACCATCCCCGGCGGGCCTTCGTGCAGGCGGTCGAGCAGATGGTGCAGCCGCCACGGGAGCAGGGCATCTCACCGGCCGCGGTGATCGATCCGGAGGCCGTGCTCGCCGACGGGGTCGCGGTCGGTCCCTGCGCCGTGATCGGGGCCGGGGCCCGCATCGGGGCCGGCACCCGGATCGGCGCCGGTGCCTATGTCGGGCCGGGGGTGACGGTGGGGGAGGCGGGGGTCATCGGCCCCAACGTCAGCCTGCTGCACGGGGTGGTGCTGGGTGACCGGGTGACGGTCCACGCCGGCAGCGTGATCGGTGGCGACGGCTTCGGCTACCTGTGGTGGGAGGATCACCACCACAAGGTACCCCAGGTTGGGACGGTGGAGATCGGTGATGACGTAGAGATCGGCTGCAACTGCTGTATCGACCGTGCCACCCTGGGCGCCACCCGCATCGGCCGGGGGAGCAAGCTGGACAACCTGGTCCACATCGCCCACAACAACCGCATCGGTGAAGATGTGGTGATCGCCGGCCAGTCGGGCACCGCCGGCAGCGTCACCCTGGGTGACCGTGCGGTACTGGCGGGCCAGGTGGGCGTGGTGGATCACGTCACTGTCGGTCGCGGGGTAGTGGTGGGCGGTGACAGCGTCGTCACCAAGGACGTTCCGGATGGTGAGCGGGTGATGGGATATCCCGCCCGTCCCATGCGCCGGGCGAAACGGGAGCTGGCGGTGGTCTCCCGACTGCCGGAGCTGTTGCAGCAGGTGCGCGAGCAGGGCAGGGCGCTGGAGGCCCTGGCCCGGCGCCTGCAGGAGCTGGAAGGGGACGGCTGAGTCCATCGGATTCCGCGGCACTCCCATTGACCCGGATGGATGGCCGGTGGAAGGGGGGCGGCGTGGCCCCGCCTCTGTTAGGCAAACACTATCGCCATGTTAGTAACAATCAATTTGTCTGTTCAGGAAGGGCCTCCTATCATTCTCACCGTGCGGATCCCCGCACTCACATGTGAATATGACTCAGGAGGAATGGTATGGAACTCAAAGGCTCCAATACTGAACAGAATCTGAAAGACGCCTTCGCCGGCGAATCCCAGGCCAATCGCCGCTATCTCTACTTCGCCGCCAAGGCCGACATCGAAGGTCAGAACGATGTGGCCGCCGTGTTCCGCTCCACCGCCGAGGGTGAGACCGGTCACGCCCATGGTCACCTGGAGTATCTCGAGGAGTGTGGCGATCCGGCCACCGGCATGCCGTTCGGCAGTACCGAGGAGAACCTGAAGACCGCCATCGCCGGCGAGACCCACGAGTACACCGACATGTACCCGGGCATGGCCAAGACCGCCCGCGACGAGGGCTTCGACGAGATCGCCGACTGGTTCGAGACCCTGGCCAAGGCAGAGCGCTCCCACGCCAATCGTTTCCAGAAGGCACTGGACAGCCTGTAACCGGTAGCGGACCCCGGGGCACTGGCCGTTTCCCGCAGCTTTCACTGTGGATGGCCGATGTCCCCACGTCCCGCCGGCAGGCAGCAGCCGGGGCCGGCCGGCCCCGGCTTTTTCCCCACAGAGTGAGGTGATGAGATGGTTTCCAAGACAGTGACAGAAGGCAATCTGGAGGCGCCGACCCGCCATCCCATCGACTGGAGGAATCCCGACTTCTACGACGAGAGCAAGCTGTTCGCGGAACTGGAACGGGTGTTCGACCACTGCCACGGCTGCCGCCGTTGCGTCTCCCTGTGCCACGCATTTCCCACCCTGTTCGACCTGGTCGACGAATCCGACACCATGGAGGTGGACGGGGTGGACAAGAAGGACTACTGGAAGGTGGTGGAGCACTGCTATCTGTGCGATCTGTGCTACATGACCAAGTGCCCCTACACGCCGCCCCACGAATGGAACATCGATTTTCCCCACCTGATGCTGCGGGCCAAGGCGTTCCACTTCCGCAACAACGGCGCCGGCTTCCGTGACCGCCTGCTCTCCAGTACCGACACCGTGGGCCGGCTCGCCGGGATCCCCATCGTGGTCAACCTGGTGAACACGGTCAACCGGAACGGTCCTGCGCGCAGGCTGCTGGAGAACACCCTGGGTGTATCGGCCGGCGCCCGTCTGCCCGAGTACCACAGCCGCACCCTGCGCGATCGCCTGAAGGAGCGGCGCAACCGCACCGCCCAGGGCGAGCCCGCCAACGGCACCAGCGGCAAGGTGGCCCTGTTCGCCACCTGCTACGGCAACTATAACGAGCCCCATCTTGGCGAGGACCTGGTGGCCGTGTTCGAGCACAACGGTATCCCGGTGACCATCGCCGACAAGGAGCAGTGCTGCGGCATGCCCAAGCTGGAGCTGGGGGACCTGGAGTCGATCGAGCGGGCCAAGGAGGCCAACATCCCGGTGCTGGCCCGGCTGGTGGATGAGGGCTGGGACATCGTCGCCCCGGTTCCCTCCTGTGCCCTGATGTTCCGTCAGGAGCTGCCGCTGCTGTTTCCGGACGATCCCCGGGTGCAGAAGGTGGCGAAGGCGATATTCGACCCGTTCGAGTACCTGATCCGGCGCCACAAGGAGGGCCGCTTGAACACGGATTTCAAGCAGCCCCTGGGCAAGGTGAGCTACCACGCCGCCTGTCACCAGCGGGTGCAGAACGTGGGCCAGAAGACACGGGAGATTCTCGCCCTGATCCCCGATACCGAGGTGACCATCATCGAACGCTGCTCCGGCCACGACGGCACCTACGCGGTGAAACGCGAGTACCACGACATCTCGATGAAGATCGGCCGGCCGGTGGTCAACCGGGTGAAGAAGGAGCAGCCCGACCACTACGGCAGTGACTGCCCGATGGCCGGACACCAGATCGAGAACGGCCTCGACAGCGGCCAGGCGCCGGAACACCCGATCAGCCTGTTGCGCAAGGCCTATGGCATCTGAACCCAGCAACGGCGACGGGACCGGGCAGGTGCGGTCCCGTCGCCGGTAACCGATTCCGAGAGGTAGCAGAAATGACCCAGCTGACCAGAGACGATCTCTACTCCCTGGAGGAGTACGCCCGCATCCGGCCCGACTTCCGCGCCCGGGTGATGGCCCACAAGAAGAGCCGGCAGGTGGCCCTGGGGCCCCATGCAACCCTCTATTTCGAGGATCGCCTGACCATGCAGTACCAGATCCAGGAGATGCTGCGCATCGAACGCATCTTCGAGGAGGCGGGGATCCAGGAGGAACTGGCGGCCTACAACCCGCTGATCCCGGACGGGAGCAACTGGAAGGCCACCTTCATGATCGAGTATCCCGATCCGGAGCAGCGCAAGGCCGCGCTGGCGCGGTTGATCGGTATCGAGAGGCGGGTCTGGGTGCAGGTGGCGGACTTCGAGCAGGTGTTCCCGATCGCCAACGAGGACCTGGAGCGGGAGACCGACGAGAAGACCTCGTCGGTCCATTTCCTCCGCTTCGAACTGACCCCGGAGATGGTGCGGGCCCTGAAGCAGGGCGCCGCCCTGGCGATGGGTGTGGATCACCCGGAATACCGCCACGAGGTGAGAAACCTGCCGGATGCGGTGCGCGACTCCCTGGTGGAGGATCTGGTCGCGGTCTAGGAGTCTCCCTGCGTCGTTCCGGTGCCGGCGGGAAGCCGGTAGACTCCGCTGCCTGGATTCCGGCCGGCACCGGAACGACAGGTCTTCGGCAGGGGCGATGGCCGACCCGGTGGTCCGCAAGGGGGCATGTCGGACCGGGCCGGGGCGGGCTACGGTGTCACTGCCTCCCCGGCCCGATGCGGGCATCCGGTGCCGGGTCTATTTGTCACCCCAGGAGCCGAGCAGGCCCCGCTCCTCTTCCGGCGGCACCTCGGTCATCCCTTTCAGGTCGCCAAAGCCGATAGCGTCATCAGCACCCTCACCGCCGCCTGACGGGGTCCCCGACTGGTTGCCCCCCACCGGCGACCCATTGGCATGGTCGTCGCCTTCCCTGGATTTGCCCTTCCCGTCATCGTCATCACCGGTGGCGCCGCTGTCCCCGTCGTCGTCGTCATCACCGTCTCCGCCGGCACCCGCCGCACCGCCGTCATCATCATCGTCATCGTCATCGTCGCCGGCACCCCCGCCGCCGCCGTCATCGTCGTCATCGTCGTCGTCATCGTCGCCGGCACCCCCTGCACCGCCGCCGCCGTCGTCATCATCGTCATCGTCGTCATCGTCGTCGCCACCACCATCGCCGCCATCCCCATCGCCGCCATCATCGGCGTAGGCCTGGTGGACAGCCAGCGTATGGTGGACCGGATCGTAACGGATGGGGGCCAGGACCATGAGCAGGAGCAACAGCAGCAGGGCGGCATGCAGGGGCCGTGGCCTGAAACACAGGCGGAACGGCGTGCCCCGCCGGATGAGGGAGGGGCGCTGCCGTGGCGGGCTGACCGCGTGGTGGGTGGACTGGCTCGACATGACTACTGCTCCAGCGGGTCGGTGATTCACTTCGTGGTTACCTGGAATAACGGTTGGTCGCCGGAATTAATCCCTTGTTCCCCTGCTATCGTACCGTCTCCCTCCCGCCAGCCGGTGGCGGGGAGGTTCATTCTCGTTTCAGCCATCCTCCGTATACTCTACAACAGTCCCCTGGGCAGGCGGCATCGATTTTTCCGGCCGGCGGGAATAAAACCACCGGTTCAACCGTTGAACGGATCATGGAGCACGGACGGGTGTGAGCAGTGAGTGAGTCCGAGTATCAGACAGTGGTGCAGCTGCTCCCCCGCCTGCGGCGGTTTGCCTATGGCCTGTGTGGCTCCATGGAGGCGGCGGAGGATCTGGTGCAGGAGGCCTGCACCCGCCTGCTGGCCAGTGCCGGGGACAAGGAGGGTTACCTGGACCGCTGGCTGTTCCGCACCATCCGCAACCTGCATGTGGACGGCCTGCGCAGCCGACAGGTGAGCGAGCGCTACCGGCACAGACTGGTCCAGGCTGAGAACGATCAACGTGTCGGCAGCCGGCATACGGAGGCCTCGATCGAACTCGATGAGGTCCGGGCCCTGATGCAGCAGCTGCCGCCGGAGCAGCGGGAGGTGCTGCTGCTGATCGGGGTCGAGGGTTTCTCCTACCGGGAATGCAGCCGGATGCTCGACCTGCCGATCGGCACCGTGACCAGCCGGGTGGCCAGGGCCAGGCGTCAGCTGGTGCGATGGATGACATCCGATCCGAAGGACGATGAACCATGAACGAAGAACGTGACCGGACCCCCTGTGATGCCCTGTCGGTGGAGGATGGGCTGAGACTGAACGCCTACCTGGACGGGGAGCTGGACGGGGACGAACCGGACCGGGTGGAACGCTGGATCCGGGAGGACCCCGAAGCCGCCGCCTGCCTGGAGCTGCTGCGCGGGGTCGATTCACGCTGCCGCGAGGCACTGGACGAGGCGTTCCATCGTCCCGTCGACCCCGGGCTCGGCGCGACCCTGGAGCAGATCCGCCAGCGCCAGGAGGGAACGGTGCCGGTGCCTGACCACAGAGGCGGCACCTGGTGGCGTCCCCTGGGGGCGCTGGCGGCGGGCGTGCTGCTGCTGGCGGTCGGCTACGGCCTCGGGGTGACCACCACCACATCCCGTTTCGATGCGCGCCTGGCGGCGGCCGAGGCCTCCCGGGCGGAGGCCAGGTCGGCCCTCGCCAGGGCCCTGGAGTACACCCCCAGCGGCACCACTGTCAACTGGGCCAGCAGCCGCTATAATGCCTCGGCGGAACTGCAGCCGGTGCGGACTCTGAAGATGGGTGACGACCGCTACTGCAGGGAGTATCGCGAGACCCTGGTCATCGACGGCGTCAGGGAAGAGCGGCGTGGTCTGTCGTGCCGGCTCGGCCGGGAGCGCTGGCAGACCCGCCTGATCATTCCGGAGAAAAAGGGAAACGAACTGTTTTGATGAAGGGGATTGGGGCGACGGTCAGGCGTGTCGTGCTCCCGCTGCTCGCCTCGGGGCTGCTTGCCGGCTGCATCATGCCGGTGGCAGAAGGGGTGAAGAGCGAGGCGCTCTCCGGACTGGCGCCCGCCCCCCTGCCACGCCATCGTGTCGGTGACCGGCGCCGGCTCGACAATGGCCGTTGGGAGGAGGTGATCGCCGTCGATGGCGATACGGTCACCTGGCGCACCTCCGGGGGGACCCGCTATCGCACCGGCCGCAACTTCATCCTCCCCGAACTGGAACGGGAAGGGCGCCGTTACCGGGTGACCAACCTGTCCGACGTGGCCGAAGATCTGCTGTGGCCGCTGCAGCAGGGGAACAGCGGCCGCTTTGCCAGCCGGCGCAGCTCCCTGGACAAGCGCAGCGGGCAGAGAAAGAGCTCCAGTCGTGACTTTCACTGCGAGGTGGACGGCAGCTGGCGGCTCGATCTGGCGGCCGGCACCTTCTCCACCTATCGCGTGGTGTGTGAGCGCAGCAACAGGATGGGACAGTTCCGCCAGCGCCGCTACTGGTACTACGCCCCGGAGCTGGAGCAGGTGGTGCTGCAGGTGACCGAGTCCCCCGGTCGACCCATCCGCCGGCGCGAACTGCTCGCCTTCCATCCCTCCCTGGAGCACCTCGGCGAGGCGCAGCGCCGCGCCTTTGACGAACGCTTCCAGTGGGCGATGGAACACCAGCCGGCCGGTTCCACCCTCTGGCTTCCGCAGGCCGGGCGCCACCGGCAGGTGGGGATCACCCCGCTGCGGACCATGAAGCTGAAGGATGGACACTATTGCCGGAGCTACCGCATCCTGGTGGGGGATGCAGGCGGTGACCGGGTCGGAGCCGGCATCGTCTGTCGCGGCGGCCAGGGACGCTGGCGGGTTCCCGGCCGCAACAGCTGATGGAGGCGGGAATCCGCGCCCGGGGCCACTGGCACGCGGGGGTGTTGCTCCTCGTCCTGCTCCTGACAGCCGCCTCCGTCGTCGCCGGGGAGCGCGTCGGCCGGGCCATCGACTTCCTGCTCGAGGCCCAGCTCGAGGATGGCCTGTTCCGCTATCGCCACGACTTCATCGACGGGCGTGATTCCCGCCGCAACAACATCGTGCGCCAGGCCGGCGCCGCCTACGCCCTGGGAGAGTACCTCGATGGCGGCTCCGATCCCCGCGTGGAGGCGGCGCTGCGCCGGGCGCTCGCTGCCCTGGACCGACGCTCCATCCCCTGGCGTGACGGTCGCCTGGTGAGCCTGGACGGTACCACCGCGGGGGCCAAGACCGGCGCCACGGCGCTGGCGCTGCTGGCCCTCCTCCAGGGGGGGCTGACGGGACCGGAGATGCAGCGCCGGCTGGATGCCTGGCTGCGTGGCCTGCTGGCGCTGCAGCGGGCCGATGGCGGTTTCCGCAGCCGGCCCGGGGTGGAGCGGGCCTCGCCCTATTCCGACGGGGAGGCCTGGCTGGCGCTGGCCAGCTACCACCGCCGCCATCCGCTCGACGACCGGGTGGCGGTGGCGCTGCAGCAGGCTGACAGGGGCCTGATGGAGCGTTATCGCCGCAATCCCGGGATCGGTTTCTTCCACTGGGGCGTGATGGCGGCGGCGGTGCGCTACCACACCACCGGGGAAGCGCGCTTCCGCCGTTTCGCCGCCGACCAGATGCGGTTCTTTCTGGACTCGCTGCGGCCACGGGTCAATCCCCGTTCCAACAGCTGCTACTCGGTGGAGGGGCTGGTGGCGGGGGCGGGGGTGCTGGCCGCGGGCGGTGACGACGAACTGCTGGACCGGGTGCGCGAGCGGGTGGCGGCCGAGATGGAGAAGAACCTGGCGCTGCAGCTGCGTCCCGGCCAGGATCGCATCGTCTTCGGCCAGGGCCGTTACCTGGTGGCGCCCGAACTGCCCCGTTACCGGGGGGGGTTCCTCGACGGCGCCCACCGCCCCCAGCTGCGGATCGATTCCACCCAGCACTGCCTCTCCGCCCTGCTCAAGCTCGAACGGGGCGGGATCCCGGGTCGACGGGGAGCGCCCGCCTCATCCCCGGTCCGGGGGATCCCGGAACCGACGGCAGCTCTCCAGCATCTCCCGGGCGGCGTTGGAGAGCACGCGATGGCGGTGGACGACCACGCCGAGCTCCCGTGACAGGGCCATCTCCGGCAGCTGCAGTGGCCGCAGGCCGGGATCGTCCAGCATGCTCTCCGGCAACAGGCTCCAGCCGAGGCCGATGCTCACCATCATCTTCAGCGTCTCCAGGTAGTTGGTGGCCATCCCCACCTGCAGCGACAGCCCCAGTGGCGCCATCGCCTGTTCCAGGATGCCGCGGGTGTAGGTGCCGTGAGCCGCCAGTACCGCCGGGAAGCCGGCCAGGTCCGCCAGGGTGACACGCCTGCGCCCCGCCAGCGGATGATCAGCGGCCACCACGAAGCGCAGCCGGTCGTGCCAGATGCGGGTCAGTTCCAGTACCGGAGAGGGGGCCGGTGGCAGGGTCACCACCGCCAGCTCCAGCTCCCCCTGTTCCACCGCGGCGCAGGCCGATTCCGAATCCAGGAAGCGGATGTCCAGTTTCACCCGGGGGAAGGAGCGGCTGTAGTGCTTCAGCACCGGCGGCAGCCGCCGCAGGCCGATGTGGTGGCTGGTCCCCATGCGGAGGGTGCCGCCGATCTCGCCGCTGAGGTTGGTGATGCCGCGCTCGATGTCGCGGATCTCCAGCAGCAGGGAGCGGGCCCGGGGCAGCAGCTGACGACCGGCCTCGGTCAGGTGGATGCGGTGGCCGATGCGGTCGAACAGTCGTGTCGCGAGCTTGCCCTCCAGGCCGGCGATACGCTTGCTCACCGCCGGCTGGGTCAGGAACAGGCGCTCGGCGGCGCGGGAGAAAGAGCCGGTCTCGGCGACGGCGACGAAGGCGGCGAGTTCGTTGATCTCCATGGCAGGCCCCCGGGTCGGCTGTCCCCGCCACGGGGAACAGGATTATTCTCGATAAGAATAATATATATGAAAAAGATGAATTTGTTTTATATAGAACCCGGGCCTAAGCTGTCCACTCCACTGCTACGGATGACGGAACCATGAGCGCAAAGACACTGTACGACAAGCTGTGGGAGGATCACCTGGTGCGCAGCGACGAGGATGGCACCGGCCTGATCTACATCGATCGCCACCTGGTTCACGAGGTGACCTCGCCCCAGGCCTTCGAGGGCCTGCGCCTGAGCGGCCGCCGGCCGTGGCGGCCCGACGCGGCCATCGCCACGCCGGACCACAATGTGCCCACCAGTGGCCGCGATCAGGGGATCCGGGATCCGATCGCCCGCATCCAGGTCGAGGCCCTGGACCGCAACTGCGAGACCTTCGGCATCCCGGAGTTCGGCATGAACGACGTGCGCCAGGGGATCGTGCACGTGATCGGCCCGGAGCAGGGGCTGGTGCTGCCGGGAATGACCGTGGTCTGCGGCGATTCCCACACCTCCACCCATGGCGCCCTGGGCAGCCTGGCCTTCGGCATCGGCACCTCCGAGGTGGAGCACGTGCTGGCCACCCAGTGCCTGATCCAGAAGAAGTCACCCACCATGCGCATCACCATCGACGGTGAACTGGGGCCGGGGGTGACCGCCAAGGACCTGGTGCTGGCGATCATCGGCGAGATCGGCACCGCCGGCGGCACCGGTCACGTCATCGAATATGCCGGCGAGGTGATCCGCAGTCTCTCCATGGAGGGGCGCATGACGGTCTGCAACATGACCATCGAGGCCGGTGCCCGCGCCGGCCTGATCGGGGTGGACGAGACCACCATCGACTATGTGCGGGGACGTCCCCATGCGCCGGCGGGGGAACTCTGGGAACGGGCGGAGGCGGACTGGCGCCGGCTCCATTCCGATCCCGGGGCCCGCTTCGACCGGGAGGTCCGGATCGACGCCTCCCGCATCGTCCCCCAGGTCACCTGGGGCACCTCCCCGGAGATGGTGGCCCCGGTCGACGGCCGGGTGCCGGACCCGGCCCGGGAGAGCGATCCGGTGCGGGCGGAGGGGATGCGCCGGGCCCTGGCCTACATGGGACTGGAGCCGGATACCCCGATCGGCGAGATCCCGGTCGATCACGTCTTCATCGGTTCCTGTACCAATGCCCGCATCGAGGACCTGCGCGCCGCCGCCGCGGTGGCGCGCGGACGCCGGGTGGCGGAGGGCGTGCGGCAGGCACTGGTGGTGCCAGGCTCGGGACTGGTGAAGAGACAGGCGGAAGCGGAGGGACTGGACCGGATCTTCATCGAGGCCGGCTTCGAGTGGCGCGACCCCGGCTGCTCCATGTGTCTGGCCATGAACGCCGACCGGCTTGCCCCGGGGGACCGTTGCGCCTCCACCTCCAATCGCAACTTCGAGGGACGGCAGGGCAAGGGGGGGCGCACCCACCTGGTTTCACCGGCCATGGCGGCCGCAGCGGCGGTGACCGGCCGCTTCACCGATGTCAGAGAACTGCAGGAGGAGGCGTGATGGACAAGTTCGAGACCTTTACCGGCGTGGTGGCACCCCTGGACCGTGCCAACGTGGACACCGACGCCATCATCCCCAAGCAGTTTCTGAAGTCGATCAAGCGCACCGGCTTCGGCCCCAACCTGTTCGACGAATGGCGCTACCTGGATCACGGCGAGCCCGGCATGGACAACAGCCGGCGTCCGCTCAATCCGGACTTCGTGCTCAACGACCCGCGCTACCGCGATGCCAGCATCCTGCTGGCGCGGGACAACTTCGGCTGCGGTTCGTCGCGGGAACATGCGCCCTGGGCCCTCACCGACTACGGATTCCGCGTGGTGATCGCCCCCAGTTTTGCCGACATCTTCTTCAACAATTCATTCAAGAATGGGTTGTTACCTATTGTTCTTCCGTCTGAAACAGTGGACAGGCTGTTCCGGATGAGCAGCGGGGAGCATGCCCTGGAGATGACCGTCGACCTGGCCGACCAGCGACTGCTGCCGGCCGGGGGAGAGCCGATCCCGTTCGATGTCGATCCGTTCCGCAAGCACTGCCTGCTGGAAGGGCTTGATGATATCGGTCTGACCCTGCAACATGAGCAGGAAATTCGTGCCTACGAGGCGCGCCGCCGGGAACAGGCGCCGTGGCTGTTCGGGAGCGGATGAGCACCGGTCCATCTCCACCGCAGCGCCGTGCCGGTGCCGACGACCGGGTCCCGACGGGGCCGGGCCGCGCCGGCGCGGCGCCTGTTTAAAGATTTCGTTTCAATCCATCCTTTCAGGTAGTCGACAACCATGAGCAAGAATATCCTGATCCTCCCCGGAGACGGCATCGGTCCCGAGATCGTGCACGAAGCGGTAAAAGTGCTGGCCACCCTGCGTGACCACCACGGCCTGGACGTGGAGCTGGACGAGGCCCTGGTGGGGGGCGCCGCCTACGACGCGGCCGGCCATCCGCTGCCGGAGGCGACCCTGGCGCTGGCGCGGGAGGCGGACGCCATCCTGCTGGGGGCGGTGGGAGGCCCCAAGTGGGAGCCACTGGAGATCTCGGTCCGCCCGGAGAAGGGGCTGCTCGGGCTGCGTTCCGAGCTGGGGCTGTTCGCCAACCTGCGCCCCGCGATCCTCTATCCGCAGCTGGCAGATGCCTCCACCCTGAAGCCGGAAGTGGTGTCGGGACTGGACATCATGATCGTGCGCGAGCTCACCGGCGGCATCTATTTCGGTCAACCGCGTGGCGTTCGGGAGCTGGAGAACGGCGAGCGCGAGGGTTTCAACACCCTGGTCTACCGGGAGTCCGAGATCGAACGCATCATGAAGGTGGCGATGGAGATCGCCGGCAAGCGCGGCGGCCGCGTCTGTTCGGTGGACAAGGCCAATGTGCTGGAGTGCACCGAGCTGTGGCGCGAAGTGGCGATCCGGATCGGGCGGGATCACCCGGAGATCGAACTCAGCCACATGTACGTGGACAACGCCGCCATGCAGCTGGTGCGCGCCCCCAAGCAGTTCGACGTGATGGTCACCACCAACATGTTCGGTGACATCCTGTCCGACTGCGCCGCCATGCTGACCGGCTCCATCGGCATGCTGCCGTCCGCCTCCCTGGACGAAAACGGTCGCGGCATGTACGAGCCGATCCACGGTTCTGCCCCGGACATCGCCGGTCAGGGAGTGGCCAATCCCCTGGCCACCATCCTGTCGGTGGCGATGATGCTGCGCTACTCGCTGAACGAAGGAGAGCTGGCCGACCGGGTGGAGCGGGCGGTGGAGCAGGTGCTGGACGACGGTCTGCGCACACCCGACATCCTGTCGCCGGGGGCCACCGAGGTGGGCACCGAGGCCATGGGGGATGCGGTGGTGACGGCCCTGCTCCAGGATCCGGGCCATCACTGAGGTGGGGGCGTGGCGTTGAATACATATAATCTAAACTCTCAAGAAATCTAGTCATGAAACTGAAAAACATAGGGTTTGTTGGATGGCGCGGCATGGTGGGCTCGGTCCTGCTGGAGCGCATGCGGGCGGAGAACGATTTCGATCTGGTCGAGGAGCCGGTCTTCTTCAGCACCTCCCAGGTGGGCCAGCAGGGGCCGGACATCGGCCGCGACATCCCGCTGCTGAAGGATGCCGCGGACCTGGACGAGCTGCGCCGGATGGACGTGATCGTCACCTGCCAGGGTGGCGGCTATACCCAGTCGCTGTTCCCCCGGCTGCGCAGCAGCGGCTGGGACGGCTACTGGATCGACGCCGCCTCCACCCTGCGCATGGCCGATCACAGCGTGATCGTGCTGGATCCGGTGAACATGAACGTGATCACAGACGCTCTGGACAGCGGTGTGAAAGACTTCATCGGTGGCAACTGCACCGTCAGCCTGATGCTGATGGCCCTGGGCGGGCTGTTCCGCCAGGACCTGGTGGAGTGGACCACGGCCATGACCTACCAGGCCGCTTCCGGTGCCGGTGCCCGCAACATGCGCGAACTGCTGCAGCAGATGGGCTACCTGCACCGGGCGGCGGAGCCGTTGCTGGCCGATCCGGCCTCGGCCATCCTGGATATCGACCGGCGGGTCACCGAGGCCCTCGCCAGCGAGGGGTTTCCCCGTGAGCACTTTGGTGTCCCCCTGGCAGGCAGCCTGATCCCGTGGATCGACGTGGCGATGGAGAATGGCCAGAGCCGGGAGGAGTGGAAGGGCGGGGTGGAGAGCAACAAGATCCTCGGCCGCCAGTCCGATCCGGTGGCGATCGACGGGATCTGCGTCCGTATCGGCGCCATGCGCTCCCACAGCCAGGCCCTGACTATCAAGTTGCGGCGCGACGTGCCGATAGATGAGATCGAAGGGATACTGGCCTCCGCCAACGACTGGGTGAAGGTGATCCCCAACGAGCGGGAGGCCAGCACGAGGGAACTGACGCCGGCGGCGGTGACCGGGACGCTCTCGGTACCGGTCGGCCGCCTGCGCAAGCTGGCGATGGGGGGGAGCTATCTGTCCGCCTTCACCGTCGGCGATCAGCTGCTCTGGGGCGCGGCCGAACCCCTCAGGCGCATGCTGAGAATACTGCTGGAGCGCTGAGCACAGCGGCAGCAGGGCCAAGGGATGGTGCTGCACGAGGCCTTTGCATGTTCCCTGTTTGCTGTAGATCGATCGTCTGAAGACGGTGAGTTGAAGACTCTATATCATGTATTTTCTGGAATCGTCCCGGGTCGACCGGGGGGGCATTGGAAGATGGACATCTGAACAGCCCGGGACCGGCAAGGGTGCCGGTCGGGGGCAATGAGGGGGCTGCATGGTTCGTAAACTTTCCTTGGCAATCGCCGTTGCACTGGGCGTCTCGTCGTTCGGGGCCAACGCCCTGGGTCTTGGGGAACTTCGATCCAAATCGGCATTGAACGAATACTTCAACGCCGAGATCGAGCTGTTGTCACTGGGCAACGAGGAGATCGAGGATATCCGGGTCAATCTGGCCAACGCCGAGGCCTTCCGCAAGGCGGGCATCGAGCGTCCCTACTATCTCTCCCAGCTCCGCTTCAAGCCGATGCGGTTGCCCGATGGCCGCGGTGTCATCCGGGTGACCAGCCGGGACCCGGTGGTGGAGCCCTTCCTCGATTTCCTGCTCGAGGTGAACTGGCCCAAGGGCAGGCTGCTGCGTGAATACACCGTGCTGCTGGATCCACCGGTGACCCTGGCGCGACGGCCGGCCCCGGTATCGCGTCCCGCCGCGGAGCTGGCACGGCCTGCGGCCCCCGCCGCCACCGCGGGGACGGGCGCGGCCGGCGGCTATGGGGCCGCCGGTGAGTACGGCCCGACCCGGCGCAACGATACGCTGTGGGGCATCGCCAGCCGGCTCCGCCCCCAGGGAGCGACCCAGGAACAGATGATGATGGCCCTGTTCCAGGCCAATCCTGAGGCCTTCATCAGACGCAACATCAACAATCTGAAGGTGGGACAGATCCTGCGGGTTCCGGCGCGCGAGCAGATCCTGGCGATGACGCCGGCCCAGGCGCGCCAGGCGTTCAGGGACCAGGTCAACGAATGGCGCGCCGCGCGACCGGCCGTGGCGGCCGGTCCGCAGCCGGCTGCGGCGCCGGCGACCGCTCAGGCCCCCGCCGCCGGCACCACCACGGCACCGGCCGAACCGGTACCGGAGGCGGAGCTGAAGATCGCCACCGCACGGCCGGCCGGAGAGGGTGAGGCGGGACCGGCGGAGAGCAAGGATCCGACCGCCGTCGTCGCCCAGCTGAAACAGGAACTGCTCGCCTCGGAGGAGGCGCGGCAGAGTGCCCTGGAAGAGGGGCGGGAACTGCAGTCCCGGGTGAAGGACCTGGAGGCGCAGCTGGCCGATCTGCAACGCCTGGTGACGTTGCAGAACAACCAGCTGGCACAGTTGCAGGCCGCCCTCAGCGAGACCGGGGACGTGGAACAGGAGGGCATGGCCGCCGAGACCACCACCACGGCAGAGGTGATGCCGGAAGAGGGTGGCGGGGAATCGGCGCCGCTCGCCGACACCGGGGAAGAGGGTGCCGCCGGCACGGAACAGCCCGGGCCCGGCATGGAGCCGGTTGCCGCTGAAGAGGAGGGAGCGGCCGCCGGAGCCGGGACCGAGGCCGCAGGAATCGACCAGGCGGCGGCAGAGGGTGAAACCGGTGAGACGGTCACTGCCGCCGGAGAGATGACGGAAGAGAGCGGCACCACCACTGCGGCGGCCGGCGAAGAGGCCACCCCGGAGATGGAGGCCGGGACGGAGACGGTGATCGCCGCTGCCGGAGCCGGCGCGGACGAAGAAGCCGGCGCCAGCGGCGAAGAGGAGGTGCCGGCCACGGACGAGGAGACCGTGGTGGTCGAGGAGGGGGAGACCGGTGCCGCCGTCGGGATGGAGAGCGGTGACATCACCGAGCCGGCACCGGCCGCGACCGACACGGCGGAGCCGGTCACCGCCGAAGCGGAGCCGACCGGGACGGAAGCGGAAGCGCCGGTGGCGGCAGTGCCGCCGAAGAAGCCGGCCCTGCTGGATCGCCTGATGTCGGATCCCAACCTGATGATGGGGGCGGCGGCCGGTGGTGGCGTGCTGTTGCTGGCGATCATCTGGGCGGCGGTGAGCCGTCGCCGCCGCGCCCGGGACGAGGAGTTCCAGGAGAGCATCCTGGTCAATACCATGGAGGAGGAGGGAGACGAGACGGCGCTGGCCAGTGAGGGACCCGCCTCCCATCCCACCGAGGAGACCTCCTTCCTGAGCGATTTCTCGCCCAGCGACATCGATGCCCTGCAGGAGGAGACCGGCGAGGTGGATCCGGTGGCCGAGGCGGACGTCTATATCGCCTATGGCCGCTACAAGCAGGCCGAGGAGTTGATCGGCCAGGCGCTGGAGCGGGAGCCGGAGCGGACCGACCTGATGCTCAAGCTGGCCGAGGTGCTGTATGCCACCAAGGACGAGGAGGGCTTCACCCGGCTGGCCGAACGCGCCTCCGAAACGGGGATGCCGGACAAGGATCCGGCCTCCTGGGAGAAGCTGGTCTCCATGGGCAGCAAGATCGCGCCCAGCAGCCAGTTGTTCGCGGCCGGGGCCCTCGCCGGCGGCATCGCTGCCGGCGGCGCTGCCGCAACACCGGAAGAGCAGACCGGTGACACCAGTGCGGAGACCGCGGAGTCCCTGGGCGACGCCTTCGAAGGCCTGGACGACCTGGACAACCTGGATCTGGGAGACCTTGGCGAACTGGCCGGAAACGGCGAGACGAAGGATCCGGCGGAGAAGGCCGGGGAAGAGGAGCCGCTGGCCGGTGGCCTCGACTTCGATCTGGACCTGGGCACCCAGGCTGCAGCGGAGAGCGAGGCAGGCGCGAGCCGGGACACGGAGAGCGAGGAGGAACCGGAGTTCGATCTGGCCTCGCTGGAGGACACCGGCACCCTGAGCCTGGACGATCTCGCCAGCGAGCTGGTGGAGAGCGGGGAGGATTCGGAAGCCGCCGCTCCGCCCCCGCAGGAGGAGGTGGAGGAGCTGGAATCCACGGTCCTCGACTTCTCCACCGAACCCGCCACCGAGGCAGGGCAGCAGGAGGAGACCCTCTCCCTGGACGGGATCGAGCTGGAGCCGGCGCAGGAAGAGACATCCGGGCCCGGAGCGGGAACCGCCGACGCCACATCCGACGAGGTGATCTCCCTGGACGAGCTCGAAGTGGACGAGACCATCTCCGAGCTGGAAGGCGAGGTCGGGGAAGAGGAGGCCGACGAGGTCAACACCAAGCTCGATCTGGCCCGGGCCTATGTCGACATGGGCGACTCGGAAGGGGCGCGCAGCATCCTCGACGAAGTGGTCGAGGAGGGCAACGAGACCCAGCAGGACGAGGCCCGCAAGCTGATGGAGGCCCTCGGCTGAGAGGGGCTTGCCGGGTTAATAGTATCGGAGAGGCGCACTTCGGTGCGCCTCTTTCCGTTCAGGGGTACGGGTTCAGCACAGAAGGGGCGGGAATCGATGACAGGGGAGACGGCAGGGGAACCGGTTCGGCAGCGGGTGGCGCTGGGGGTTGAGTACGACGGCGCCTCGTTCCACGGCTGGCAGGTCCAGGATCACGCCGATACCGTGCAGGAGCGGCTGGAACGGGCGCTGGCGCAGGTGGCCGATCACCCGGTGCGGGTGCACTGTGCCGGTCGCACCGACACCGGTGTCCATGGTACCGGCCAGGTGGTTCACTTCGATACCACCGCCCGGCGCACGCCGCGCAACTGGGTGCTCGGCTGCAATGTCAATCTGCCGCCGCAGATCAACATTGCCTGGGCACAGCAGGTGCCGGACAGCTTCCACGCCCGCTTCTCCGCCCTGTCGCGCAGTTACCGCTACCTCATCCTGAACCGCCCGACCCGCTCGGCCATCTGGCGCGACCGTGCCGTCTGGGTGCACCGGCCGCTGGACGCGGAGCGGATGCAGGCGGCGGCCGGATATCTGCTCGGGACCCACGACTTTTCCTCCTACCGTGCCCTGGGCTGCCAGGCGAAGAGCCCGGTGCGAACCATCCACAGCCTGACGGTGCGGCGGGAGGGGGAACGGATCCGGATCGACGTCACCGCCGACGGTTTTCTGCACCACATGGTGCGCAACATCGCCGGTGTGCTGATCACCATTGGCCAGGGGGAGCGGCCGGTGGAGTGGAGCCGGCAGGTGCTGGAGTACCGTGACCGGACCCTGGGCGGAGTCACGGCACCGCCCCAGGGGCTGTATCTGGTCGGGGTCGACTATCCGGCCGGGTATCAGCTGCCGCCCGATCCCCCGTTCTGAGGACCGGGAACCAGCCACTGCGGGAGCTGTTCCCCGCTCCACTCTCAGCGGCGGGGGCGGCCTTCGATTCGAACCGGCGGTACTGGTTCGGTCCCTCAGTCGTAGCGGCGGATGTCGTCGATCACCCTGCCGTCGTTGGGGAGGGTGCCGATGACCACGAACTCGACCGCTCCGCGTACCTTGCAGACATCGCGGATGGTGCCGGCCACCGCTTCGGCCAGGGCCTCGGACGGCTGCTCCACCTCGCACTGGAGCACCATCTCGTCCCGCTGGTCGACCCAGTCGATCACCAGCCGCGCCCGCACCACCTCGTCGTGGCGTGCCACGATGCGGGCGATCTGGTGCGGATGAACGAACATGCCCCGTACCTTGGCGGTCTGGTCGGCGCGGCCCATCCAGCCCCGGATGCGGCGGTTGCTGCGGCCGCAGGGGCTGGTGCCCGGGAGGATGGCGGAGAGGTCGCCGGTGGCGAAGCGGATCAGGGGGTAGTCGGGATTGAGGCTGGTGACCACCACCTCGCCCACCTCGCCGTCCGGCACCGGTTCGTTCGTTCCCGGCCGCACGATCTCCAGGTAGACCCCTTCGTCCACGATCAGCCCCTCTTCGGCCTCCGATTCATAGGCGATCACGCCGACATCGGCGGTGGCGTAGCACTGACGGCAGCGGATGCCGCGGTGGAGGAACTCCTCTCTCAGGGAGGGGGGAAGGGCCTCGCCGCTCACCAGCGCCCTGGTCAGGCTGCCGATGCCGGTGCCCAGCTCGTCCGCCTTCTCCAGGATGATCTTCAGGAACGAGGGGGTACCCACGTAACCGTTTGGCCGCAGGTCGGCGATGGTCTGCACCTGCAGCTCGGTCTGGCCGACGCCGGCGGGGATCAGGGTGCAGCCGAGGGCATGTCCGCCGCTGTCGATCATCGCCCCGGCCGGGGTGAGGTGGTAGGAGAAGCAGTTGTGGATGAGATCGCCGCGGCGGAAGCCGGCGGCGAACAGGGCACGGGCGAAGCGCCAGAAGTCCGGGCGCCGGGTGCCCGGCTCATAGATCGGTCCCGGTGAGGCAAACAGCCACGCCAGCTCGGGGCCGGAGACGGCGCAGAAGCCACCCAGGGGCGGGTTCCTGCGCTGCTCCTCCAGCAGCTCCGACTTGCGCGTCAGTGGCAGCCGCGCAATCGCCGCCGCCGAGTCGATGGCGGCCGGATCGACCTGCGCCAGGCGTTCCCGGTAGGCCGGCGCCCGCTCCTTCGCGTGCGCCACCTGGGCCGCCACCGCCCGGATCAGCGCCTGCTGCCGCTGCTCCGGGTCGCGGATCTCCAGCTCGTCGTAGTATTCGCTCATGGTGTTCGTGGTGACTGGTCAGTGGTGAAGAGTGAGGAGTAAAGAGTGAGGGGTGAGGGGTGAGGAGTGAGAAGTTCCGATCCTCTGCCCTCGGCCCTAACCTAAATCCACCGCTTGCGGCGCTTGTAGGATTTCAGATTCTTGAACGACTTGCGTTCCTCGCTGCCGCCGCCGAGGTAGAACTCCTTCACATCCTCGTTGTTCAGCAGCTCTTCCTGGCTGCCGTCGAGCACGATCTTGCCGGACTCCATGATGTAGCCGTAGGAGGCGTGGCGCAGGGCCATGTTGGCGTTCTGCTCCACCAGGATCATGGTGATCCCCTGTTCCTGGTTGATGCTGCGGATGATGTGGAACACCTCCTTCACCAGCAGCGGGGACAGACCCATGGAGGGCTCGTCCAGCAGCATCAGTCTCGGCTTCGCCATCATCGCGCGGCCGATGGCCAGCATCTGCTGCTCGCCGCCGGAGAGGTAACCGGCCAGGCCGGTACGCTCCTTCAGCCGGGGAAAGTAGGAGAACACCATTTCGATGTCGTCTTCGATCTCCGACCTGCCTGCCTTGCGGGTGTAGGCGCCGAGACGGAGGTTCTCGATCACCGTCATGTCCTCGATGATGCGGCGCCCCTCCATCACCTGGAACACGCCCTTGCGGACGATCTCCTCGGCCTGGTGGTTGCTGATCTGCTCGCCCATGAAGGTGATGTCGCCCCGGGTCACCTCCCCATCCTCGCTCTTGAGCAGGCCCGAGATCGCCTTCAGGGTGGTGGACTTGCCGGCCCCGTTGGGGCCGAGCAGGGTGACGATCTCCCCCTCCGGTACCTCGATGCTGACACCGCGCAGCACCAGGATCACCTCGTCGTAGACCACCTCGATGTTGTTCACCGACAGCATGGAGGGTTTCTGTTCCGTGTTCGCTGCAGGTTCAGCCATGATCTGGATATCCGGTTTGGATCCGAGGGAGCGGCGCCGCCGGCGCGAATGGCCTGGGCCGGCATCATTCGTGCCGCGGCGCCGCTCCTGCTGGGGTTGACCATTAACCCGGCAACCCATTATGCCGGGTTAACAGTATGGAGAAGGGTTACCAGCCCAGCCACTCCTCGCGGCGCGGCAGGTTGGCGGTGTAGATCTTCTCCATCTGCTGCTTGTCGCCGTCGACGCTGCGATAGATCATCACCTGCATGGTGCCGCGGTGGTCGTCGGGCGTCCAGGTCGAGGGGGTGCAGACCCCTTCCATGCCGGCCGGCACATGATCCTTCATCTGTTCCATGGCAGCCTTGATGGTGGTGCCGTTGATCTCGCCGGTCTTGCCCGCCATCTGCATTGCGTCACGCATGAACATGGCGGTGCAGACGCCACGCATGTAGTGCAGCACGCGGTGCTTGCCGCCGGAGGGATCGGACAGTTTCGAGATCTCTCGTACCGTCTTCATGCCCGGCACGTCGTCGTTCCAGGTGGCGGCTCCCACCACCCAGACCAGGCCGTTGCCCACCGCGCCGGTGGCCTTCATCGCGTTCTCGTCCCAGCCCCAGATGTTGGTCAGGAACTGGGTGTTCACACCGACGGTATTGCACGACTTGAGCAGGGAGATGTTGGAGCCCGAGGTGTTGGCCAGGTAGGCGTAGTTGGCACCGGAGTCCTTGAGCGACAGGCACTGGGCCTTGAAGTCACCCGGTTTCAACGAGTAGACGATCGGATTCAGCACCTCGAAGCCCAGCTCCTTGGCGTATTCCGCGCACGCCTCCTTGGGGGCGTTGGGGTAGGGGTGGTTGTCGCCCATGTGGATGAATTTCGGCTTGCCCGAGCCACCCTTGCTCTTCCAGTCCTCGGACGCCCACTGCACCAGGCCGCGGCAGCCGTCGGAGTAGGAGGGGCCGTAGAAGAAGTTGTAGGGGGCCGGCGCCTTGGTGCGCGGCGACTTGCCCTTGGGGTCGGTGAGGTGGCCGGAGTAGGAGGCGGACATGAAGAAGATCCTGTCCTTGGCCACGAACTTCACCAGCGCCTCGGTATCGGCGGTGCCCCAGCCCTGGATCGCCACCGGGCGCAGACTGGATTTCCACTTCTTGTAGGTGGAGATGGCGCGGGGCGCATTGTAGGAATAGTCCACCGTCTCGTAGTCGAGCATGCGGCCGTCGATGCCGCCGTTCCTGTTGATGTAGTCCATGGCGTCGTCCACGCCCTGGCCATAGGGCTTGCCCACCGCGGAGGTGGGCCCGGTGTAGGCAGCGAGATGGCCGACCGGGATCTTCTCCGCGGCCTGGGCCGCGCCCAGGGTCAGCAGGCCGATGGCGGCGCTGACGCCGATCGATAACGAGAGCTTGTTCATCATTTCATTCTCCAAGTGTTGTCGCCCATCCGGGCTGTTGTTATCCGGGGCGTCTCCTTTCCTCCCCTTTTTCATGCCATGACAGCATTGGTCGCGACCGGACACGACCGGCGGGTCGTGTCCGCTCCACATTACGTCAATTCGGTCCCCCGGCAAACCACCGTCCCGGGAATCTCTGGACGGGTCCGGACGATTCGGATGCGGGCTGCGGGTTCATGACTCGTCCAGAGCTTCCCTAGTACGAGAAGGGGTAGAGTTTCCAGTAGGACTTGATCATCTGCCAGCGGTGCGCCAGTCCATCCGGCTCGAAGATCAGGAACAGGATGATGGCCAGCCCGATGGCCATCTCCTTGATATAGACCAGCGCCTCCGACACACCGCTGCCGAGCCACTGCAGATTGCTGACGATTCCCTCCATCACCTCGGGCAGCAGCACCATGAAGGCGGTGCCGAGCAGGGTGCCCATGACCGACCCGAGGCCGCCGATGATGATCATGCCGAGGAACTGGATCGACAGCAGGATGGTGAAGCCCTCGGCGGAGACGAAACCCAGGTAGTGGGCGAACAGGGCACCACCGATGCCGGCGTAGAACGAGGAGATGCCGAACGACAGGATCCGGTACTTGGTCAGGTTGATGCCCATGATCTCCGCCGACAGGTAGTGGTCGCGCACGGCGATGAAGGCACGGCCGTCACGGGTGCGCAGCAGGTTGGCTGCGAGGACGAACATCAGCACGGTCCAGAACAGCACCACGTAGAAGAAGCTCTGCTCGGTGTCGAGTTCGTAACCGAACAGGGAGACCGGGTTGGCCATGGAGCCATAGGTGCCGCCGGTGAACCACTCGGCGCGGGCGAAGAAATCCTCCAGGATGAACTGGGAGGCGAGGGTGGCGATGGCCAGGTAGAGGCCCTTGATGCGACCCGCCGGGATGCCGAAGATCAGTCCCACCGCCGTGGTCATCAGGCCGGCCAGGGGGATGGCCAGAAACACCGGGATGCCGGTGGTGTTGTTGATCCAGGCCGAGGCGAAGGCGCCGAAGCCGAAGAAGGCGGCGTGGCCGAGGGAGATCTGGCCGGTGAACCCCACCAGGATGTTGAGGCCCAGGGCGGCGATGCCGTAGTAGCCGATCTGGATCAGCAGATTGAGGTAGTAGGGATTCAGGAACGGCGCCGCCACCAGCAGGAACAGCACCCCGGCGATGGCAGCATAGCGCGAGCGCGGTGTCGGAAAGATGGTGGTGTCGCTCTTGTAGTCGGTGCGGAACTCGCCGCAGCGCATCATGGAGTGGCCGCTCATGTCAGATCCTTTCGATGTCCTTGGTGCCGAACAGGCCGTAGGGCTTGATCATCAGGATGATCACCAGGATGTAGAACGGCGCCACCGTGTACATGTTGCCGACGTGGAAGTACTGGCTGTCGAGGAACTCGGCGAAGTTCTCCAGCAGACCGATGATGAGACCGCCGGCGATGGCGCCGACGATCGAATCGAGGCCCCCCAGGATCACCGCCGGAAACACCTTGATGCCGAAGAAGGAGAGGGCGGAGGAGACACCGTTGACCATGCCCACCACCACCCCTGCCAGGGCCGACACCATGGCGGAGATGGCCCAGGAGAGGGCGAACGCCTTCTGCACCGAGATGCCCAGGCTCTGGGCCACCTGCTGGTCGAAGGCGGTGGCGCGCATGGCCAGGCCGGCGCGCGAGTGTTTGAAGAAGTAGTAGAAGCCGACCATGATGATCACCGAGATGATCATGCTCATGACGTAGGCGGTCTGCACCTGCAGGCCGAGAATGGAGACCGACTCGGTCTCGAAGATCTGCGGGAACGGCTTGACGAAGACGCCGAAGATCCAGGACATGCTGGCCTGGAAGAAGATGGAGAGGCCGATGGTGAGCATGATCACCGAGATGATCGGCTCGCCGATCATCGGCCGCAGCACCACCAGCTGCAGCAGGACGCCGAAGAAGAACATGAACAGCAGGGTGATCGGGAAGCCGATCCAGAACGGCAGTCCGAACTTCACCAGCAGGGCCCAGCAGACCCAGGCGCCGATCAGCAGGAACTCACCCTGGGCGAAATTGACCACCTGGGTCGACTTGTAGATGAGCACGAAGCACATCGCCACCACCCCGTACAGGGTGCCGACGATGGCGCCATTGACCAGCAGATTGCCCAGCAGTTCATAGTTCATGATCGATTTCCCGTGCGGGTTGCATCACCACAGTGATGAACCTTCTGCGATTTGCATGCATCAGCGTTCATTTGCGGCCGACCTCTCCAGTTCCCCTCAGGCCGCCGACGATTCACCGCTGTCCGGCAGGGTCACCAGCCGCAGATCGGTGACGATGCGCGAGCGGGTGCCGTCCTGGAAGGTGATCACCGTATCGACATGGACGCTGTCGCTGTCGCCGTAGATGGCGTCGATGATCTCCTCGTACTTCTCGTTGATCACACCGCGGCGCACCTTGCGGGTGCGGGTCAACTCGCCGTCGTCCGCATCCAGCTCCTTGTACAGCAGCAGGAAACGGCGGATCCGGTGGGCCGGGGGCAGGGTGGCGTTCACCTTTTCGATCTCCTGTTCGATCAGGTCGTAGACCGCGTCCTGGGCCGACAGGTTGGTGTAGTTGGTGAAGGCGATGCCGCGTTGCTCCGCCCATTTGGCGACGATGCCGTAGCGGATGCAGACGATGGCGGTGAGGAACGGCTTGTCGTGCCCCAGGATCACCGCCTCGCCGATATAGGGGGAGAACTTCAGCTTGTTCTCGATGAACTGGGGGGAGAAGTGGATGCCGCCGGCGGTGGTGGCGATATCCTTGATCCGGTCGATCACCACCAGATGGCCGTTCTCCTGCTTGATGTAACCGGCATCTCCGGTGTGCATCCAGCCGTCACGCAGGTCCGCCCTGGTGGCCTCCTCGTTCTTGTAGTAGCCGAGGAACATGCCGCTGTTGCGGGCCACGATCTCGCCCACCCCCTGGTCGTCCGGCTCCAGGATGCGGATCTCCGAGTTGTCGAAGGCGACGCCGACGCTGTCGAAATCGACATCGTCCGGGGCGTGGATGGTGTAGGCACCGGCCAGTTCGGTCTGGCCATAGAGCTGGCGCAGGGGTACGCCCATGGCGAGGAAGAACTTGAAGGTGTCCGGTCCCAGGGCGGCACCGCCGGTGGCGGCCGAGCGCAGGTAGGTGAAGCCGAGGCGGTCCTTGAGGGCGCGGAACAGCAGCCAGTGGGCCAGCTTCGAGCGGCGTCCCTGTTCCAGTGCCTCCATGCCGATCTTCATGCCCAGGTTGAACAGCTTCTGTTTCAGCGGGGTGGCGTCCATCATGCGTGACTGCACGTCGGCGGCGATGGACTCCCATACCCGTGGTGCCAACAGGATGAAGGTGGGCCCGATCTCGCGCATGTCGCTCATCATGGTCTCCGTCTCCTCGACGAAGTTGACGGTGATGCGGCTGATCAGGGCCTGGGAGACGGCGTACACCTGCTCCATGATCCAGGGCAGGGGCAGCATGGAGACATAGTTGTCGTCCGGGTACTTGGGGTCGGCGCGCAGGTAGGCCAGGGAGTGGTCGAGGAAGGGTCCGGCCTGGAGCATGGCCAGCTTGGGATTGGAGGTGGTGCCCGAGGTGGTGCAGAGGATGGCCACGTCCTCGCCCCTGCCCTGGTTCACCAGTTCCATGTAGAGGCCGGGCCGCTCCCGGTCCAGTTCCTCTCCCAGGGCGATCAGGTCGGCCTGGCTCATGAGCCGGTCGTCCTCGTACTTGCGCATGCCGCGGGGGTCGTGGTAGACGATGTGCTCAACGCAGGGGCACTCCCCGGCCAGCTCCAGCAGCTTGTCCACCTGCTCCTCGTCCTCGGCCAGGATGATGCGCGCCTCGGCGTAGTTGATCAGGTAGGCCACCTCCTGGTTCATGGAGTCCTGGTAGATGCCCAGGCTCATGGCGCCGAGGGCATGGGCCGCCAGCTCCGAGTGGAGCCATTCCGGACGGTTGTCGCCGATGATGCCGACCACGTCGCCACGGCCGATGCCCAGCCGGTGCATGCCCAGGGCGATCATCTTCACCCGGTCGTGGTAGTCGCGCCAGGTGAACTCGTTCCAGATACCGAACTCCTTCTCGCGCATGGCCACTTCGTCCGGCCACTGTTCGGCGTTGTGGGCGAGCAGCTTGGGAAAGGTATCGTAACGGGTGATATCGGGATACTGGACAGTGCCGGCGCTCATATCTCGGTCACCTCGGCCTCTTTCTTCCCGGTGGTCCCGTCCTCTTCGATCTCCTCGCCCAGGTAGGCCTTCTTCACGTAGGGATCCGCCATCACCTCGGCGGGCAGGCCTTCGGCGATCTTCTTGCCGAAGTCCAGCACCATCACCCGGTGGGAGATGTCCATCACCACTCCCATGTCGTGTTCGATCATGATCACCGTCATGCCCCACTCCTCGTTGAGGTCGATGACGTAGCGGGCCATGTCCTCCTTCTCCTCCAGGTTCATGCCCGCCATCGGCTCGTCCAGCAGGATCAGGTCCGGCTTCAGGGCCACCGCCCGGGCCAGCTCCACCCGCTTGCGCAGGCCGTAGGAGAGGGTTCCCGCCACCGCCTTGCGGATGTGGCTGATCTCCAGGAAGTCGATGATGTCCTCCACCTCGCGGCGGTGGGCCAGCTCCTCCTTCTGGGCGCCGGAGAACCAGTACAGGGGGCCGGTGAGGAAGTTGTTCTTCAGCAGATGGTGGCGGCCGACCATGATGTTGTCCAGCACCGTCATGTGGCTGAACAGGGCCAGGTTCTGGAAAGTGCGGCCCATGCCCAGGGTGCAGCGGTCGTTGGGTCGCAGCGGGGTGATGTCCCGGCCCCGGAACAGGATGCTGCCCTGGTTCGGGCTGTAGCGGCCGGAGATGCAGTTCAGCATGGAGGTCTTGCCGGCACCGTTGGGACCGATGATGGAGTAGATCTCGCCCGCCCCGACCTGGAAGCTGACGTCGACCAGGGCCCGGACGCCACCGAAGGTCAGGGTGACATCCCTGACGTCGATGATCGGGGTGGACTCACTCATCGTGCGGGCTCCTCCTGCCGTACGCAACCGCTGTTGTATCGTTGTGGTTACGTTTACGTAAACGTTAATACAAAGGCCGGTTTAGGGTCAACCGGTGTGGTTATTGTCGTGGCCCTCTCCGCCGTGACCGCACCGGAACACCGCTCCCGGCATGAACTTCTGCCTGGCTCAATGGGACATCAGCACCGGTACCGTCATGTGGCGCAGGATGTCGCGGGTGACGCCGCCCAGCATCCATTCGGTCAGCGGATGGTGGCCGTAGGCACCCATCACCAGCAGGTCGGCGCTCTCGTCCGCCGCCATCGACAGCAGGGTGTTGCCCGGGTCCAGCTCCCTGGTGTTGAGGTAGTCGGCATGGGCCTTGATGCCATGCCGTTTCAGGTGGTCGGCGATGTCGGCGGAGGGGATGGCGCCGTGGCGCTTGCCCTTCTTGCGGGGGTCGATGGCCAGGATGTGGACCTTCTTCGCGTCCCGCATCAGGGGGATGGCATCGTTCACCGCCCGCACCGATTCACGGCCGGTATTCCAGGCCACCATCACACGCCGGCACAGGGCCTTGAACTCGCCGGCGTAGGGTATCACCAGGATCGGCCGGCCGCTCTCCAGTACCAGCCGCTCGGCCAGGTCGTGGGGAAGGGTGCCGTCGCTTCGGTCCGGATCGTGCTGGCCGACGATGGCCAGGTCCATGTGCTGGGTGTAGTGCAGCAACTGTCTGGTCACCATCTCGTCCGAGCGCGGGTACCTGGCGGTCTTCCAGTCCAGATTGACCAGCGCCTTGTCGGCCAGGTCCTGGCAGCGCTGCTCCACCGCCTGGGCGATCTTCTTGTATCTCTTTTTCTTCTCCTTGGTGCGGGTCGTCAGCGACAGCCCCCGCGGGGCGGTCTGGCTGAACAGGGCGAACAGCTCGGCGTTCTGGCGCCGGGCCAGCCGCAGCGCCAGCTGGAAGCGTTTCTCACTGTGCGGGCCGTCGTCGACGTGCACCAGGATGTCTCGCAGCGACATGGGATTCTCCTCAGCGTCCTTTGTAGTCGGGTGAGCGTTTCTCCAGGAAGGCGCTCATGCCCTCTTTCTGATCCTCGCTGGAGAAGCAGAGGCCGAACACCTCGCTCTCCAGGGCGCAGGCGTTGTCCAGGTCCAGGTCCTGTCCCCGCTGCACCGCCTCCTTCACCAGCTTCACCGCCAGCGGTCCCTTCTCCAGGATACCCCGGGCCATGGCCAGGCCCTCCTGCCGCAACCGGTCGGCGGGATGGACGTGGTTGACCAGCCCCCAGGCGAGGGCCTCGTCCGCCGTCAGCCGGCGCCCGGTCACCAGCAGTTCCATCGCCCGGGCGCGGCCGATCAGGCGTGGCAGCCGCTGGCTGCCGCCGAAACCGGGGGTCACGCCCAGGTTCACCTCCGGCTGGCCGAACACCGCCCTGTCCGAGGCGAGGATCCAGTCACAGGCCATCGCCAGCTCGCAGCCGCCGCCCAGGCAGTAGCCGTCGACCAGGGCGATCACCGGGATCGGCAGCAGTTCCAGGGCCCGGAAGGCCTCCATTCCGATGCGGGAGAACTGGCGCCCCTCGATGCCGCTCATCCCCTGCATGGCGGCGATGTCGGCACCGGCGACGAAGGCCTTGCCGCCGGCACCGGTCACCAGCAGCACCCGGGCGTCCTCCTTCTCCCCCACCTCCAGGGCCGCCCGGTGGATCTCCTTCAGGGTGAGCGCGTCGAGGGCGTTGAAACTGCGCGGCCGGTTGACGGTGAGCAGCCAGATGGCCGGCTCGATCTGTTCCAGCAGGATGTTTTCATAGTTCATGGATCGTTCCCGCGATCGTTCTGTCGTGGCCGGATCGGATACGGGTGGCTGTCGCTGTTCAACCCCGGAGGGTGATCGCCACTCCGCGACCCGGATCGACCCGCAGTGCCACGCTGCGATTGTTCGTGTTCATCCGTGGCAGGCTGGATCAATAGGTATAGAAACCCCTGCCGGACTTGCGCCCCAGGTAGCCGGCGTCCACCATCCTGCGCAGCAGCGGGCAGGGGCGGTACTTGCTGTCGCCCAGGCCTTCGTGCAGCACCTCCATGATCGCCAGGCAGGTGTCCAGGCCGATCAGGTCGGCCAGGGCCAGCGGCCCCATGGGGTGGTTCATTCCCAGCTTCATCACCTGGTCGATCGCCTCGGCGTCGGCCACCCCCTCGTACAGGGTATAGACCGCTTCGTTGATCATGGGAAGCAGGATGCGGTTGGAGACGAACCCGGGACTGTCGTTGACCTCCACCGGTGTCTTGCCGATCCTGCGGGAGAGCTCCTCGATCAGGCGATAGGTCTCGTCGCTGGTCTGCAGGGCCCGGATCACCTCCACCAGCTTCATCAGCGGCACCGGATTCATGAAATGCATGCCGATCACCCGCCCGGGGTGGGTGGTCTCGCGGGCGATGCGGGTCAGGGAGATGGACGAGGTGTTGGAGGCGAGCACCGCACCGGGTCGGCAGATGCGATCCAGGGACTGGAAGATCTGCGCCTTGATCGCCAGCTCCTCGCTGGCCGCCTCCACCACCAGGTCCACCCCGGCCAGCGCCTCCAGCTCCGTCGCCGTGCGGATGTTGGCCAGCGTTGCGTCCCGGTCGGCCTGGCTGATCCTCTCTTTTTTCAGCAGGCGGTCGAGGCTCTTCTCCACCGCGGCCAGGCCGGCCCGGACCCGCTCCTCGCTGATGTCGTGCAGCACCACACCGAACCCGGCCGCCGCGAACACCTGCGCGATGCCGTTTCCCATGGTGCCGGCGCCGACCACGCCTACCGATGTCACCTCCATAGTTCTCTCCAGGTTTCAGGTTTCAGGGAAGAGGTTCCGGGTTGGATGGTCCCGGGGTCGGGGGGAGTGTCTGGACAACTCCCGTTTTTCCTTCCGGCCTTGGCCGGATGACGGGTTGTCCCCCCGTACCCGAAGCCTGGTGCATGGAACCTCTGTTTCCTACATATTCCGCCGATACTGCCCGCCCACCTCGTACAGTGCGTTGGAGATCTCCCCCAGGGTGCAGAAGCGCACCGCCTCCATCAGCGCCTCGAAGATGTTCTCCCCGTTCATCGCCGCCTGGCGCACCCGCTCCAGCGCCGCGCCGGACTCCTTCCGGTGGCGCTGCTTGAACTCGCGCAGGCGGCGGATCTGGCTCTGCTTCTCCTCGTCGGTGGAACGGGCCAGTTCGATCTCCACCTCCTCGCGCCCATCGGGGTTGAGGAAGGTGTTGACACCGATGATGGGCAGACTGCCGTCGTGTTTCTTCTGCTCGTAGTAGAGCGATTCGTCCTGGATCCGGCCGCGCTGGTAGCCCGTCTCCATGGCGCCGAGGACACCGCCGCGCTCGGAGATGCGTTCGAACTCCGCCAGCACCGCCTCCTCCACCAGTTCTGTCAGCTCCTCGATGATGAAGGCACCCTGGTTCGGGTTCTCGTTGCCGGCCAGGCCCCACTCCCGGTTGATGATCAGCTGGATCGCCAGGGCGCGGCGCACCGACTCCGCGGTGGGGGTGGTGATGGCCTCGTCGAAGGCATTGGTGTGCAGGCTGTTGCAGTTGTCGTAGATGGCGATCAGCGCCTGCAGGGTGGTGCGGATGTCGTTGAAGTCCATCTCCTGGGCATGCAGCGAGCGGCCGGAGGTCTGGATGTGGTACTTCAGCTTCTGACTGCGCTCGTTGGCACCATAGCGGTCGCGCATGGCCACTGCCCAGATGCGCCGTGCCACCCGTCCCATCACCGTGTACTCCGGGTCCATGCCGTTGGAGAAGAAGTAGGAGAGGTTGGGGGCGAAGTCGTCGATGTGCATTCCCCGGGCCAGGTAGGCCTCCACGTAGGTGAAGCCGTTGGCCAGGGTGAAGGCGAGCTGGGAGATCGGGTTGGCGCCGGCCTCGGCGATGTGGTAGCCGGAGATGGAGACCGAATAGAAGTTGCGTACCCGGTGGGCGACGAAGTACTCCTGGATGTCGCCCATCAGCCTGAGGGCGAACTCGGTGGAGAAGATGCAGGTGTTCTGTCCCTGGTCCTCCTTCAGGATGTCCGCCTGCACCGTCCCGCGCACCGCCTGCAGGGCCCCTTCGCGCAGCTGCTCCCGCTCCTCTGGGTCCGGGTCGCGACCGTGCTCGGCGCGGAAGCGGTCGATCTGCTGGTCGATGGCGGTGTTCAGGAACATGGCCAGGATCATCGGTGCCGGGCCGTTGATGGTCATGGAGACCGAGGTGGTCGGGTCGCACAGGTCGAAGCCGTCGTACAGCGCCTTCATGTCGTCGAGGGTGGCGATGGAGACACCGGAGTTGCCCACCTTGCCGTAGATGTCCGGGCGCTCGTCCGGATCACAGCCGTACAGGGTGACCGAGTCGAAGGCGGTGGAGAGGCGGGTGGCGCTGGCGTGCTCCGACAGCTGCCTGAAGCGGCGGTTGGTGCGGAACGGATCGCCCTCGCCGGCGAACATGCGGGTGGGATCCTCCCCCTCGCGCTTGAACGGAAACACGCCGGCGGTGAAGGGGAAGTGGCCGGGCAGGTTCTCCAGCAGCAGCCACTGCAGCAGATCGCCGTGGTCGTGGTAACGGGGCAGGGCCACCTTGGGGATGCGGTTGCCGGAGAGACTGGTGCGGTAGAGACCGGTGCGGATCTCCCGGTCGCGGATGCGCACCACGAACTCGTCGGCGCGGTAGCGCTCCGCCAGGGCCGGCCACTGTTCCAGCAGCTCCCTGTTGGCCGGGTCGAGGCGCTGCTCGCGCTCGTCGATCAGCGGCTGCAGGCGGCCGGCAGTGTCGCCTGCAGCCTCCAGCATTCGCGCCGACTCCAGCAACTGCTGGCGCTGGCGCGCGATACCGGCCTGTTCCCGGGCGCGGCGCTTGTAGTCGCGCACGGTCTCGGCGATCTCGGCCAGGTAGCGCACCCGGTTGGAGGGCACGATGACGCTGCGGCTGGTGGAGTGGCGGGTCCGGACCCGCGGCAGGGCATCCTCCTCCAGCGCCACGCCGAGCTCGCCCAGCCGTTCCAGCAGGCCATGGTAGAGGGCGCTGACGCCGTCGTCGTTGAAACGGGCCGCCATGGTGCCATAGACCGGCATCCGTTCCGGCGGGGTGTCGAACGCCTCGCGGTTGCGCTGCACCTGCTTGCTGACGTCGCGCAGCGCGTCCTCCGCTCCCTTGCGGTCGAACTTGTTGATGGCCACGAAGTCGGCATAGTCCAGCATGTCGATCTTCTCCAGCTGGCTCTGGGCGCCGAACTCCGGGGTCATGACGTAGAGGGAGAGGTCCACCAGAGGTACCACGCCGGCGTCGCCCTGGCCGATTCCCGGCGTCTCCAGCACGACGAAGTCGAAGCCGGCCAGGCGGCAGGCGCTCACCATGCGCGGCACCGAGGCCGGGATCCCGCCACCGGCGTCGCGGGTGGCGATCGAGCGCATGAAGATGCCCGGGTGCTGGATCGCGTTCATGCGGATGCGGTCACCGAGCAGGGCGCCGCCGGTCTTGCGGCGGGTGGGGTCCACCGCCAGGATGGCGATCCTCAGCCGCTCCCGCTGGCCGAGGCGGAAGCGCAGGATCAGCTCGTCGGTGAGGGACGACTTGCCGGAGCCGCCGGTGCCGGTGATGCCGAGTACCGGAACCGGCCGTTCCAGGGTGGCGGCCGCGGTGTCGATCGCCGCTCCCAGGGCCGGTTCCAGGGTGTCGTTCTCGATCGCGGTGAGGGTGCGGGCGAGGGCGCTTCTGTCCCCGTTCCGCAGTGCGTCCAGGCCCGGGGGCGGTTGCTCCGAGGGGTCGAAGTCACACCGGCTCACCATGTCACGGATCATGCCGCGCAGGCCCAGGGACTGGCCGTCGGCGGGGGAGTAGATGCGGGTGACGCCATACTCCTGCAGTTGCCGGATCTCCTCCGGGATGATCACGCCGCCGCCGCCGGCGAAGATGCGGATGGCGTCGCCGCCGCGTTGGCGCAGCATGTCGACCATGTACTGGAGATACTCCACATGGCCACCCTGGTAGGAGCTGACGGCGATGCCCTGCACGTCCTCCTGCAGGGCGGCGTCGACGATCTCCGCCACCGACCGGTTGTGGCCGAGGTGGATCACCTCGCAACCGGCTGCCTGCAGCATCCGGCGCATGATGTTGATGGCGGCGTCGTGGCCGTCGAACAGGCTGGCGGCGGTGACGAACCGGATCTTGTGGCGCGGCTGGTAGCTGTCGCTGGTCAGTTCGGCCTGTGTCCCGGTCGTATCCGGCATTGCGCGTGGATTCCCGATGGAAACGGATGCCCGAAAACCTACATGACGTTTACGTAAACGTCAACTATACTGGGGCGCGGACTGCACTGCCGGGCGGCCCGGTGATTCGGGGGGGCGCCCCGACTATAATGAGGGCCCACCCAGTCATGGAACAGAACGACAGCCGCTACGGATTCTCCGCCGCCAGCGACAGCGCAGGTATGAAAGGCAAGACCTACAGCATCTCCGATCTCTCCAAGGAATTCGACATCACCCCCCGCTCGATCCGGTTCTACGAGGACCAGGGCCTGCTGTCGCCGGTGCGCAAGGGGCGTCAGCGCGTCTTCAGGGATCGCGACTACGTACGCCTGAAGCTGATCCTGCGTGGCAAGCGCCTCGGCTTCACCCTGGCCGAGATCAAGGAGATCATCGAGCTCTACGACATGGAGTCCGGCGGCGAGAAGCAGCTGGTCTATTTTCTGGACAAGATCCGCCAGCGTCGCGCCAGCCTGGAACAGCAGATGCAGGACATCGAGGATACCCTGCAGGACATGAAGAGCGTGGAGCGGCGGGTGAAGAAGGCGCTGAAGGAGATCCGCGGGCGCTAGCAACCTGTCGAATTTGATCGCCATGGACGGATTTGCAACCAGACAGCATCGGGTCCGACAGGCTCCCGGGACACACTGCCGGCCATGGTCGTCTGTGGCACAGGGGAGCCGTTTGGCGTGCGGTGTCGTCCACCCACCGGAGAGACGCGGCCGGGATGCAGTGGGCCAGGCAGCGGCAGGAAATCGCCTCCATCGAAGGCTCTGTCCACGGGGCCGTCGGCCACTGGTTTTTCCGGGATCCGGGTGCTTAAATTATTAACCCGGCAACCTAATATGTCGTATTCAGAGCCTCAGGCATCTTCCCTATCAAGGCGCGTGCCGCAGGCAAGGGTGGTTCCCTTGGCAAGGCACGCAACGCCGAGAGGGGAGATGCCTGAGGCTCCTAACCTGTTGAAATCAAATGACAGGCCGTGCTGTGCGCGTCCGCGGACTGCGTTGTCGAAACTGGCTGTAGAAGTGCTACAGCGGCGTTTCGACGCCTTGCCGCGAACGCGCACAGCACGGCTGAACACGATATATTAGGTTGCCGGGTTAATAGTTTGAGTGAACAGGTCGTGGCCGGTCCGTGACAGGCGGGCGCCGTGGCCGGAGTGCAGCGCACCGTCGAAGGAAGTACCGGTGGTTGATCAGGCTTCGACAACCCGTGGGAAACCCCATTCCTTCTCCCCCGTGATCCCCCGCCAATGGTGGGATCCGGTCTCTTCCCCGCTCCAGAGTAGGCGTGGCTGGTGGTACCTGCTGCTGGCCCTGCCGCTTCTGCTCGTCACCGGACTGTCGTTTCCAGCCGACCCGGCCACCCCGGTGGGCGGTCCCGAACCCGGGGTGGTGGAGGAGGCCGCCACTGCCGCCGCCGATGCGGTACTGCAACGTCTGCCCAAGGACCAGCAGTCATTGGCGCGCCTGCTGCTTCAGGTGAAACATGGCCTGGATCGGGGTGAGGCGCCGGACGAGACTGCTCACCGGTTCTTCAATGACCTGGCCCGCCTGGGCCTGAAGACCCCGATGTCCGAACTGAACCGGCTGAAGGAGGTGCTGCGCGGGCAGGGCGCGGCCGAGATGTTCCTGGGGCAGCGTTACAGCGGCGGGGGCACGCCGGTGGAGAAGGCACTGCTGAGCTACCGCCGCCAGGTCACCAACGAGTGCATCCGTTCCGCGGTGGCGGAAGTGGGCAAGCGTTTTGGCACCCACCGGACCGGTTCGGTGTTTCTGGCCAGGATCGGCAAGTGGGCGGTGCAGAAACCGGAGATGCTGGTGTTCGCCGGGGATATCGATTTCTCCTTCGTCGGGGCGCGCCCGGAGGTGGTCATCGCCCTGCGCGATGCCTTTGTTCGCCACTTGCGGGAGCGCACCGGGCTGATCGCCGTCGAGATCGACTCGGTCGCGACCGCCCACGGCGCGGCGGAGAAGATGGTCTATGTGGGCATCCAGGGGCGCAAGTACGGGGACGACGCCATGGTGGCGTCGCCCAAGGGGCTGGAGCTGATCGATTTCAGACGCCCGGACATCATCGGCACCGACGCCGCCGTGGTGTTCAGCGGCGAACATGCCTTGCGGACGGTGGTGAGCGAAGAGATCGCAATCCGTTACCAGGAGCAGGGCCACGATACCCGCAGCCGCGTCTTCTACGAGGAGTTCGAAAAGGCCTGGCAGAGGCGGCGGCAGCAGATCGTCGAGCCCATGCTGTCGATGGAGATGGTCCGGCACCTGGAGCACGACATCATCCGCAACATGGATGTGTTCGAGGGGATCGATCTGGTCAAGAAGGGTGCCAAGTATCTGCGCCGCAGCAACGATCAGATCTCGGCGGAACTGCATCTGGATCCGGCCGATCCGGCCTGGGCCGCATTCGTCGAACAGGTGGACGAGAAGGCGCGGACGGCCAGCACCGACGAGCTGGTCCGGTTCATCGATCAGGGACTGCGCGACCTCGGCAGACCCGGCCTGTTCGAGGTTCAGCGGGACGATGGCCGGGTGGTCGGATTGCAGCCTACCGCCGAGGGGGCGCGGGAATTCCTCGACCAGGTGCGCACGTTGATCTGGGACAACGTGCGCGCCGGCCTCGATCGTCGCATCCATACCCTCATCCTCGCCATCAACAGGCCGGACAACCGGGACATCGTCGTCGCCGGTCAGCTCGACGAGGCCCACCTGCAGGACGTGGTCAGGATGCTCAGCGAGGGGATCGCCGCGATGACGGAGGATCACGCCGCCATTCCCGCCGACGTCAGCCGGCGCATCTCCATCCTGATCAAGTCGATGGAGCACTATGCCAGGCGCAGCGCCTTCAGGCTGCCGCCGGACGAGACCCGCCGGCTGGTCGAGATGCTGGAGGCGTCCGCCCACCGGGAGGGTGCCCTGGTACTGCAGCTGGGGATCACGGTCGATCGCATCGACCGTTTCCTCGCGGCCCGGTACGACGCTTTGGCGGCCCGGTACGATGCCCTGGTGGGCCGGCTTCCTCATTCGGTGCGTTCCGTTGCCGGTGTTGCCTATGCTGCCACCGAAATGCTGGATTCGGCCCTGGATCAGCTCGGCGAAGCCACCCTGGAGTCGATCCGCAAGACCGGTGTCCTCAGGCTGGAGATGGGCGGGTCCGGGGAAGAAGGCCGGGTCGTGGTGCTCGAGTTTCCCCGTTTGGCTGCCATCAACCAGCGTCTCAATGACAGCATCCTGGGCAAAGTGGCCGAGAACCGGGCATTCAAGCTGTTCCAACTGGGCCAGGAGGGAAAGACCTATTACGACGCCGTCATGAATGCGAAGGATCCCCGCGAGGCGTTCGAGAACCTCGCCACGGAGCTGTTCCGCCAGCGGGTGCCGGGTGGCTCGGTGGTGGAGGCGGTGGTGATGGAGAACTATCTGCGCGCCGGGATCGAGGTGGCGTACCTCCTGTTTCCACCCCTGGCGGTGCCGGAAGGTCTGTACGGCCTGGCCAATTCCGTGTACGACAGCTATCAGGGCTGGAGCTGGTCGCTGGAGCTGGAGCGACAGATCGACACCCTCTACCAGGGCGCCGTATTCGAGCGGGTGGAGGCGGCGGACGGCAACGGCCGCTACCGCCTGACCGCGATCGAATATACCGCGCCCGGGGGCAGGGTCCGCGTCGATCGTGCCGCGATCGAAGCCGGTTCAACGGATCTGCTGGACCTCCCCCGGATCAACGAGGCGCTCTGGAACAACATGGGCCGGATGGATCCTTTCCTGTCCCTGATGAAAAAATGGCAGGGGCTCGTTGTCTGGAAAGTGCGGGAGCACTTCCAGAAGAAGATCGACCAGCGCTGGAAGCAGATCAAGGTCGATTTCGGGCGGAGCCTGATCGAGCGGTTCGAACAGCGCAGGCAGTCCGAGGCGGTCGTGGCCAACGGGGAGGCGCCGCGGCTGTTCCACGAGCTGATGGAGATCGCCGATGCCCTCTGGATCAGGGAACGGCTGGTGAAGGCGATGAGCCGGGAGTGGGGCTCCAGCAATCTGCAGCGCCTCTGGGTATGGCTCAAGGCGGAGAAGCGCTGGCTGGGTGGCGAGGCCCCGCCGGAGAGCGAACAGGTCCGGGCGGTCACCATCCTGCGTCGCTACCTGGAGGCCTACCGACAGGTGCTGGAGGCGCGCAGCGCGATCGAGCGGCAGTTCACCCGGCTGGTGGAGGAGGCGGGACTGCCGCCGCCGCCCCTGGAACAGCACCGGTTGCAGCTCCTGACCGGTCTGCCGTTCCTGCGCGGCGTGCCCGGGCAGGATACCGCCCTGGCCGCACGCCTGCGCCAGCGTATCGGTGGGCTCGCCACGGAGATCGACTGGCGGCTCGAAGCCATCCGGACGGAGATGGCGCCAGGCGCACGGAAAGAGCCGGATTACGATCGGGAGATGCGGGCCCGGATTGCCGTCGAACGCTATTGGGTCATCGCCCTCGAGACGGCCCGGGTGCCCCTGATTGCCCAGCGGGCCTATCGACGCGCCCACGCGGCCCACCGAAGTGCCGTCGAGAGACTCTATGCCGACTATGCCCGCCACTATCTCAACGCCGGGCGCGCCCTTCTGGTCCGGGTGCGGCAGCGGCAGGATGAGACGGCTGCCAGCCGCGCGGTCACCGGCGCTTCCCTGACGCTGCAGGATGACAATGGCCAACCGCTCGACAGCCGATTCACCACCCTTCGACCCGGCCTCTATGTCGTCCGTGGTGTGCAGCCGGGCCGCTACCGGCTGCAGGTGACGGCCCCCGGCCTGGTCACGGAAACGGGGGACGAGGCGGCCGACCTGGAGCTGGAGATCGGCGACCACCCCGGATCACGTGAGCTGGCGGTGTGGTTTCGCGCGCCAGGGGACGGGCAGGTCCTGGCCGTGGCGCTGACCGCGGATCGCACCCCGGCGCTGGTCACCACCCGGGGAAACGCCAGTCTGCTTGCGTTGCGGGCCACGGTGGCCGCCCCGGCGGACAGTGGGGCCATTCGTTACCGGTGGACCCTGGGCGACGAGGTGCTGTTACAGGGAGAGGGCGCGGCCACGCTCTGGTTTCAGGGTACCGGCCGGGAACCGGGCGAGGTGGAGATCGCCTGCTACGTCCAGGACGACCTTGGGCGGGAGGCGGCGGCCCGCATACCGCTCCGCATCGTCGACGGCCGACCCCTCCAGGTCCGTTTCGCCCGGCACCGCGACCGGATTCACCGGGACGAGCAGGAGCGGTTCGCGGTGGTGGAGCCGGCGCCGGCACCGGGGGCCGGCGTGCACTACACGTGGTCGATTCGTGACGAGAACGGCAAGGAGCTGTTCCACCAGGCGGGCGAGGATCTCCATCAGCAGCTGGTGGTGGGGCGGCAGTATGTCGGCCGGACCCTGGAGATCCGGGTCGATGTGCAGGACCGGGACGGGCGCAGCGGTCACGCAACCGCCCGTCTGAAGGTCCTCGACCGGAGTGCTCCCGAACCCCTCCCCGTGACCCTCGCGCCGCAAACCGCCCGCGTGAAGCCCGGCGAACCCCTGGTTCTCTCCGCTGCCGTGGCTGCGGGAGCCGCCTCCGGCGGGGTCGAGTACTCGTGGGACGATGGTGCCCACTGGTCCGGGGCATCGAGCCGTCGGCTGGTCTGGAAAGCGGGGGATGCCGGCGTCACCTACACGGTGACCGTACTGGCACGGGACGGAAGCGGGCGCCGGGGAGAGGCGTCGGCCTTCATCGAAGTGGCCGGTGTCACCGGGGGATCCGCGGGCGACCAGGATGGGGCGCCACCGGGGGAGGGGAAAGATGATGAGGGCGGGGTCGCCGGGCCGCAGTCGAAGGCGCCGGGAGCCGACGACACCGGGACACTCGCGGCACAGGTGGCGGCGGCCCGGGAGAACGGGGCGTGGCGCCGCCTGATCGAATTGCGGAAACGGGAACGGGCGCAGCGGGACCGCTGGCCGCCTGACCGGTACCAGCAGCGTATCGCCCTGATCGACGAGGCGCTGACGGCGTTGAAAAGGGCCCGCCTGGTGTGGCTGGCGACCGGCTGGAAGCCCTATCTCCAGCGGCTCGGTCCGGTGACGGACGCTGCCTGGCGAAAGCTGAAACAGGCCATCGGACAGCGGCGCGATCAGCGCCAGGGCGACTGCAGCGGGGCCTGCGATCCCACCGACCAGGCCTGTCTGCAACGCTGCGCCGAGGAGGCCAGCCGCTATGAAAAGGCCTGCCTGGACGGACTGGAAGCCAGGCATTGGGCCGAGGTTCGCCTGATCCGTCGCTCCCTGGAGGAGCTGCCGCAACGGGTGGCGCGGCTGGAGAGCGGCGGCTATGACCACGCCGATTGGTTCGCTGAACTGGAGCAGTTGATAAAGACCTATCACCTGCCCTATCCCTATCCCAAGCCGGTGGTGCCGAGGCTCCGTTACCAGAGCCCCTGCCTGGACGACGGGCCGGCGACTGCCACCAGGCCGCCTTCCGACCAGCTCAACATCCGGCTGCGGGCGCCGGAGGGTACCCTGCCCATGGGTGTTCCGGTGATCGTCACCGCCCTGGTCGAGGGGGGCAAGGCGCCTTATCGCTACGACTGGGATGGCGCGGAAGGGAAGGGCGCCAGCGCCCGCCTCACTCCGCCCTGGGCCGGTGCCTGGACGGTCCGGCTGCGGGTGTCGGATGCCGGGGGCGGACAGGCGGAAGGCAGTGTCACCATCCAGGTGAGTGGCCGGGAATTCGCGTTCAGCGGCCTGGATTCGGAGGTGTACTATGGCAGCGACCGCATCCTCCGTGCCGATCTCCCGGCCCCGTCGGCCCGGCCGGTGGCGGCCGGTGGTCCCTGTACCGGCCCCTTCGATCCCGACTGCAAGGTCGGGGTCGCCCATGGGGCATCGACCCGGGGCGCCGCCCCGTCATCGCCACCACTCACCGTGATCCCACCCGATCCGGACAGCGAGGACGTCCCGCAGCTGGCGCCCCCTGCGCTGGTCCAGAGCGGCGAGTGGCGAGTGATCTGGCAGTCCGAACCCGGCCTTACATTCACCCCCTCCACCAGTGACGACGGCCGGACCCGGGTGACCTTCGACCGCATCGGCGAAGTGAAGATCTGGTGCGAGGTACTGCAGCGCATCGAGGGTGAATTCCATACCGTCGGCGAATGTCCACAACAGAGGGTTCAGGTGCGCCCGCCCCGGTTCAGCCTGGTATTCGATCCCCCGAACGGTGAGGCCAGGGTCGGGCAGAAGGTCGTCGCCCGGATCCAGTCACGGCCGGCGGTACCCGATGCACTC
This sequence comes from Sedimenticola thiotaurini, assembly GCA_011051715.1. GTDB lineage: Bacteria > Pseudomonadota > Gammaproteobacteria > Chromatiales > Chromatiaceae > HyVt-443. The sequence continues at coordinate 3,520 of DRKP01000023.1, read as the reverse complement.
ATCGACTTCCGCTGGATCGAGCCCGTCAGCAACCGTTTTCACCTGGATCTGAATGGCCGTCGCATCCGTTTCACCGTGCCGGACACCCGGCCGATGGAGTTGGAGGCCCTGGCGCGGGTTCCCTTCCACGGCGACGAGATCGCAACGGTGACCGGGCGCTACACCGGGGTCGCCTACCAGGTCCGGGCCCGGGTGGTCCCTCCACCGGTCCAACCACTGACCTGGGATCCGGAGGTGGGAGGCCTGGTCCCCGTTCCCCGCGGCACCCGACTCACCGGGGAGCAGATCACCCTGGAGGCGGCGCTCGAAGGCGGCCCGTCGCCCAGGGGGCTGCGCTGGTCCTGGCAGGTGAACCCGGGGACGAGCATCAGTAACGCCGGTGCGACGCAGCCCTGGGTGTCGCGCAGTGAACCCGGGGCGATCCACGCCCGGGTCACCGCCGCGGACCGGGATGGGCGGACCCTCGGGGAGGCGGAAGTGCGGGTCGTGGTGGTCGAGCCGACACCACCCCCCGGCCAGACGGGAACGGACCGGACCAGGGACACGGCTGGCGAGACTGCGCGCCTGGAGCGGGAAGTCCGCGATCATCTGCGCCGCAAGGAGCCGCGGGCCGCGCTGCCCATCCTGGAGCAGCTGCGCCGTCTCGACCGGGATCGTGCCGACCGGCTGGCCGGTGCGGTGGCACGGGCCCTGGCCAAAACCGGCTGGGAGGCGGTCTACCGGCGGGACTTCGACAACGCTCTGAACGATCTGCGGCGGGCCGTCCAACTGGCGCCCGGCGACCAGTGGATCGCAGGACGGCTGGAGATCACCGAAAAGGCTGCCCGCTCCTGGCCCCGGGTGGAGGCGGCTGCGGCGGAGTTCGAGCGGTTGATGGAGAAACGGCGTCTCTGGTCGGCGCAGCGGGCCATGTTGCGCATGGACGAACTGCAGCGGGAGATGCCTGGGGGTATGGCCAACCCCCTGTCCGAACGGGTCATGGACCGTTTCAACCGGGCCGTGGCCGAATACAATGCGTTCATTCTGGAGCACACCCAGCGCCACAGCCGCAGCTTCGAACAGAAGGCGTGGCAGGCGATGCTCGACAATGCGCGCGAGGCGCTGGCCTCCTGGGAGCTCTCCGAACACGACGACAGGATGGTCCATTCCTGGCTCGACCAGGCGCGGAAGGGGCTGCAGGAGGCGGTTTCAAGCGGAGGCGGTGATTCGCCCCCCGCTGCCCGGACACCACGGGATACCGCCACCGGACCCGGCGAACACGGAACGGATCGCCCCCGCTTTCGTCTGGTGACGGTACCCGAAGGCATCAGTTTCGCGGCTGCGCAACGCCGCGCCCAGGCCATGGGTGGCCACCTGGCGGTGATCACCAGCGCCGAGGAGAACGCCGCGGCCTTCGCCGTCGCCGCCGCGGACAAGCGCGCCTGGTTCATCGACGGCTACGGCAACGGGATCGGACCCTGGCTCGGGGGTTACCGCGCCACCAAGGAGGGGCCACCGGACCAGGGCTGGGCCTGGGTCGACGGGACCCCCTGGGGCTTCACCGCCTGGTCCCCAGGGGAGCCGAACGACTTCGGCGGCCACGAGGAGCACCTGCAGTTCTTCGCCCGGGGCCGGCTCCAGGCGCCGACCTGGAACGACATCGGCGCCGACGCGCCGGTGCGCGGCTTTCTCGTCGAATTCGAGGACGCGACGCCACCGGTAGGGGATGGTACCGGCCATCCCGCCCCCACTGGAGCGCGGGAGCGCTTCCTCCTGGTCACTGTGCCCGAGGGTATCGGTTTCGCCGAGGCGCAACGGCGCGCCGCGGCCATGGGTGGCCACCTGGCGGTGATCACCAGCGCCGAGGAGAACGCTGCAGCCTATGCCGTCGCCGCCGCGGACAAGCGCGCCTGGTTCATCGACGGCTACGGCAACGGGATCGGACCCTGGCTCGGGGGCTACCGCAGCGCCAAGGAAGGGCCGCATGACCAGGGCTGGACCTGGATCGGCGGGACCCCCTGGGGCTTCACCGCCTGGTCCCCGGGACAGCCGGACAACTTCGGCGGCCACGAGGACCACCTGCAGTTCTTCGGCCAGGGCCGCCTCCAGGCGCCGACCTGGAACGACATCAGCGCAGACGCGCCGGTGCGCGGTTTCCTCGTCGAATTCGAGGATGCGGCGCCGCCGGCCGGAGGGGGTACCGGTTCTTCCGCGCCTAGTGGTACCCGGGTGCGGGACGTCGTCGGTACCTGGCTGTATGTCAGTGGCAGCTATCGCGACCGAACCTACCTTCTTGCGGACGGCCGGGCCCGGTCACAGCGCGAACCGAACAACCACGGTCGCTGGTGGCTGGAGGGTGACGTCCTGCATCTGGCCTGGTCCAATGGCTACAGCAGTCGCTATCCCCTGGGGCGGGGGGCGGGGCCCTTTGCCGGTGTCGACGTCGATCCCCAGGGGGTCGAGCACAGCAGTGGGCGCCTGCGCCGGCTCTGGCGCTGCCCCCCGGACCGCCCGTCGGCGCAGCCGGCGCCCCGCTATCACCAGGTGGACTTCACCCGCAAGTCGAGCCAGGGGCGTTCGGTCAGGCCCTATTGGGTCGATGGCATACCGGTCTCCGGGCACGGGGATGGCAATGCCCCGATGGTGTGGCTCAGTCGCTGTCACACCCCCGCCAACGACGGCGTCTGCTATCCGGAACAGATGGAGTGGACGGTGCCCGGGGTGCGTGCCGACCAGATCTGGCTCTCCTCCAGCCTGGCCTGGTGGGACGACAGGCTCGCGGGCAAGCCCGCGGTTCGGGTGACCGTGCACGGGGACCGGGGCAGTCGCTCCTTCGAGATGGTCGTGGGCCGCCACACCGCCGAGTGGAACGGCGGCCACATCGACCCGGCCCCCGGGGTCAGCGTCCACACCGACGGCGTGAACGATGCGGTCACCTATGAGAACCGCCTGTTCCTGACCCGGTTTTCGTTTCCGCCCATGCGGGTCGACCGGGTCCGGCTCGAGCTGCTCGACGCCCCCAAGTGGGGCGATGCCTCCGCTGTGGCGCTGTTCTACGGCATGACCCTGGTGGACCGGGGGGGCTGCACGGAGGAGACCCGGTGAACGGGTCGCCCGCCGGGGTGTTCGTTTGGGATGCGGAGTTCCCGCTGGTGACCAATCCCCTGGTGGTCGGCGCCTGGGCCAGGGCCATGGGGGCCACCTGGCTGACCTCCCTGGTGGTCCTCACAGGGATAGCGGCGGCCGCCGATGGCCTCGATCGGCTGCCCTGGATGGCAGGCATCTTCACCCTGGTCGTGGGTGGGGTGTTCCTCCTCGGCCTGGCGATCCTGTGGCTGGTCTTCGGGAATCGCTACCGGGCCCGGTTCCAGGTCTCGGAGCGGGGGGTCGCCTACCAGGCGCTCGACCGCCGGGGCCGTGTGCTGGCGCGCTTCGCGGTGGTCGCCGGCCTGCTCGCCGCCAGTCCCGGGGCCGCGGGGGCCGGCCTCGTCTCGATCTCACGCGAGCGCATACAGATCCCCTGGTCGGCGGTCACGGAGGC
>DRKP01000022.1 GCA_011051715.1 Sedimenticola thiotaurini | reverse complement strand
TCAACGGAAGGCACCTGAGCGCCCACCAGTTCCACCGCCGCATCGCCAGGCGCGACCGTCGCCAGCCGTTCAGCGAATGGCGCGGACCGCCCCAGCAGGACCGCCGCAAGCGGGACCGGCGACGCCCCGACCTCTACATCCGCATCCCCCATGCGCCCCAGCTGGAGCGCGTCCTGGGAGTACATCACCAGTTCTGAAGCGACGGCCTCCGGCGCCCCCCCTTCAACCCGCCTTCCTGCCTTCGGCCTCCTCCTGCTCGAATGCCCGTACCACGTCCCGGAACTGCTCGTGGTTGTCCTCGCCGAGCGCCATCAGCTCCCGGTGAGAGGCGAGCAGAAGCTGCCGCAGCGACTCCCGGTCCATCGGCATCCCCGGGATCTCACGCAGGACGTCCCCGTCCGTCCCCTCCTGCCAGCCGGGGACGATCCTGAATACGCGGTCCAGACCGACCCCTGCCAGCACCTCGTTGATCGCCGGGCGATCGGAGATCAGGGTCACCCGCGGCAGTCCCATGCGCTGCATCGCCCGGGCCAACCGGGCCAGGATCCCCAGATGGGTGCTGTCGATGGAATGCACCTCGGTCAGATCGACGACGAAGCCTTCCAGGCCGGACAGCTGCAGCAACCGCTGCAGGCAGCTGTCCAGCGCCAGGCTCGAGGGGTAGCGGATATCGCCGCTGTAGACCAGCACCTGGACCCCCCCGCTGGCGCCATGCAGGATTCTTCCCTCAGGCATCTCCCGGCTCCCGCTGCACGGTGAGAAAGGCGATATCGTCGGGCAGTTCCTCCCGCTGCTCCAGCTGCAGCATCCCGATCAAGCGATCACAGTCGAAACCGGCCTGCTCCAGCCGTCCGATCAGCTGCTCCATGCGGCTCTCCCGGCCATCACCGGTGAGCAGCTCGAGTATCCCGTCGGAGACCATCAGCAGCCTTGCGGTTCGCCCCAGGGCGACGGTGAACTCCCGGTAGCCGGCATCGTCGAACAAGCCCACCGGCTGGTCGTGATCGTCCAGTCGCCGGATCAGCCGCTCCCCTTCCGCCTGCAGCGGGTAGGGGAACTGGCCGCCGGAGGCATAGACCAGTCGGTCGTCGCGGGCATCGAGCACGCCATAGAAGATGGTCAGGTACTTGTCGTCGAGCAGTCGGCACAGGTCCCAGTTGAGGGCCGCCAGGGTCGCCGCCGGTGAACAGAGCAATCCCTCCTCACCGGCACCGGGGGACTGGTGGTATCTCTCGAACAGGGTCTTGAGCATCACCGTCACCAGGGCCGACGCGGTGCCATGCCCTGACACGTCGGCCATGTAGAAGCCGGTGCGGTCACGGCCCAGGGGGAACCAGTCGACGAAATCCCCGCTCAGGTAGAGGGAGGTGAAGATGCGCCGCCGGAAACGCCACGGCCCGAGCCGGGCCGGTGAAGGGGGAAGCAGACTGGCCTGCAGCGTGCGGGCCGCCTGCTCGTCCTGGCGCAGCCGCTCCAGGGCGGCCGACAGACGCCGGTTGAGCTGCTCCTGCCGCTCCAGGTGGGCCCGGTTCTCACGCTGCAGCCGGACCCGTTCCAGCGCCCTGCGAACCGCCCGGTCGAGGATCTCCATGTCCAGGATCGGTTTGGTGACATAGTCCCAGGCACCGCGTTTCAGGGCCTGGATCGCGTCCTCCATCCGGTTGACGCCGGAGACGATGATCACCGGCAGCTCCGGCGCCATGCCCTGCAGCTCGGACAGCAGCTCGAGCCCGTCCATCCCCGGCATGCGCAGGTCGCACAGCACCAGGTCCGGCAGTTCCCGGGCGCACAGCTGCAGCGCCTCGCGGCCGCTGCCGACACCGGCCACCCGGTAGTCCCGGTCCTCCAGGTAGGCAACCATCGCCGAACGGACCGCGGCCTCGTCCTCCACCGCGAGAATGAATGCCGCCCGACCCTGGTTCTCCTGCTCCATGGAGAGAGTATAGTTGTCCCGTCGCACCGCGGCGGAAAAGGTTGCGGCCTCAGGCCGCGACCACGGGATTGGAGAGGGTGCCGATCCCCTCCAGCTCGATCTCGATCCGGTCCCCCGGCTGCAGGTAGACCGGCGGGGTGCGGGCAAAACCGACTCCGGACGGCGTACCGGTCAGGATCACCGTACCCGGCAGCAGCGTGGTGTCCTGGCTCAGCAGGTGGATCAGGCGGGCGACGCTGAAGATCATGTCCGAGGTGTGGCCGTCCTGCATCAGCTCACCGTTGAGCCGGCTGCGCACCGCCAGCGCCTGGGGATCCGTGATCTCGTCCGCCGTCACCAGTACCGGTCCCAGCGGGCAGAAACTGTCGAATCCCTTGCCGCGGATCCACTGTCCGCCGCCACCGTGTTTCTGCCAGCGGCGGGCGGAGACGTCGTTGGCGCAGGTATAGCCGAGCACGTGGTCGAGGGCGGACGCCTCGGGCACGTTCAGGGCCGCCCGGCCGATCACCACCGCCAGTTCCGCCTCGTAGTCCACCTCCGGCCCGTGGCTACAGGCGGGCAGGCGGATGGCCCCGTCCGGATCGTTGAGGGCACTGGTGGGCTTCATGAACACCACCGGATTCCGTGGCAGCTCGGCGCCGGTCTCGGCCGCATGCTCGCGGTAGTTGAGCCCGATACAGAAGATGTTAACCGGCTCCAGCGGCGCCAGCCGCCGCACCACCTCCACCATCTCGCCGGTGGGGTGCAGCCGGTCCGGCAGCTTCCCCTCCAGGCGTTCGAAGGTGCCCCCCTCCCGTTCCGCGACCCAGGCGGCATCGCCCGTCGCCACGATCGCTCTCGCTATTCGCATCTCCGCTCCTCCGTCACTGCCGGGACTGCAGCCATCCCGCTGTGCCCGATGGTATCATTGAATCACCGGAACCCCTGCCCGGGTGGGGCGTCCCGGTCCATTTCGGCAGCGGAGAGCACGCATGTTCACGGGAATCGTCCAGGGCACGGCGGAAGTAGTGGAAATCGAGGAGAGGGAGGCGTTCCGCAGCCACGTGGTGCGTCTGCCGGCAGGGCTGCTGGAGGGGCTGCGCCCGGGCGCCTCGGTGGCCCACAACGGCTGCTGCCTGACGGTGACCGGCATCGACGGCGACCGGGTCCGGTTCGACCTGATGCGGGAGACCCTGCGCGTCACCAACCTGGGTGACCTTCGACCCGGCGACCGGGTCAACGTGGAACGGGCCGCCCGTTTCGGCGATGAGATCGGTGGCCACCAGATGTCCGGCCACATTCTCTCCACCGCCGAGGTGACCGAGGTGATCGACAGCCCCAACAACCGCCGTCTCTGGTTCCAGCTGCCGGCGGAGCTGGCCCGCTACCTGTTTCCCAAGGGCTATATCGGTGTCGACGGCATCAGCCTCACCATCGGCGAGGTGCGGGGCAGCCGTTTCGACGTCAATCTGATCCCGGAGACCCTGGCCCGTACCAACCTGGGCGGGCGGGTGCCGGGGGACCGGGTCAACATCGAGATCGATCCCCAGACCCAGGCCATCGTGGATACGGTCGAGCGGGTGCTGGCGGCCCGTACCGCCTGACCATGGCGCGCTTCATCCAGCCCCAGTTCTTCACCCCGGCCCAGCTGGACGCCATCACCGGCCTGCTGGACCGGATGGCGATCAGCGACGAGGAGGGGCGCCGCATCTTCGTCATCGCACTTGAATACGAACTGGCGGAATACGAGAAGGAACGGGCGGAGCAGCCGGAGGTCCCGGAACAGGCTGCGCAGGCCGAAGCGGCACAGCCGGCACCCGGGCCGGCACTGGAACCGCTGGCCCGGGCGACGGAGGCGCTGTTGCATCGGCTGCGGGCGCTGGACGACCCGGACGCCGGGGTACTGCTGGAGCGCCTGCAGGCAGGGGATCCCTACCGGCGCCACTATCCCGGCCAGTATCTGCCGGCGCTGGCCCGGGAGCTGGAGCGGCTGCTGGAGGCCTGCGCCGACGATGGCGCAGCCGGCCCGCCCGCCGCCACGGTGACGGCACCACCACCGGCCGTCGATGCGGCCGGTCGCCACTTCGTGCTGGCGGTGGCGGAGGCGTTCGAGGAGTGTTTCGAGACCGATCCGGCGGCCGACGGCGGGACCGCCCTGGGTCGGCTGCTGCAGCAGGTGATCGACAGCTGCGGACTGCCGCTGCGGCTGCAGGGGGAGACGTTGCAGCAGTTGCTCGAAGAGCGCCGCCGCTGACCCCAAATCCTACCGTGCCGCCTTCTCCGCCTCCTCGATGGCGGCCGCGATCTCCCGCGCCAGGGGAACCAGCAGGCGGCTCTCTGCCACCGCCTGGGCGTCATATCCGGTACCGGACAGGGGTGCCGAGAATTCACTTCGGTGGATGCCGACCAGCCGGTCGCCGTCGCCCCGGAACAGCCGCCACTGTGCCAGCAGGCGCACCTGGCCGTCGGTATCCCGCTCCAGCCGGCGGATCTCCAGCGCCACCTGGTAGTCCAGCGGCAGGCGGCTGCCCCAGGGCTGGATCACCACCGCGTCGGTACCGAGCAGGCGGCTGAGGTTCTCCGCCATCACCATCGCCAGGTTCCTCTCCAACCCCCCCGCCCAGCGCTCGAACTCGTCGATCCGGAGCCGGTTGCCGTCCACCGGCGTCACCATCTGCGGCCGGTCCAGGTAGCCGGCCAGCAGCACCGGCCCGACCCCGATCACCAGCCCGCTGCGCCGCTCCGTCGCCGGCGCCTCCGCGGTCAGACGGTAGAAGCGGGACGGCGGCGAGGGGGTGGCGCAGGCAGCCAGCAGCAGGGCCAGCAGCAGGGTCAGCGGGATCGTCCGGATACCGCCGTGAAACAGTGCCGTGGTCATGCTCTTCTCCTCCTCGTCCGGTGGTCCGCCACCGGAGTCCATCCGTTCTCAGCCTGAATATTTCACCCGATCGCTGAAATTATGTTTCAACTTACTGTATTTCATGTGAATCCAGGTTCCCGGCTCCCGCACCTCACCGCTTGCCCTTCAGCAGCGCCTCCGGGTGGCGTTCCAGATAGTCGGCGAAGTTCTTCAGCGAGCGCGCCGCCGCGGACAGGTTGCGCAGGCTGGAGAGCAGCTCCACCTGCAGGGGCGAATTGGTGGCCAGGGTCGCATCCACCTGCGACAGGGTCCGGGTCGCGGCTGCCAGCGCCTGATCGACGGAGCGGGAGGCGCGGCGCAGGTCCGCCACCAGCAGCGGCAGCTGTTCGCGGGTGCTGCGGGCCAGCTGCCGCACCTCGTCACCCGCCCCCTCGAGGCTGTCGGCCAGGCCGTCCACGCGCGCATCGATCCGCCGCGCCAGCCGGGCCAGATCCTGCAACGCCGCGTTGAGGTTGTCCCCGACCGGCCTCACCTGCCGTTCCAGCTCGGCCACCGCACCGTTGATTCGTGCCGCCGCCTGTCTCACTTCACCCAGGATCTCGGCGATGGCCGGATTGTTCACCAGATGGTCCATCCCCTCGACGATCCGTTCCACCCCCTGGGCCAGTTTCTTCAGGTCGATCTCGTTCAACCCCTCGAACAGCTTGTCGATGGTGGTGGGAATGGTGGGGATCTCCCGCCGGTCCCCCCGGCTGTAGCTCGTCGACTGGGGAAAGAAGCCCAGCTCGATGATCAGCTTTCCGGTGACGATGCTCTGCAGCGCCAGGCGGGCGCGCAGGCCGCGCTTGATCAGGTTCTGCAGTCCCGCCTCGGTGTCCCGGGAAAAGCGTTTCTGAAAGCTCTCCGGCCACTGGATCGCGTTCTGGTCGGTCTCGTACTCGACGCGGACGTAGAAGTGCTCCTGCCGCTGATCGTATCCCACCTCGATATCGCTGACCCGCCCGACCTGCACCCCCTGCAGCACCACCGGCGCGCCGACATCCAGCCCCTTGGTCTCGGAGAGGAAATAGGAGACGTTGCGCTCCCAGTTGCCGCCGCCGCGGATGGCCCCGAAGTAGAGGATCACCGCCACCAGGACCAGGATCGCCAGCAGCACGAACAGGCCGATCAGCACCGGGTTGATCTGTCTCCTCATGGGGTCTCCCGTTGCAGGTCACCACCGCGGGTCAGGAACTCGATCACCCGGGGATCGGTCGATTCGCGCAGCAGCCGGCGGGGATCGCCGGTGGCGATCTGGGTCCGGGCGCCGGCATCGAGGAACACGGAGTTGCTGCCGATGGCGAAGATGCTCTGCAGCTCGTGGGTCACCAGCACCACGGTCGCCCCCAGGCTGTCGCGCAGTTCCAGGATCAGCCGGTCGAGGCGGTGGGCGCTGACCGGATCGAGGCCGGCGGAGGGTTCGTCGAAGAAGAGGATGCGTGGATCCAGGGCGATGGCCCGGGCCAGCGCCGCCCGTTTCTGCATGCCGCCACTGATCTCCGCCGGCAGAAACTCCTCGAAACCGGCCAGTCCGACCAGGGCCAGCTTCAACCGGGCCAGCTCTTCGATGCTGGCCGGCGACAGGTCGGTATACTGTTCGAGGGGCAGGGATACGTTCTCCAGCAGGGTGAGGGAACTCCACAGCGCACCGCGCTGATAGAGGATGCCGATCTCCTGCATCAGCCGCTCGCGCCGTTCGTGATCCATGTCCCAGAAGCTCTCACCGCCATACAGCACCTGGCCCGCGGCCGGCGGCTGCAATCCTATCATGTGGCGCATCAGGGTGCTCTTGCCACAACCGCTGCCGCCCATGATGATGAAGATGTCTCCCTCGCCGATGGTGAAGTCCAGGTCGCGCTGCACCACCCGGTCGCCGAACGCCATGGTCAACCCGCGCACCTCGATACAGGGTCTGCCCGGTTGTGCTGCGGCCAGCGGCGTCATCCGGTCAAACCCCGATCAGGGTGGTGACCACGGTGATCACCGCGTCCGCCACCACGATGCTGATCACCGACATCACCACCGCATCGGTGGTGGCCCGGCCCACCGACGCCGATGAACGGCCGCTGCGCATCCCGTGATAGCAGCCGGCGCTGGCCACCAGCAGGCCGAATACCGCTCCCTTGAAGATGCCGATCAGGATGTCGTCGAGCCCGACCGCCTCCACCGTCTGCAACATGAACTGATGCAGACCGATACTGGAGAGGTTGATGCTGGCCAGCAGTCCACCGGCGATACCGACGATATCCGCGTACACCACCAGCAGCGGCATCATCAGGGTGAGGGCCAGGATCCGCGGCAGCACCAGGTACTCCATCGGCGGCAGGCCCAGGGTGATCAGGGCATCGATCTCCTCGTTGACCTGCATGGTGCCGAGCTGGGCGGCATAGGCCGCACCGGTGCGCCCGGCCATGATCACCGCCACCATGATCGCCCCCATCTCGCGGGTGACGCTGATGCCGATCAGGTTGGCCACGTAGATCTCGGCGCCGAACACCTGCAGCTGCACCACGCCGACGAAGGCCAGGATCATGCCGATCAGGAAGTTGATCAGGCTGACGATGGGCAGGGCCTCGAAGCTGGCCGCCTGGATGAACAGCAACAGGTCGCGGCCACTGAAACGGGCGCGGCCGAGCAGCAGCCGGCCGAACGCCAGGGTGGCCTCGCCGACGAAGCGCAGCAGCGCCGCCGCATCTGCCAGTGCGTGGTAGAAGCGGACGCCAAGGCCGTGCAGCATTCCGCCGGGGGGAGTATCGCGGCCGGCATCGCGATGTTCCGCGCTGGCGCCGGCCAGCTGCAGCAGCCGGTCGGCACCCCTGGGCAGGCCACTGCGGTCGAGTTCCAGCGAGTGGCCCGCGGCCAGCCGCTCGATACGCCGCAACAGCAGTACCAGCATGCTGTCCCAGCGTCCCAGGGCGGTGGTGTCGAAGGCGATACCCACCATCCCTTCCAGCGACTCCTCCAGCTGTCTCAGCACGGGCCCCACGGCATACGGCTGCTCCCGGGTCCAGTCGCCACGCAGCACGACGACAAGGCGGTCGGACGAACGACGCAGCAGCAAACGGTCGGTCGATTCCATTCCCCGTGGTTTCCCTCGACGTAACCCGCGATCAGCGGATCATACACCACTCCTTGCATTCCCTGCCCCCGCACCTATATCCCCTGTTAGAATCGAAAGCACGAATCCCAACGCGTCAGAAACAGGAGAATTCCATGCGCAAGTATCTGGTGGTGGCCGCGGACGGCTCCCGGGCCCGCATCTTCGATCTCGTTCCCGCCGAATACCCGGAACTGGAGTCGAGCCCGAACCTGGTGGAGATCGAGGACCTGATCAACCCGGAGATGGAGGAGAAGGGGCGCGACATCTGGAGCGAGGAGAAGTCCGGCCGCGGCAAGGCACCGGGCGGTGGCCCGGCCCACGGATACGACGACCACCGGGGACGCCATCTGGACGAGATCGGCCAGCGCTTCGCCCGCAGCGTCGCCGGCGAGATCGCCGGCCGCATCAGGGAGCGCGGTTCGGATACCCTGGTGCTGGCCGCAGAGCACCGCTTCCTCGGCTACCTGCGCGAGGCGCTGCAGTCGTCCCTCGACGACAGCGTCGAGGTGACCGACACCGACCTCAACATCAGCAAGCTCAGTCCCATCGAACTGCACGAGCATCTGGCCCGGCAGCAGCTGATCCCCGAGCGCAGGCCGCCCCAGGGCCGCTGAACGGTCCCCCGCCATCCACAGGGAGGTGGATGGTCCCTCCCGTCCCGGGCGGTCCACCGTTCCGGGGTTGGACCCGGATTCGACCACCGGGGAGGTGGCGGGTCAGAGCACCGCCACACTCTTGACCTGGGCATAGACGCTCCTGCCGGGCGCCAGAGCCAGCGCATCCGCCGACTTGCGGGTGAGACTGGACAGCAGGGGCACGCCCTGCACCGACAGCCGGACCATCATCTTCGCCCGCCCTTCGGGGACCAGCTGTTCCACCCGGGCCGGAAAGATATTGAGAATACTGGTCCCCCGCTGCCGCTCCAGGGTCAGACTCACGTCCCGCGCCGCCACCCGCAGCCGTACCGGATGGCCCGACGCCATGTCATTGCGCGCCACGGTGAAGCGGCCACCGGCAAAATCGACATAGGTCAACTCGAAGCGGTCGTCGTGGCCGGCCACCCGGCCCTCGATCAGGGCCCCCGCCCCCTCCCCCCGCGCCAGCGGCAGGTCGAGCCGGGTCAGCATCTCCCCCACCGGCCCGCTGGCAGTCTCCCTTCCGGCCTGCAGCAGCACCATGTGATCGGCCAGTCGCGCCACCTCGTCCGGCGCATGGCTGACATAGATCACCGGGATCTCCAGTTCATCGTGCAACGACTCGAGATAGGGCAGGATCTCCCGCTTGCGCGCCAGGTCGAGCGCCGCCAGCGGTTCGTCCAGCAGCAGCAGGCGGGGTCCGACCGCCAGGGCCCTGGCGATGGCCACCCGCTGGCGCTCGCCGCCGGATAGCTGGTGCGGCCAGCGCTGCAACAGGTGGCCGATTCCCAGCAGCTCAACCGTCCGCTGCAGCGGCACCCGGCGCCTGCCGGGCGGTACCCGCCGCACGCCATAGTCCAGGTTTGCGCGCACGTCCAAGTGGGAAAACAGGCTCGCCTCCTGGAACACATAGCCGACGGCACGACGGTGGGGCGGCCGTCCCCGCCTCCCCTCCTGCCACACCTCGTCTCCCACCTGCAGGAACCCCTCCGCTCCCGGTTCCAGGCCGGCGACGGCCCGCAGCAGGGTGGTCTTGCCACAGCCCGACGGGCCGAACAGGGCGCTGACACCCCGGCCGGGCAGGTGCAGGTCCACGTCCAGATGAAATGCCTCCCGTCGCAGGCGAAGGCAGACCCGGAGGGCGGCTCCCGGCGGTGTCACGACCGTACCTTCGCAGCGCGGCGATTGAATCCGTAGACCGTCAGCAGCAGCAGGAACGAGAGCAGCAGCAGACTGCCGGAGATCCAGTGGGCCCGGGTGTACTCCAGCGCCTCCACGTGATCGTAGATCGCGATCGACAGCACCTGGGTCTCGCCCGGGATGTTGCCGCCGATCATCAGTACCACGCCGAACTCCCCCACCGTGTGCGCGAATCCGAGCACCGTCGCGGTGAGGAAGCCGGGGCGGGCCAGCGGCACGGCGACGGTGAAGAAGCGGTCCAGCGGTGAGGCCCCCAGGGTGGCGGCGACCTCCAGCGGACGCCTCCCGATGGCGGCGAACGCCCCCTGCAGCGGTTGCACCACGAATGGCAGCGAGTAGATCACCGAACCCACCACCAGGCCGCCGAAGGTGAACGCCAGCGGGCGCCCGCCGAGCGCTTCCAGCAGGCCGCCGACGGGGCCGTTGGACCCCAGGGTGATCAGCAGGTAGAACCCGACCACCGTCGGCGGCAGCACCAGTGGCAGGGCAATCACCGCCTCCACCAGGAAACGCCAGCGCCAGCGGCTGCGCGCCAGCCACCAGGCAAGGGGGGTGCCCAGCAGCAGCAGGATCAGGGTGGTCAGAGCGGCCAGCTGCAGGGTGATGCGCAGGGCCGTCAGGTCACCGTCAACCGGCATCGCCCACCTCGTAGCCGAAACGGCGGATCAGGGCACGGCCCTCGTCGCTGCGCATGAAGGCGAGGAAGCCCCGCGCCGCCGGGGTGTCGCGCAGCAGCACCGCCTGCTGCTCGATGGGTGCATGGAGCCGTTCCGGAACCAGCCATCGGGAACCTTCGGGTGCCGATTCGTCGGCGCGCAGCTGGGACAGGGCAACCAGCCCGAGCTGGGCGGTCCCGCTGCGTACGAACTGGTAGGCCTGGCCGATGTTCTCACCACGCACCAGGCGCCCCTGCAGCGACCGCCACAGGCCAAGCGCCTGCAGCGTCTCCCGGGCCGCGCGCCCGTAGGGGGCGAGCTTCGGATTGGCGATCGCCAGGTGACGGAAGGCGCCGCGGCGTTCCAGCACCGACCCCGCTCCATCCACCAGGCCGGGATCCGGACTCCACAGCACCAGCCGGCCGATGGCGTAGGTGAAGCGGCCGTCCGGCTGCACCAGCCCCGCCTGCTCCAGCAGGGCGGGACGGCGGGCATCGGCGGCGAGGAAGAGGTGAAAGGGGGCACCGTGGCGGATCTGGGCATAGTGCTTGCCGGTGGCGCCGGCGATCAGCCGCACCTGGTGGCCACTGACCTCCTGGAAACGCTCCGCCAGCACCCGTGCCGCGGCGATGAAATTGCTGGCCACCGCGACATCGATCTGCCCGCCGGGGGCGGGTAAGGCGATCACCAGGCCCAGCAGGAGCGCGGCGACGCGACAGCAGCGGCGGCTTCCGGTCACAGCTCCATCCGGCGCGAACGCCGCTCCAGGAATGCCCGGAAATCCCGGTGGGCCGACCAGAAGCAGGCGACCGCCCGCTCCCCCGCCGCGGTCAGTCCGGCACCACCTCCGCCACGGCCGCCGGTGGTCTTCTCCACCACCGGTTCGCGGCTCTGCCGGTTCATGGAATCCACCAGGTCCCAGGCATGGCGGTAGGACATCTCCATGGAGCGGGCCGCGGCGCTGATCGAACCGTGCTCCCGGATCCGTTCCAGCAGCACCACCCGGCCATAGCCGAGAAAGGTCCCCTCCGGCCCCTCGATCCAGAGGCGTCCGCGCAGCCGGTAGTCGTCACCCATGCCCTGTTCTCCCGCTTCCGGTCATTCGTAATATACGACTGAATATAACGGGTGACAACATGGAGTACTGAAAGATCCCCCTGTGCCGACGGGTCTCTATCAGTGAACAACAGACACACGATCCACAGATCATTCACGGGAGATCCATCATGAAAACGACCATCCACCTCGCCATCCTCATCGGTCTCGCCGGCAGCGGCCTGGCGCTGGCAGAGCCGAACATGAACAATGTGCAGCAGCAGGAGGACATCGTCCATGGCTACCAGAAGAGCGAGCCGTCACCCTACCGGCCGGCGGATGCCGACGACCGGCGGATGAGCAACGTGCAGCAACAGGAGGACATCGTCCACGGTTACGGCAAGACCGCCGCCTCCGCGTCCGAACCGGCCACCGTACGTATCGGCAACGCCAACCGCCAGCAGCAGGAAGACATCGTCCACGGTTACGCCAAGTGAACGGCTGAGTCCACCGGGGCCGGACCTTCCGCCCCGGTGGCGACACGGGAGGAAGCGACGAGATGACCGCGCCATCGATCCTTGCGCCCATCGCGATCGGGTTGCTGCTGACCGGTTGCAGCACCCTGCAGCAGACAGCGTCGCCACCAGGCTTCGTGCCGGCCGATGCAGGCATCCGCACCGACCGCGCCCGCAGTGGCGGCTGGGCCGACTACGACGGTGACGGCTGCATCGACCTGCTGATCACCCAGGCCGGCGGACCAGTGCTCTACCACAACGACTGCCGTGGCCGTTTCAGCGACGTGACCACCAGCGCCGGCCTGCACGGTCCGGCCGGCGGCATGGGCGTGGCCTGGGCCGACTACGACGGCGATGGCGACCCGGATGCCTATATCGCCAGCACCGACGGCCCCAATGCCCTCTACCGCAACGACGGCGACGGTACCTTCACCGAGGTGGCAGCGGCCGCCGGGGTGGACGATCCACGCGCCTCCACCACCGCAACCTGGGGCGACTACGATCGCGATGGCGATCTGGACCTGTTCGTCGCCAACCGCTTCTATCCCCGCGCCGATTCGGACATCACCGACCGGCTCTACCGCAACGACGGCAACGGCCGCTTCACCGACGTCGGCGTCGCCTCGGGGGCGGCGGTGAAGGACCGCAAGACCTTCTCCGGCGCCTGGTTCGACGCCGACGGCAACGGCACCCTGGATCTCTATCTGGCGGTGGACTTCGGCGACGACCAGCTGCTGCTCAACGATGGTCGCGGCCATTTCCGGCGCGCCGGCCCGGGGGCCGGGATCAGCGGGCCGGCCCACGCCATGGGCCTGGCGATCGGCGACATCGACGGCAACGGCTGCCTCGACGTGGTCTCCACCAACAATACCCGGGGCAGGGCGGACGATCGCGAGCACGGACCCTCCACCCTCTACCTGAACGACTGCAGCGGCCACTTCAGCGATGCCACCACCCGCTGGGGCATCGCCGATCGCGGTACCGTCGACTGGGGCGTCAATCTGGTGGACTGGGACGGCGACGGGGACCTGGATCTGGCCATCGTCTCCGGCGGCATGCTGAAGGGGGGGGAGAACGAGACCAATGTGCTGTACGAGAACCGCGACGGGCGTCTGTACGATGTCACCGACAGCCTCGGTGCGGCGGTCACCGGCGCCGCCTTCGGCTCGGCCTGGGCCGATTACGACAACGACGGCGACCTGGACTGGCTGGTGGTCAACTCCAGGCGCAACAGCGTGCTGCTGCAGAACCGGAGCGGCAGCGGTCACACGCTGGTGGTGAAGCTGAGGGGACGTGGCGCCAACCGCGACGGCATCGGCGCACTGGTCACCGCCACCGTCGCCGGCCGCGAACGGATACGCCTGATCCAGGCCGGCAGCGGTTACGGCTCCACCGGGCCACCGGTAGCCCGCTTCGGACTGGGAAGCGGCGACCGGATCGAACACCTGCGGGTCGACTGGCCGGACGGTCGCGTCACCACCCTGACCGGGGTTCCCGAACAATCCACACTCACCATCCGCCAGCCCTGAGGAGCCGGCCATGACAGCACTCCGCCGCGCGGCCCTCGCCGCCACCCTGCTGGCCAGCACCGCCGCCGCGGCACTGACCATGAACGGCTTCGAGATCGGCCCCGACGCCCTCGTGCCGGCGAACCGGATCCACGCCGGCGGCCCCCCCCGGGACGGGATCCCCGCCATCACCGCGCCGAAGTTCGAGCCCGGTCGCACGAGCCGCGAAGTGGCGGCCGATGAATGGGTGCTCGGGATCGCCTGGAATGGCGTGACCAAGGCCTATCCCATCGCCATCATGAACTACCACGAGATCGTCAATGACCGTTTCGGCGGGGAGCCGGTGATCGTCACCTTCTGCCCCCTGTGCGGCAGTGGCATCGCCTACAGTGCCCGGGTGGACGGGCGGGTGCTGCACTTCGGGGTGTCGGGGCTGCTCTACAACAGCGACGTGCTGCTCTATGACCGCGAGACCGGGTCGCTGTGGTCGCAGATGCTGTCGCAGGCGGTCACCGGGCCATTGAAGGGCAGCCGCCTGGAGATGCTGCCGCTGGTGCAGACGCCCTGGTCGGCCTGGCTGGCGCAACATCCGGACACCCTGGTA
>DRKP01000021.1 GCA_011051715.1 Sedimenticola thiotaurini | reverse complement strand
GGTGCGCCTCCGAGACCTCGAGGAAGGGTGTCGGATCGATGGCGAGCGGGGCCAGGGAGTGGCGGAACAGGGCCGGTATCGAGGTCAGCACGTTGCGGGTCTGCTCCATCCCCTCGCTGATCAGGGTTCCCAGCAGGGTGCCGCCGGCCACGAACAGGAGCCCGGCCAGGACGATGAGCCAGCCAGGGGCGGCGCCGTACAGCAGGATGGCGGCGGAGAGGGCGACGACGATGGCGATCAGGACGGTGGGGCGTACCCGTTTCATGGACGGCTCCTGGATGACTGGCCAGTGGATCTGCGAAACAGGTAGCAAGAGCCGGGCCAGCCGGCGGATGAGTCGGCCGATCAACGGGTTGGGGCGGGAACGGGGGACAGACCCATCCGCCGGCGGCAACCCTTTGCCGCCCGCGGCCACTCCGGGCCGCCAGCCGACGCGGAATCAGGCCCGCCGACAGAGGATGGCGTGGCGCTCGCCGTCGCTGCCCGGGACCTGCAGCCGTTCGCTTTCGACCCTGAACCCCTGCCGGCGCAGCTGTGCCATCTCCGCCGCCGGCAGCACCCCCTTCATCGCCAGCAGCAGGCCACCGGCCGCCAGCAGCTGCCCGGTCAGCGCCACCATCCGCGGCAGCGGGGCGAAGGCGCGGGAGACGATGGTGTCGAACGGGGCCTCGGGCCGGAAGGTCTCGACCCGCCCCTGCACCGTGGCCGCATTGGCCAGCCCCAGTTCGAAGATCGCCTGCTGCACGAAACGGGTCTTCTTGCCGTTGGCATCGAGCAGGACGAAACGGCGCTCCGGTTCGGCGATCGCCAGCGGGATGCCGGGCAGGCCCGGGCCGGTGCCCACGTCCAGCAGCCGTTCCCCCTGCAGCAGGTGGCGGATGGAGAGGGAGTCGAGCAGTTGCCGCGGCACCATCTCCAGGGGGTCGCGGACGGCGGTGAGATTGTAGGCCCGGTTCCACTTCCGCAGCAGGGCCAGGTAGTCGAGCAGGACGTCCCGCTGTGGCGGTTCCAGGCCGAGGCCCATTGCCGCCAGGCCCGAGGCGAGCTGGCCGGCCCAGGCGGGATGGTGATCCGCGGCGGCCATCAGCCGGCCCGTCTCTTCAGGTGGATCAGCAGCAGGGAGACCGCCGCCGGCGTGACCCCGGGCAGGCGCCCGGCCTGGCCGATGGTGGCGGGGCGGGCCTGCTTCAGCTTCTCCCGCACCTCGCTGGAGAGACCGCGCACCCGGTCGTAGTCCAGATCCGCCGGCAGCGGCTGGGCCTCGCGGCTGCGCAGGCGTTCGATCTCCTCCTGCTGGCGCCCGATGTAGCCGGCGTAGCGGGCCTGGATCTCCAGCTGATCGGCCACCTGCGGGTCCGCCACCGGTGGTCCCAGCCCGGCGATCCGGGTCAGCGCCCCGTATCCCACCTCCGGCCGCGCCAGCAGCTCCAGTGCCCGCACCTCCTTGGAGATCGGGCTGTCCAGCGCGGCCGCCACCCGCTCGCCGAGGTCGGTGCCGGGCCGCACCAGGATCCCCCGCAGCCGCTCCTGCTCCCGTTCGATCGCCTCGCGCTTGTCGCAGAAGGCGCGCCAGCGCCGGTCGTCCACCAGTCCCAGCGCCCGGCCCTGTTCCGTCAGGCGCAGGTCGGCGTTGTCCTCCCGCAGCAGCAGGCGGAACTCGGCGCGGCTGGTGAACATGCGATAGGGCTCCCGGGTACCGCGGGTGACCAGGTCGTCCACCATCACCCCCAGGTAGGCCTGGTCCCGGCGCGGGCTCCAGGGCTCCCGGCCACGTACCTTCAGCACCGCGTTGGCACCGGCCAGCAGGCCCTGGGCCGCCGCCTCCTCGTAGCCGGTGGTGCCGTTGATCTGGCCGGCGAAGAAGAGCCCCTCGATGGAACGGCACTCCAGGCCGGGGCGCAGGTCGCGGGGATCGAAGAAGTCGTATTCGATGGCGTAGCCGGGACGGGTGATCCGGGCACGCTCGAATCCCTCCATCGAACGGACCAGCTCCAGCTGGACGTCGAAGGGGAGGGAGGTGGAGATGCCGTTGGGATAGACCTCGTTGCTCTCCAGCCCCTCCGGTTCGATGAAGATCTGGTGCGATTCACGATCGGCGAAACGCACCACCTTGTCCTCGATGGAGGGGCAGTAGCGCGGCCCGACGCCCTCGATCATGCCGGTGTAGAGCGGCGAGCGGGACATGCCGCCACGGATGATGTCGTGGGTGCGGGCATTGGTATGGGTGATGTGGCAGCTGAGCTGGGGCGGATGCTGCTCGCGCGAGCCGAGGAACGAGAACACCGGCGTTGGCACGTCTCCCGGCTGCTCCTGCAGACGGGAGTAGTCGATGCTGCGCCGGTCGATGCGTGGCGGGGTACCCGTCTTCAACCGTTCCACCCGCAGCGGCAGCTCCCGCAGCCGCGCCGCCAGGGCATTTGCCGGCGGATCCCCGGCCCGGCCGCCCGGGTGGTTGCTCAGGCCGATGTGGATGCGCCCGCCGAGAAAGGTGCCGGTGGCCAGCACCACGGCACCGGCGCGAAAGCGCAGTCCCATGGCGGTGACCCCCCCGGTCACCCGCCCCTGTTCCACCATCAGGTCGTCCACCGCCTGCTGGAACAGCTGCAGGTCCGGCTGGTTCTCCAGTGCCCGGCGGATCGCCATCCGGTAGAGCTGGCGGTCGGCCTGGGCGCGGGTGGCGCGCACCGCCGGTCCCTTGCGTGCATTGAGGATGCGGAACTGGATCCCGGCCACGTCCGCCGCCAGCGCCATCGCTCCGCCGAGGGCATCCACCTCCTTCACCAGGTGCCCCTTGCCGATACCACCGATGGCCGGATTGCAGCTCATCTGGCCCAGGGTCTCGATGTTGTGGCTGAGCAGCAGGGTGCGGGCGCCCATGCGCGCCGCGGCCAGGGCCGCCTCGGTGCCGGCGTGGCCGCCGCCCACCACGATGACGTCGTAGCTTTCGGTGCAGAACATGGGATGACCGGACCGTTCAGGAAATGGTCCATTATATACCGGAGCCGGACCGGGGCCGGTCGCGACGACGGCCGGCCTTTTCACAGGGAGGGTCCGGCGGCCTTGTCGCGGCGTACAGATCCCGGCGCCGATGCCGCTACAATAGGCCGATGGACGACTCCCCCGCGCGACTGCTGGAGCAGGCCGGCCGTATCATCCTCGGCAAGGAGCGGACCCTGCGGCTGGCCCTCACCTGCCTGCTGGCCCGCGGTCACCTGTTGATCGAGGACCTTCCCGGCGTCGGCAAGACCACCCTGGCCCATCTGCTGGCACGGCTCACCGGACTTCAGTACCAGCGCATCCAGTTCACCTCCGACCTGCTGCCGGCGGATATCCTCGGGGTGGCGGTGTACGACCGCAACCGTTCCGGTTTCCATTTCCACCCGGGGCCGATCTTCTCCCAGCTGGTGCTGGCGGACGAGATCAACCGCGCCACGCCCAAGGCCCAGAGCGCCCTGCTGGAGGCGATGGAGGAGCGCCAGGTGACGGCCGAGGGGGAGACCCGGGCCCTGCCCGAGCCCTTCTTCGTCATCGCCACCCAGAACCCGGCCCACCAGATCGGCACCTTCCCGCTGCCGGAATCCCAGCTCGACCGCTTCCTGATGCGGATCCGCCTCGGCTATCCGGACCCCGCCTCGGAACGGCGGCTGCTGGCGGGGGAGGACCGCCGCCTCCTGATCGAGGCCCTCGACCCCGCCACCACCCCGGAGCGGCTGCTGCAGTGGCAGCACGAAGTGGAGCGGGTGCACGTCTCCGACGCCATTCTCGACTATTGCCAGGCGCTGCTGGCCCGCAGTCGCGACAGCGACCGCTTCCACCACGGTCTCTCTCCCCGTGCCGGCCTCGGCCTGCTGCGCAGCGCCCGCGCCTGGGCCCTGCTGGAGGACCGCTTCCAGCTGCTGCCGGAGGATGTGCAGGCGGTGCTGCCGGCGGTGGCCGGGCACCGGCTGCAGCGCAGCGGTGACACCGGGGTGGAGGAGGGCGAGACCCTGGTGCGCGAGCTGCTGGAGTCGGTACCGGTCGACTGATCCGGCCATGTTCACGCCCCCCTCCCGCTTCCTGCGCCTGGTCCGGCCCGATGCCGGGGGCAGGGCCCGGGTGGGGCGGCGCCAGATCTACATCCTGCCCACCCGTGCCGGCCTCGGTTTCGGCCTGCTGCTGCTGCTGATGCTGCTCGGCTCCATCAACTACGCCAACAACCTGGGCTTCCTGCTCACCTTCCTGCTGGCCGGCCTGGGCGTGGTGGCCATGCTCCACAGCTGGCGCAACCTCAACGGCATCGAGATCCTGGCCGGGCGCCCGCGGCCGGTGTTCGCCGGCGACCGGGCGCGCTTCCCGATCCGGCTGCGGCACGGCGACGGGGGGGAGCACCCCGGCATCCGGCTGCGTCTGGACGACCAGACGGTTGCGGTCGACCTGCCGGCCGCCGGGGAGAAGGTGGTCGAACTCGCCCTCGGTGCCGGGCGGCGCGGCCGGCTGCGACTGCCACGGTTCAGTATCGATACCACCTGGCCCCTGGGGCTGCTGCGGGCCTGGGCGTTCGTCGAGGCCGGCCACGAGCTGCTGGTCTATCCCCGTCCCGGCCCCCCGATCCCGCCGCCGCAGGCCGCCGAATACCGCCCCAGCACCCGCGGCGACAGGGGGGTGGGGGCGGACGATTTCGTCGCCCTGCGCCACTACCGGCCCGGGGACTCTCCACGTCACCTGCACTGGAAGAGCCTGGCCCGGGAACAGGGCCTGCAGACCAAGCAGTTCGGTGGCGACCGGGCCGATCGTCTCTGGTTGGAGTGGGCACTCACTCCGGGAGACAGCGAGACACGACTGAGCCTGCTCTGCCGGGCCGTGCTGGATGCCAGCGACGGCCAGCTGGAGTTCGGCCTGCGCCTGCCGGGAGAGGAGATCCCTCCCGCCCGGGGACCGGCCCAGCGCCGCCGCTGCCTGGAGCGGCTGGCCCTGTACGGGGAGAAGGCGTGAGCAGTCGCGACAGGCAACCGGTATCCGGCGGTGAGCGGCTCGCCCTGACGCTGCTGGTGGGGCTGGCCGCGCTGCCGCACCTGCTGCACCTGGAACCGGTCATCGGCCTCTTCTTCGGGCTGTTGTGGGGGCTGGCCCTGCTGGCCCGGAGACGCCCCTCCCTGGCGCCGGGGCGCCTGCCCCTGCTGCTGCTCACCCTCACCGGCGCCGGTATGGTGCTGGCCTGGTATCCGCTGCTGTTCGGCAGGGCCGCGGGCTCCGCCCTGCTGACGGTGATGGCCGGCCTCAAGCTGCTGGAGATCCGCCGCCGGCGCGATCTCTACGTGCTGGTCTACATGGCCTTTTTCATCCTGGTGACCCAGTTCCTCTTCTTTCAGGGGATCCCGATCCTGCTGCACGCCCTGGCGGTCACCCTCGGACTGACCACCCTGCTGCTGGAGGCGAGCCGCGCGGCCCCGGCACCACTCCCCTGGACCTCGCTGCGCCGGGCCGCCCTGCTGCTGTTGCAGGCGGCACCCCTGATGCTGGTGATGTTCCTGCTGTTTCCCCGTTTCTCGTCACCGTTGTGGAACCTGGGTCCGCAGCAGGGTGCTGCAGTGAGCGGCGTCAGCGACCGTCTCTGGCCCGGCAGCATCGGCCGCCTGGCGCTGTCGCGGGCGGTCGCCTTCCGGGTGGAGTTCGGGGGAGCGCTCCCGTCGCCGTCACGACGCTACTGGCGCGGCCGGGTCCTGTGGCATACCGACGGGGTGGAGTGGCGGCCGGGCGCCGACGGGCCGGATCCGGTGAAGCCGGCGCCCGCCGGCGGCACCGCCATCGCCTACCGGGTCACCCTGGAGCCCTTTCCCGGCGCCTGGCTCTACTCCCTGGACCTGCCCCTGGCGGCCCCGGACGGTGCCCGGCTGACCGCGGACCTGCAGCTGCTGCGCCCGGGGCCGGTGAAACGGCGCACGGCGTACCGGCTGCGATCCGCACCGGAACCGGCACCACGGCAGCTCACCCCCGGGGAGCGGCGGCGGGGACTGCAGCTGCCGGACAACGTCACCCCGCGCATGCGCCGGCTGGTGGCCGGGTGGCGCAGGCAGGAGTCCGACCCCCGTCGGCTGGTCGCGCGCGCACTGGGCCATTTCCGGGACCAGCCCTTCCACTACACCCTCTATCCACCGCTGCTGGGGGACAACCCGGTGGACCGCTTCCTGTTCGAGACCCGGCGCGGCTTCTGCGGTCACTTCGCCACCGCCTTCGCCCTGCTGATGCGGCTGGCGCAAATACCGGCACGTATCGTGGTCGGCTACCAGGGGGGCGAGGTCAATCCGCTGGGGGACTACCTGATCGTGCGCCAGTCCGATGCCCACGCCTGGGTGGAGGTGTGGCTGGAGGGATCCGGCTGGACCCGGGTGGATCCCACCGCCGCCGTCGCCCCGCAACGGATCGAGCGGCCACTGAACCCGGACCTGATCCAGGCCAGTGCCGGCGCCCCGATCGACTTCGTACGCCAGCAGCCGGGCCCCCTGGGGCGGTGGCTGCACCGCATCGAGCTCGGCCTGGATGCGATCGACACCGGCTGGCGGCGCTGGGTACTGGGCTATTCACAGCAGCGTCAGGGCGAGCTGATGCGGATGCTGGGTCTCGATTTCCTGCGCGGATTCAACCTCGCCCTCGGCATGGTGGCGGCGGCCTCCCTGCTGGTCGCGGCGTTGAGCCTGGCGTTGCTGCGACACCGTTCCGGCGACGACGCCCTGGCCCGCGGCTACCGCCGCTACTGCGACCGGCTGGCACGAATCGGCCTGCCGCGCCGGCCCCACGAGGGGCCGCGCGACTATGCCCGGCGGGTGGCGACGGCACGCCCCGACCTGGCCGGCCGGAGCGGGGCCATCGCCCGACTCTACATCGCACTCCGCTATGGTCGCGGCGCCGGCGACCGTGACGGCCTGAGGCGGTTCCGGCGGCTGGTGCGGGCCTTTCGGCCACGGCTCCGTCCACCGCGTACCTGAGACGATTCAGCCGGCGGCGGCCCGTTCGAACTCCTCCACCGTGGGGGAGATCCAGACCGTCCCCTGCACCGGCCCCGGGAGGGAACCGATACAGGCATCCAGGCTCTCCTCCACGGTGGCACCCCAGGCCCCGTGCTGCGCCATGAACCGGTCCAGTCCGGCGGCACCGGGACCCACCATCTCGCGCACGATGGCGTGGGTCGCCAGGTTCTGTCCCGGGTAACTCTCGAGCAGCCAGGAGAAGGCGAAGGCGGCGTCGATCATCGGCTGCACGTTGAACCGGGGCAGCCCGGAGTCGATGGCGAGGCGGGCGGCGTAGATGGCATCCACCACCGCGTGGCGGATGCTGAAGCCCTGCGCCCAGTCCTGTTCCTCCACCCCCTTCTTCATGGCCACCTCCCACTGCCGGGTGCCGCCGGCGCCGCCGTTGAGGAAGCCCAGGTAGTCGGCCTGTTCCGGGCCACCCAGCCGGTGCTGGTTGAAGTGGACGCCGTGCAGGGCGGTGGCGCTGCTGATACCGGCCAGGCCGTTGAACACCAGGTGCTGACCGATCAGCTTGGTCACCGCGCCGGCCGCCGGCTCCCCGCCAAAGAAGCGGGGATGGCCGAGCCGCTTCAGGGTCGGCAGCAGCCGTTCGTACAGGGGGCGTTCGCCGCTGGCCAGGATCAGCATACCCCTGGGATCGCCTCCCCCCAGCATCGCCCCCAGGGGACCGCCGGTGAGGGGATAGTTGGCATAGTCAATGCCTGCCTGGCGACAGAAGCGGACCGCGGCCTCCACGAACGGGGGGCTGACGGTGGAGAGATGGAGAATGAACACCGGCCGGCGGCAGCGCGCCCGCAGCAGCCGGGTGAGCTCGGCGATGATGGGCAGATCATCGCCGTTCTTGCCGGCGCACACCACCACGCCGTCGAGATCGCCGTCACCGATCAGCCGGTCGAAGTCCGGCACCAGCTCGGCACCATGCTCCTTCCAGGCGAGGCGGAAGCTCACCTTCTGTTCCCCCGGGGAGCCCCGGTCGTGGACCCGCAGCACCCGGGCCGTCTCCGCCGGGGTGAGGTGGATTGCCGCCGGGCCCGCCATCATTCCAAGGCCGCCTACATAGACCAGTTTCAGCATGGTTCGGTTCTTCCTGTTGGGTTGAGAGCCTGTCGGACTTGATCGTTTGAAGCGAAAATCACTGGGGGCGAATCAAATCAGTTTATCGAATGAGGCGAATAGCAGGGCTATTTAACGAGTTCGATAAGCTGAGTTGATCGCCATCCAGGGATTTGCAGCCAAACAGCATCAAGTCCGACAGGCTCTTAAATGGATGCAGTATCCGAGAAACGGATCAGGGTAACCCCGGGAATCCCCGGATGGCCACCCGGCCGGGATGTTCCTGCCGCCAGTGGACGTGGATCGACGCAACTGTCTTATAAAGAATGATCAGATGGATCGATACCCTGGCCCGGATTTCACATCGATGACATTGCCGGCACACCCCGCCTGGGCTTTGGGGGGCTATCCGGTTCGCCTCTATTGGCGTTCATTCGCGGCCAGCACACCCCACCCCGTTCACACGATCTGTCCCGGTCCCTACTTTCCGATGCAGAAGCTGGAGAAGATCCGCCCCAGCAGGTCGTCGGGGGTGAACTCGCCGGTGATCTCGGACAGACAGTTCTGGGCCTGGCGCAGGTCTTCCGCCAGCAACTCACCGGATCCATCCCTCTGCAGGGCCTCCTGTCCCGTGAGTAAGTGCTTACCTGCACGTTCGATCGCGTCCAGGTGCCGGCGCCTGGCGATGAATTCGCCCTCGCCGCTGCCCCGGTAACCGGCAGCGGCCAGCAGGTGGGCGCGCAGCAGATCCATGCCGTCGCCGGCCCGGACCGACAGTGCCACCTCGGTGCCCGTCTCCCCTTCGTTCAGCGCCGGGGTGCGGCCGGTCAGATCGATCTTGTTGCGGATCCTGGTCACCGGGGTGCCAGCCGGGACGCCATGGACCACCAGATCGGCGGCGGCGGGCTCCCGGTCGTCCTCCACCCAGAGGATGCGGTCGGCACCCGCCAGTGCCTGCCGGGCACGGCGGATCCCCTCCTGCTCCACCGGGTCGTCGCTGGGGCGCAGGCCGGCGGTGTCGACCAGGTGCAGCGGCACGCCGTCGATCTGCACCCGCTCCCGCAGCAGGTCCCGGGTGGTGCCCGGGATCGCCGTGACGATGGCCGATTCGCGCCCCGCCAGGGCGTTCATCAGGCTCGACTTGCCGGCGTTCGGGGGGCCGGCGATGACCAGGGTGAGGCCATCGCGCAACAGCCGCCCCTGACGGGCACTGCTTCGAACGGCCTCCAGTTCTTCGATCACGGAACGTAAGTCAGTGCTTACTTTTCCATCGCTGAGGAAGTCGATCTCCTCCTCCGGAAAATCGATCGCGGCCTCGACGTAGAGCCGCAGCTCGATCAGGCGCCCGACCAGGGCATGGATGCGGCGGGAGAAGGCCCCCTCCAGGGAGCGCACCGCCAGCCGGGCCGCTTCCGCGGTCTCGCTCTCGATCAGGTCGGCGACGGCCTCGGCCTGGGCCAGGTCGAGGCGGCCATTGAGAAAGGCGCGCTGGCTGAACTCGCCGGGCCCGGCCAGGCGGGCGCCGCAGGCGAGCACCCGCTGCAGCAGCAGGTCCATCACCACCGGGCCGCCGTGCCCCTGCAGCTCCACCACCTCCTCGCCGGTGAAGGAGCGGGGGGCGGGGAAATAGAGCACGATGCCCTCGTCGATGACGTCGCCGCCGGCATCCAGGAAACGGCTGAAGCGGGCCTGCCGGGGGGCCGGCAGGATCCCGGTCAGCTGCCGGCAGATCGCCGCCGCGCGCGGGCCGGAGATACGCACGATCCCCACCCCCCCGGTACCGGGAGGGGTGGCGACGGCGGCGATGGTCTCCCCACTCACGGAAGGGATGGAGACGGCACCGGCCGGATCAGGAGGAGGCCTTCTCGATCTGGCGGGTGATATACCACTGCTGGGAGATGGAGAGGATGTTGTTGGTCACCCAGTAGAGTACCAGTCCCGCCGGGAAGAAGGCGAAGAAGATGGTGAACACGAAGGGGAGGGCCATCATCAGCTTGGCCTGCATCGGGTCCGGCGGCGCCGGATTGAGCTTCTGCTGGATGAACATGGAGACACCCATGATCACCGGCAGCACGAAGTAGGGGTCCTTGATCGACAGGTCCTGGATCCAGAAGATGAACGGCGCCTGGCGCAGCTCCACCGCCTCCAGCAGCACCCAGTAGAGGGCGATGAACACCGGGATCTGCACCACGATCGGCAGGCAGCCGCCGAGGGGATTGATCTTCTCCTTCTTGTACAGCTCCATCATCGCCTGGTTGAGGCGCTGCTTGTCGTCGCCGTAGCGGTCCTTCAGGGCCTGGATACGCGGCGTCATCTTGCGCATGTTGGCCATCGACCGGTAGCTGGTCTCGGACAGCTTGAAGAACGCCAGCTTGATGATCAGGGTCAGCAGGATGATGCTCCAGCCCCAGTTGCCGACCACGTTGTGGATCTGCTTCATCAGCCAGAAGATGGGCTTGGCGATCACCGTCAGCCAGCCGTAGTCCACCGTCAGTTCGAGCCCGGGTGCGATCTTCTCCAGCTCGTCCTGCAGCTTGGGACCGGCGAGGAAACCGCTGCTGAAGGTGTGACTGCCCCCGGCCGGCACGGTGACCGCCGGTGTATAGGCGCCGAGCACATAGCGCTCGCCCGGAAGCACGTTGCTGTAGAAGTGATCGGTCTCGTCCGCCGGCGGGATCCAGGCGCCGAGGAAATAGTGCTGCAGCATGGCGATCCAGCCGCCCTTGACGTCGCGGCTGAGCGGGGTCTCTTCCATGTCGTCGAACTTGATCTTCTCGTACTTCTCCTCCGGGCTGTAGATGGCGCCGCCGGTATAAGTGTAGATGAACTTGGCGTCACCCTCGCGCTTGCTCGGCTTGCCGCGCAGCAGCTGGCGGTATTCGCGGCCGGACCAGGCGGCACCGGAACCGTTCTTCACCTCGTGACTGACGGTGACCAGATAGGTACCGCGCCGGAAGGTGAAGCGCTTGGTCACCTGCACGCCGGCTTCGTTGCTCCACTCCAGTTCCACCACCAGCCGGTCCTTGCCCTCCTGCATCCGGTAGGAGGTCTGTTTGGCACGATACTGGGACTCGTGGGTCGGCGCATCCCCCTTGTCACTGCCGATCAGTCCCGACTGGGAGATGAACAGGTTGGGGGGCTCGGGGCGCAACAGCTGGAACTTCTTCTCCTTCTCCTCCAGCGAGACCGGGTACTGGTTGAGCAGCAGATTGACCACGTTGCCGCCGCGGGTATCGATCTGCAGGGTATAGAGATCGGTCACCACCTCGATCCGGGGGCTGCCTCCGGAGGCGGCTTTTACCGGCGCCGCCGCTGGAACCGGCTGCACTCCGGCCGGGGTGGTCTGCTTCGCCGGGGTGCCGGGCACCTCCGCGGCCGGCGTCGATGTCCCTGCCGGCGCCTCGGCCGACACGGTCTGCTCCGGTGGCTGACCATAGTCCTTCTCCCAGGCCTGCCACAGCAGCAGGAGGATGAAGGCGAGGGTGAAGAAGAGCAGAAGACGAAGATTGTCCATGAAGGGTCTCAGCTAGGGTGAAGCACGATCGCCGGCGGCTGGGCCAGGGCACGGTCAGGGATTGTCCACCGGATGGGCGCTGCCGTAAACCGGTGCCGCTCCCTCACTCTCCGGCGGGTTCCACATTTAATAAGGACAGTCGCTGCCAGTGGCGCTGGAGCGATTCCCTGATGATGGTCCGGTCGGCGACATCGATACCACGGCGGGTCAGCACCACCACGTCCACTGCCGGAAGCCTGCCACGGTGACGGCGGAAGCTCTCCCTCACCATGCGCTTGATCAGGTTTCTGTCCACCGCCCGACGGCAGTTCTTCTTGGAGATGGCCAGCCCCAGTCGGCTCTTCCCCCGCCCGTTGGCACGCCACAGCAGGGTGAACCAGCGGTCGCTGGCACGCTGCGGCCGTTCGAATACCCGGGCGTACTCCGAGGCGGTCAGCAACCGCGCCGACCGCGGGAACCCGAATGGTCTGGATCCCAAGATCCGCCGGTCAGGGGGTCAGGCGGGCGCGACCCTTGGCCCGGCGGGCGTTGATCACCTTGCGGCCATTGCGGGTGGCCATCCTGGCGCGAAAACCGTGGGTGCGGGCGCGCTTCAGATTGCTTGGTTTGAACGTTCTCTTCATGACTCTGGACCCTGCCTGTCTATCTGTGGTCTGTCCGGCGACCTTCCACTCCCTGTCACGGGGTAAAAAGTCCTGGAAAAAAAGGCGCCTAGCTTACGTTGCCGCAGGTACCGGTGTCAACAGCCGGCGGTCGCTCCGACAGACCGGCGGGAGCCGCGGGAATCGCTTCGGGGCGGCGCGGGAACGGACCCACAACTCTGTGGATAACTGGCCGGAACAGGGGTAGACTTTCACTCCTCACAGAGGCGGATGAAACACGGATCCAGGCCAGCCCCGGATCGAACCCCTCGATGTCAGCAACCTTCTGCGCTTCCCGGACACCGACCGGATCCACACGATGGTGACGCCGGTCCGGCGGGCCTTCCCACCCATGGTCGGCGTTCGAAGCGATCAGTCACTACAAGGCAGACGAAAAAAGCGTGAATCTCTGGAACAAGTGTCTCGATCTGCTCGAAAACGAATTGAATTCCCAGCAGTTCAATACCTGGATACGGCCGCTGCAGCCGGTTGAGGATGAGGGTCGACTGCGTCTCCTGGCGCCGAATCAGTTCGTACTCGACTGGGTCAGGAACCATCATCTGGAGCAGATCGAGGCGATGCTGCGAACCATCGCCGGCGACGGCGCGCCACCGGTACTGCTCGAGATCGGCAGCCTGGAGGCGAAATCCGAACAGCAGGGCCGGCCCGAGCCATTGGTATCCCCTTCGCCACGTCGGGGAACGGGGGCATCATCGGACGGCACGCCGGAGGAACCGCTTCCCAACAACCTCAATCCGGACTTCACCTTCGACACCTTCGTCGAGGGGAAGTCCAACCAGCTGGCCCGGGCCGCCTCCATCCAGATCGCCGAGAATCCCGGCACGGTCTACAATCCCCTCTTCATATATGGCGGTGTCGGCCTCGGCAAGACCCATCTGATGCACGCCGTCGGCAACATGATCCTGCAGAACAATCCCCGGGCCCGGGTGATCTACCTGCACTCCGAGGGTTTCGTCGCCGAAATGGTCAAGGCACTGCAGCACAACACCATCGACCAGTTCAAGCGACGCT
Source organism: Sedimenticola thiotaurini (assembly GCA_011051715.1). Taxonomy (GTDB): domain Bacteria; phylum Pseudomonadota; class Gammaproteobacteria; order Chromatiales; family Chromatiaceae; genus HyVt-443. Next base: position 28,899 of record DRKP01000021.1, on the reverse strand, counting down.
ACCGTTCCGTCAATGCGCTGCTGATCGACGACGTCCAGTTCTTCGGTGGCAAGGAGCGTTCCCAGGAGGAGTTCTTCCACACCTTCAACGCCCTGTTCGAGTCCCGGCAGCAGATCATCCTCACCAGCGACCGCTTCCCCAAGGAGGTGACCGGGCTGGAGGAGCGCCTGAAGTCCCGTTTCGGCTGGGGTCTCACCGTCGCCATCGAGCCGCCCGACCTCGAAACCCGGGTCGCCATCATCAAGACCAAGGCGAGTCAGCTGTTCAACGTGGACCTGCCGAACGAGGTGGCCTTCTTCATCGGCAAGCGGGTCCGCTCCAACATCCGGGAACTGGAGGGGGCGCTGCGCCGCATCATCGCCAATGCCCACTTCACCGGTGGCCCCATCACCCAGGAATTCGCCAAGGACTCGCTGCGCGACATGCTGGCCGCCCAGGACAAGCAGGTGACCATCGAGAACATCCAGAAGACGGTGGCCGAATACTACAAGATCCGGACCTCCGACCTGCTCTCCAACAAGCGCAGCCGCACCATCGCCCGTCCCCGGCAGGTGGCCATGACCCTGGCCAAGGAACTGACCAGCCACAGCCTGCCCGAGATCGGTGAGGCGTTCGGGGGCCGCGACCACACCACGGTACTCTATGCCACGCGCAAGATCGCCGAGCTGAAGGAAGGGGACATGCGGGTGAAAGAGGACTATGGAAACCTGTTGAGAACCCTGACCAATTGATGTGGATAACTTGTCCGTATTTGTACAGAATGGGCGATCGTCGAAGTTATCCACAAGACATGGACAGCCCCGGGTCTTCGCATACAGACCTTTTCAACAAGGAGTTCAATGGATAACCTATTGAAAAATAAGCATTAATTGAAGTATATCCACAGCCTGGCCGGCCCTTAACAACAACAATAGATAATAAATATTCTTTATATTGATTATTGATAAAGAGAACTTCGCCATGAAGATCGTTACCAACAAGGATACCTTTCTCCCCCCCCTGCAACAGGTGGGAGGCGTGGTGGAACGAAGACAGACCCTGCCGATTCTGGCCAATATCCTGGTCAATGCGGAGAAGGGGCAGCTGACGATCACCGCCACCGACCTGGAGGTAGAGATGAAGACCCGGGTAGCGGTGCAGTGTGATGGCGAAATGGACTTCACCCTGCCGGCCAGGAAACTGATCGATATCTGTCGTGCCCTGCCGGATGGTGCGGAGATCACCATCGAGGTGGAAGGGGAGAAGGCGAAGGTCCTCTCCGGCCGCAGCCGGTTCACACTCGGGATCCTGCCGGCCCAGGACTATCCGGTGATCGAACCGATGGCGAGCAGTCACCGGTTCTCGATCGACGAAAAGCTCCTGAAGCGTCTGATCGACAAGACCCATTTCGCGATGGCACAGCAGGATGTGCGCTACTACCTGAACGGCATGCTGCTGGAGCTGGACGATGGCAGGATCCGCAGTGTTGCGACAGACGGCCATCGTCTCGCCCTGAGTGAGGCGGACTGTAGTGCCGGCAGTGATGTCAGCGTCCAGGTGATCATTCCACGCAAGGCGGTACTGGAGCTGGGACGACTGCTGTCCGAGGATGAGAAAGAGGTCGCAGTCGATATCTCGAGCAACCACATCAGGATCAGTTTCAACGATACCGTCTTCACCTCGAAGCTGATCGACGGCAAGTTCCCGGATTACCAGCGGGTGATTCCGATGGACTCGAGCAAGCGCGTCGTGGCCGACAAGGAGACCCTGCGGCAGGCCCTGCAGCGGACCTCGATCCTCTCCAACGAGAAATACCGGGGGATCCGGTTCCAGTTCTCCCGCGGGATGCTGGAGCTGTTGGCCCACAACCCGGAACAGGAGGAGGCCCAGGAGGAGTTGGAAGTCGATTACGATGGGGAGGATCTGGTGATCGGCTTCAACGTGGGCTATCTGCTCGAGGTCCTCAATGTGATCGATTCGGACCGGGTCCGTCTCTCCCTGAGTGATCCAAACAGCAGCTGCCTGATCGAGGACGACAGCAACGCGGACAGCCGCTACGTGATCATGCCCATGCGGCTCTAAGGCCCGTCAACATGAACCCGCCAGGCCGGCGCCGGCCTGGAAGCAGGCGGTCGAAAGGAATGGATTCCGACCTGCGCCGGGATGACGATCCCGGGGCTCTTTCCCGGGCTTCCGGGATCAGATCCCGGGGGTTCACTATCACTGGACAAGTCGGCGAACGGTTGGTCTGAGCCAGGGGAGGCGGTAGACCAGAGTCGGCCCAAGCACCATACCTCCACCCAATCCCACGTTGCCGATCTGCACGAATAAGCGAAACCTGGTTATTTCTGAACCCGATTCCGCGACGGCGGTGCAGAGTCCTTCTGTCACAGTGATCGACCACAGAGCCACAGAGATATCGTGGTAAGGAACGAAACATTCTTCCAATCTCCGTGGCTTTGTGGTGAATCTCAATTTTCAAGAGACCGAATTGCCCAGTGCTGTTGTAGGATGGCTGGAGATTGGGGGTAATCAGGAAGTGCAATGGCCCTGGAGTCGATCAGCATCAGAAACCTCCGCAATCTCGTTGAGATCCACCTGCGGCCCCAGCAGGGAATCAACCTGATCGTCGGAACCAATGGTTCCGGCAAGACCTCCCTGTTGGAGGCGATCTATATCCTGGGAAGAGGTCGATCGTTCCGGGAGTCGAAGAGCCGTGCGGTCATCATGAAGGGGAAACCCTGGTATGAGGTGACGGGACAGATAAGGGACAGCGGGATCTCCACCCGGATCGGTATACGACGCTCTGCCAGGGAGATCACTGTTCGCATGAACGGTACCAGCGTACGGAAGCTCTCCACCCTGGCGAAACAGTTGCCGATTCACATCATCACCCCTCGATCCCATGAGCTTCTCGAAGCGGGTGCAGGTGTTCGAAGACGGTTCATCGAATGGGGAGTGTTCCACGTGGAACATGGATACCAGAGACTCTCCTCCAGGTATCACCGTGCCCTGACGCAGCGGAATGCCGCCCTGAAGAACCAGCAGGACATCCATGCCCTCTGGGATGAGGAGATCATCGAACTCGCCGGATCGATAGACCGGATTCGGAGGGGGTATGTCGAGGAACTCTCCCGATATCTGGAAGAGGAGATGCAGCATCTTCTGGATGGTCAGCAGGTGCGCCTGGAATGGAGAAGGGGGTGGGACGCGGAACAGGACCTCGGTGAGTCCCTGGACAGAAACCGCTCTGCCGATCTGAGTCGGGGATTCACCCACGCAGGTCCCCACCGCGCCGACCTGGTAGTAAGGCTCGAGGGGGAGCTGTCGAGACAGTGGGCCTCCAGGGGACAGCAGAAACTGATCGTATGTGGGCTGTTCCTGGCCCAGACCCGCCTGATCCGGGAACGGACTGGAAAGCGGCCGGTCATTCTGATGGATGACCTGGCCGCCGAACTGGATCGGGAGCACCGGGAGAGAATGCTCGACAGGCTGAGGGTGAACGACTCCCAGGTCTTCATTACGGCGACAGATGCGGGAATCTTCAGCAATAGGGTCTCCGATGTCATGTTCCACGTGGAACATGGGGCGATGGTGCCGGACGGTGTATAATGGTTCGGTTCATCTATGGAGTTGATCTATGAGTTATGACTCGTCGAATATCAAGGTCCTGAAAGGTCTGGATGCTGTCCGGAAACGCCCCGGCATGTATATCGGCGATACCGATGATGGCACCGGCCTGCATCACATGGTATTCGAGGTGGTGGACAACTCCATCGACGAGGCCCTCGCCGGGTACTGTTCCGAGATCCGGGTGACCATTCACGAGGATCAGACGGTGACGGTGGCCGACAACGGCCGCGGCATCCCCGTGGATATCCATCCGGAGGAGGGGAGATCCGCCGCCGAGGTGATCATGACCGTTCTGCATGCCGGGGGAAAATTCGACGACAACTCCTACAAGGTTTCAGGTGGTCTGCACGGGGTCGGGGTCTCGGTGGTCAATGCCCTGTCCGATTACCTGAAGCTGGTAATTCGGCGGGGTGGCCGGATCTACATGCAGGAATACCGCAACGGGGAGCCTGTAGAGCCATTGAAGGAGATCGGCGAGTCGAAGGAAACCGGTACCGAGATCACCTTCAAACCCAGTGCCGCCACCTTCAGCAATATCGAGTTTCACTACGACATCCTGGCCAAGAGGCTGCGTGAACTCTCGTTCCTCAACTCCGGCGTGCGCATCGTCCTGAAGGACGAGGGCAAGGGCAGGGAGGACGTGTTCGAATATCAGGGTGGAATCCGGGCCTTTGTCGAGCATCTGAATCGAAAGAAGACCCCCCTCCATGAGAACGTCTTCTACTTCACGGTGGAAAAGAACGATGTCACGGTCGAACTGGCGATGCAGTGGAACGAGTCCTACCAGGAAAACATCTACTGTTTCACCAACAACATTCCCCAGCGGGACGGGGGCACTCACCTGGCCGGCTTCCGTGCCGGCCTCACCCGGACCCTGAACCAGTACATCGACCGAGAGGGCCTGGCGAAGAAGCAGAAGGTCAGTACCACGGGTGACGACGCCCGGGAGGGACTCACCGCCGTCCTGTCGGTCAAGGTGCCCGATCCCAAGTTCTCCTCCCAGACCAAGGACAAGCTGGTCTCTTCAGAGGTGAAGGGGATCGTCGAGGCGGTTCTGTCGGAGAAACTGAACGAATTCCTGATGGAGAACCCCGGGGATGCCAAGACCATCGTCGGCAAAATGATCGAGGCGGCCCGCGCCAGGGAGGCGGCCCGCAAGGCCAGGGAGATGACCCGTCGCAAGGGTGTACTGGATGTGGCCGGCTTGCCGGGCAAGCTGGCCGACTGCCAGGAGAAGGACCCATCCCGCTCCGAGCTCTATCTGGTGGAGGGTGACTCCGCCGGTGGTTCCGCGAAGCAGGGGAGGGACCGGCGCTACCAGGCCATTCTTCCCCTGAAGGGGAAGATCCTCAATGTGGAGAAGGCGCGCTTCGACAAGATGCTCTCCTCGGCGGAGGTCGGCACCCTGATCACCGCCCTGGGCTGCGGTATCGGGCGCGAGGAGTTCGACCCGGACAAGCTGCGTTACCATCGCATCATCATCATGACCGACGCCGATGTGGATGGTGCCCACATCCGCACCCTGCTGCTCACCTTCTTCTACCGCCAGATGAACGCCCTGATCGAACGGGGGCATGTCTATATCGCCCAGCCACCCCTGTACAAGGTCAAGAAAGGCAAGCAGGAGCAGTATCTGAAGGACGATGCCGATCTCACCAGCTACCTCCTGCGCAGCGCCCTCGACAAGGCGGCCCTCTATGTGACCGAGGATGCACCGCCATTGTCGGGTATCGCCCTTGAGAACCTGGCGGACGCCTACAACCACGTGATGAAGACCATCGACCGCCTCTCCCGCCAGTATGACCGGGTGGTCCTGGAAAAGCTGATCTACATGCCGCGAATGCATGAGGAGGCCTGGAAACGGCAGTCCGACCGGGAGACCTGGCTGAAGGAACTGGAAGGACGCCTGAATGCGGAACAACCCATCTCCAACCGCTACCGGTTGGAGTATGTCGCGGCGACTGAAACCGAGCCGGAGGCGATCCGGGTATCACACTGGGTTCACGGTATCTCCACCGAGAGCCTGTTTCCCATGGAGTTCTTCGCCAGCGGTGAATATCGCAAACTCGTCGCTCTGGGAGAGCAGCTGGACGGCCTGCTGGGAGAGGGAGCCTATATCCAGCGTGGCGAACGCCGGCTGCAGATCAGCAGCTTCAGCCAGGCCCTGGAGTGGCTGATGGAGGAGGCGAAACGGGGTCAGCATATCCAGCGCTACAAGGGTTTGGGGGAGATGAACCCGGAGCAGTTGTGGGAGACGACCATGGACCCGGAGAACCGCCGCCTGCTGCAGGTGAGCATCGAAGACGTGATCGGGGCCGACGAGATCTTCACCACCCTGATGGGGGATCAGGTGGAGCCACGCCGTGACTTCATCGAGACCAATGCACTGGCCGTGGAGCACCTGGACATCTGATCCTAGGCCCGGCATGCCGGCCCCGGGGGACCTCCCGTTCGCTTGCGATCTGGCTCTGAAAATCTCGTTAATTATCTTATTAATCAATAAGTTATATTATTTTTCCGGGTTCAATCCGGCGATGTCCCGGTAACTGGAGATGGGATCGATGACCGACGAACTGTTTCGGGAGGATGGCTACCTGAAGAGGATAGAGGCCCGGGTGGAGGCGTGCGATGAACGCGGCGTCCGCCTCGACCGGACCATCTTCTATCCCACCGGCGGCGGCCAGCCCGGCGATACCGGGCGCATGATCCGCGCCGACGGCAGCGAGCTGCAGGTGGTGGACACGCGCAAGGAGAGGGAGAGCGGCGAGCTGCTCCACCTGCTGGCCGAGGGATCCCAGTGCCCCGGGGTGGGGGAGACGGTGACGCTGGAGATCGACTGGGAGCGCCGTCACCGCCTGATGCGCATGCACAGTTGCATGCACCTGCTGTGCGCGGTGGTGCCGGCGGGCGTCACCGGGGGATCGGTGCGTGACGATGGCAGCGCCCGGCTCGATTTCGACCTGCCGGAACCACCGGACAAGGAGGCCATCGGCCGCGAGCTGAACCGCCTGATCCAGGAGGATCATCCCATGGAGATCCGCTGGATCACCGATCAGGAGCTGGAGCAGCAGCCGGAACTGGTCCGGACCATGTCGGTGAAACCGCCCACCGGATCCGGTCGCGTGCGCCTGGTCCGCTTCGGGGACGTGGACCTGCAGCCCTGTGGCGGCACCCACGTCGCCTCGACCGCGGAGATCGGCCCGGTGCGGATCAGGAAGATCGAAAAGAAGGGCAGGCGAAACCGGCGGATCACGGTCGTCTTCGACGACTGAGACCGAATCCGTCCCAGCGGGAGCGGAATCCACGGCCCGGTTTGGCGAGGCCCGTGCGGACAGGATCTCCTGGCCGCGAATAAACGCGAATCGACGAGAATGCCCTGCCTGGTGGCAGCCGGGTTGCCGATGGAGATCGGATAACGAACTCCGGGCTTCCGGTCACCCCTCCCCCGGCAGCTGCTGCACCGTCGATTCGATCCACTCCTCCACCTTGCGGTTGATGGCGGCGGCGGAGAGGCCGTCGGTCTCGATCAGCGGACCGAACACGACCTGGATGGTGCCGGGGCGCTTCTCCAGCGCCCGCCGGCGCCAGAATACGCCGGCGTTGTGAGCGACAGGCAGGACCGGGTAGCCGGATTTCTTCGCCAGCAGGGCACCTCCGATCCCGTATTTCTTGTGTGTCCCCGGGGCGACTCGGGTACCCTCCGGAAAAATGATGACGTTGCGCCCCTTGTCGAGGGCCTCGGTACCCTTGTCGATGATCTGTTTCGCCGCCTGCTTGCCCGCCTTGCGGTCGATGGCGATCGGTTGGCACAGGGCCAGGGCCCAGCCGAACACGGGGATCCACATCAGTTCCCGTTTCAGTACCCAGGTCTGCAGCGGCGGCAGGAGATGGCGGAAGGCGATGGTCTCCCAGGCGGACTGGTGCTTGGACAGGATGATGCAGGGCCGGTCGGGGATGTGCTCGGTGCCGTGGAGACGATAGTCGAGACCGCAGATCCATTTCAGCAGTTTCAGGTTGACCAGTCCCCAGCTGTTGGCGAACCACGATACCTGGCGAAAGGGCAGAAACGGGCCGAAGAGGATGATCAACAGGCTGAACACCAGGGTGGTCACGATCATCGACAGGAAATAGAGGAGAGATCGCAGAACCAGCATCGTCGTCGTTACCTCGACTGCAGAAAGGCGGGGCCGGGAAACGGCCCGTCAGGTCAGTGTTCCGACGGCACCTGGGTGGTACCGGAGAGAACGAATTGTGCCGCATCGGCCAGGTTCTCGAAACAGGGGATCCCGGGCGGTTGGGGGAGTTGTTCCAGGGTCCTGCGGCCCTGGCCGGTCATGACCAGGATCGGGCGGACGGCGGCTGCTCTGGCCGCCTCCAGGTCCCGCGACTGATGCCCGATCATGACGGTGTCGGCCAGGTCCAGATGGAAGCGCTCCCGGGCCTGTTCGATCATTCCCGGCCTCGGCTTGCGGCAGGGGCAGTTGTCGCTGGGTCGGTGCGGGCAGAAGAAGATGCCGTCCAGGTGGCCACCGAGCCGGTCGAGCTGGCGGTAGAGTCGCTTGTGGATCGCGTTCAGGGTATCGATGTCGAACAGCCCCCGGGCCAGCCCCGGCTGGTTGGTGGTGACGATCACCTGGCAGCCGGCCTGGTTGAGGCGGGCGATGGCCTCCAGGCTGCCGGCGATGGGCCGCCACTCCTGGGGTGACTTGATGAAGCCATCGGCCTCCTCGTTGATGACCCCGTCGCGACTGAGGATCACCGCCTTTGCGCAGGTCGCCGTCATCGCCGCTTCGCTGGCTGCTTGCTGTTCGGCAGTGTGCTGCAAATGCCTGGTGGCTCTGCCACAGATAGTGTAAGTAAATACATACTTACATCAATCCATCCCATCGAATTCGGATACCCGGATCCTGCCGTCCACCATGCGGGACTGCCGTTGCATCAGCCGGTCCATCTTGTCCCAGAATGCCTGGTTCAGGTCGAATCCGCGGGCGATGGCAGTGCCCATCACCAGGATCAGCAGGTCGGCCACCTCCTCCGCCAGCTCCCCGGCCGGCTTGCCCTTGGTGACACAGGCGGAGATCTCGCCCAGCTCCTCGGCCATCAGGGCGACGCGGTAGGTCATCTCTTCCCCCCCCGTCTCCCGGAACCGGTGTTTGTCGTGGAATGCCTGGACGGCGTCCATCATGGCCTTCCAGTCGTTCCTGTCTGCCCTGGTGCCCATCCCGTTGTCCTCCCTCGGTCGTTGCCTCACAGATGGGAGATGTCGGCCACCTGGAGGAACAGCCGGCTCAACTGGTTCAACAGCGCCAGCCGGTTGCGGCGCACCGCCGGATCGTCCGCCATCACCATCACCCGGTCGAAGAATTCGTCCACCGGCTGGCGCAGGGCGGCCAGCGTCAGCAGCACGGCCTCGTAGTCGTAGCGTTCCAGCAGGGGGGTGATCTCGCCCGCCTTCTCCGTCAGCCGCCGGTGCAGGTTGCGCTCGGCGTCATCCCCGAACAGGGTCTCGTCCACCGTTTCCGGCGGCTCCTCTCCGGCCTTGCGCAGAATGTTGCGAATGCGCTTGTTGGCCGCTGCCAGGGCCTCAGCCTCCGGTTGCCGCTCGAAGGTGACCAGGCCCTGGATGCGCCGGTCGAAGTCGGCCACGCTGTCGGGATGGACCGCTGCCACCGCCTCGAACAGGGTGGCGGGAATACCCTGCTCCAGGTAGATCCCCTTGAGCCGGTCGAGCATGAACGACCGCACCTGGGACAGGGTGTCCGCCCCGGTGATCCGCCCGGCGAGGGCGGACGCCGCCTGTTCCAGCAGGGCCTGCAGCGGTATCGGCAGGGCGTGCTCCTTCATGATGCGCAGGGCACCGAGGGCGGCGCGGCGCAGGGCGAAGGGGTCCTTGTCGCCACTGGGGCGCTGGCCGATGCCGATGATGCCGGTCAGGGTGTCGATGCGCTCGGCCAGGGCGATGGCGATGCCGGTGCGGGTGGTCGGCAGGCGGTCGCCGGAGAAGCGGGGCATGTAGAACTCGTCCATGGCGGTGGCGATCTCCTCCGGCTCGCCGTCGCGCCGGGCCTGGTAACGGCCCATGATCCCCTGCATCTCGGGGAACTCGTAGACCATCTCCGTCATCAGGTCGCAGCGGCTGAGCATGGCGGCCCGCCGGGCCATGGCCGGGTCACCGTCGATCAGCCCGGCGATCCAGGCCGCCAGCGTGGCCACCCGTTCCGACTTCTCGTACATGCTGCCGAGCTGCTGCTGGAACACCACCTCCTTGAGGGAGTCGACGTGATCCTCCAGGCGCCGTTTGCCATCCTGTTCCCAGAAGAACATGGCGTCGGCGAGGCGCGGGCGGATCACCCGTTCGTTGCCCTCCTTGATCACCTCCGGCGTCGGGCTCTCGATATTGGCGATGGTGATGAAGTGGTTGACCAGCCGTCCCTCCCCGTCCAGCAGGTGGAAGTACTTCTGGTTCTTCTTCATGGTCAGGATCAGCGCCTCGTGGGGCACCTCCAGGAACCGCTCCTCGAAGCCGGCGGCGATGGGCTGGGGCCACTCCACCAGCGCGGTCACCTCTTCCAGAAGGTTCGGGTCGATCTGCGCGACGGCGCCGATGGTCTCCGCCGTGCGCTGTACCTGATCTTCGATATGCCGTGCCCTCCGGTCGAAGTGAGCGATTACTTTTCCCTGTTCCTCCAGCACCTGTTCATAGCGTCCGATGTCGTCGATCGGGATGGGACCGGGGTGGTGGAAGCGGTGCCCCCGGGTCTCCCGGCCGGCGCGGGCATCGAGCAGGGTGCAGGGGATCACCTGGTCACCGTGGAGGAACAGCAGCCAGTGGACCGGGCGCACGAACTGGGCATCGGAATCGCCCCAGCGCATGCGCTTGGGGATCGGCAGCCGTCCGAGGGCGGTCTCGGCGATGGCGGGCAGCAGTTCGGCGGCGCGCCGGCCCTTCTCGTGGATGCGGTAGGCCAGCCACTCTCCCTTGTCGGTACGGATGCGCTGCAGCTGCTCCACCGTGGTGCCGCAGGAGCGGGCGAATCCCTCGGCTGCCCTGGTGGGCCGGCCGTCGGCATCGAAGGCCGCCTGCAGGGCCGGGCCACGGCGTTCCATCTCCCGGTCGGGCTGGGCCAGGGCCAGCGCCTCGATCCGCAGGGCCAGCCGTCGGGGTGTGGCGAAGGGGGTGATCTCCCCATGGTCGAGCCCGGCCTTCTCCAGGCCCGCGGCGAATTCCCTCTGCAGGGCCCCGGACAGGCTCTTCAGGGCGGTGGGCGGCAGCTCCTCGGTGCCCAGTTCGAACAGCAGGTCGGCACGCTCAGCCATGGGTCACCTCCGGCTCCCGGGTCAGCATCGGAAAGCCCAGCTTCTCCCGGGCCTCGTAGTAGGCCTGGGCCACCGCCCGGGCCAGGGTGCGCACGCGCAGGATGTAGCGCTGGCGCTCGGTGACCGAGATGGCGTGGCGGGCATCCAGCAGGTTGAAGGCGTGGGAGGCCTTCAGCACCTGTTCGTAGGCCGGCAGGGGCAGCCCCAGCCCGATCAGCCGGTTGCAGGTGGCCTCGCACTGGTCGAACAGGGTGAAGTGGAAGGCGACGTCGGCGTGATCAAAGTTGTAGGCCGACTGTTCCACCTCGTTCTGATGGAACACGTCGCCGTAGGTGACGTCGCCCTGGGGACCGTGGGTCCAGACCAGGTCGAACACGCTCTCCGCCCCCTGGATGTACATGGCGATCCGTTCCAGCCCGTAGGTGATCTCACCCGTCACCGGGCGGCAGTCGAGGCCCCCCACCTGCTGGAAGTAGGTGAACTGGGTCACCTCCATGCCATTGAGCCAGACCTCCCAACCCAGGCCCCAGGCGCCGAGGGTGGGGGATTCCCAGTTGTCCTCCACGAAGCGGATGTCGTGAACGCCGGGATCGATGCCGAGCAGTTTCAGCGACGCCAGGTAGCGCTCCTGGATATCGAGGGGTGAGGGCTTCATCACCACCTGGAACTGGTAGTAGTGCTGCAGCCGGTTGGGGTTCTCGCCGTAGCGCCCGTCGGTGGGGCGGCGGGACGGCTGTACATAGGCGGCGTTCCATGGCTCCGGTCCGATGGACCGGAGGAAGGTGGCGGTGTGGAAGGTGCCGGCACCCATCTCCATGTCATAGGGTTGCAGGACGACGCAACCCTGCTGTGCCCAGTACTGCTCGAGGGCGAAGATCAACCCCTGAAAAGTGGTCAGATCCGGCTTGCCGACAACGATTTCCTTGCTCAATTCAATGGTCCGGTGGTAGTGAGGAATAACGATCTTGTAGTATATCTTCGCCGCCGTTAATTTTCATTTGGCATCGATCCGGTCGGGTACGTCGACGTCCCCGGGGGTTGGCGGATGTGCCGGTAAGGACCGTCCACCCCCTGCCGGACACGGGAAAAAAAGTTCGCCGACGGGGGTAAAGGGGGTCAGCTCCGGGCCGCTATGGGAAGGACCAAGGGTGAATCGAAGGGAACAGGGCCCGGTGCCGTAGGCGCCGCAGTGCCGGGGCTCTCCGTCAGAACACGGCGCGCAACATCGGAGGCGGGGAATCGAAGGGTGGGAAGGTGGTTCATCAACAGCCTGATCCTGATCAGCGCGCTGTGGCTGACGCTGCCTGCCGTCGCGGTGGAACTGGTGGTCAATCCCGCGGTCACTGAAACCTCCCTGACACAAGACAAGGTCCGGGCCATCTTCAACATGCGTCTGCTGTCGTGGCCCGACGGGACTCCGGTCCGGGTCTTCGTACTGAAGGACCGGGATCCGCTACACCGGGAGTTCAGCAAGCGGGTACTCCAGGTGTTTCCCCACCAGTTGCGCCGCTCCTGGGACCGGCGCGTCTATTCCGGTGTCGGCCAGGCACCCCAGCAGGTGGACAGCGTCGATGAGATGCGACGGCGCGTCGCCGGTACGCCAGGTGCAATCGGCTATCTACCCGAGGATCGAATTGATGACAGCGTTCGAAAAATCGACCTGCACTAGCCGGTCTCACTGGCTGTGTGTCCTGTTCCTGCTGCTGCCGGCCGCGACCGTGGCGGCACAGGAGCCGGAGTGGTGGAACGACCTTCAGATCCACGGTTTCCTTTCCCAGGGCTACGTCGACAGCAGCGACAACAGTTTCTACGGCGATTCGGAACAGGGCAGTTTCGATTTCCGCGAGATCGGTCTGAACGCCTCGTTCCGGTTCAGCCCGCGCTGGCTGGTCTCGGCCCAGCTGCTGTCGCGCAAGGCGGGCGAGATGAGCGAAGGTGGCCTCAACCTGGACTATGGACTGGTGGATCTCACCGTCCTCTCCGACGAGTACCGGCGCGTCGGACTGGTCGCGGGACGGTTCAAGAATCCAATCGGCCTCTACAACGACACCCGCGACGTTCCCTTCACCCGGCCCAGCGTGTTCCTGCCCCAGTCGGTCTACTGGGACAAGCTGCGGGACATCATGCTCTCCAACGATGGCGCCCAGCTGTACGGCGAGTTCTATCGCGGCCGGCACGGTTTGTCGCTCCAGCTCGGTGTCGGCAATCCGCCGATCGACGATAACCTGGAGTGGGCCTATCTCGGCTACGACTGGCCGGGATCGGTGGAGAGCGACTCCCCGGGCTTCGTGGGCCGGGCCCTCTACGAGCTGGACGACGGCCGTCTGCGCCTGGCCCTGAGCGGCATCACCACTACCATGGCATACCGGCCGGCGGAAGTCGATCCGCTGGTTGCCGGATCCATCGACATCGACTACTTCGTCGGCTCGTTTCAGTACAACGGTGAGAACTGGAGCCTGACCGCGGAGTACATGCAGGAGCCGGTGCGCTGGAGCGGGTTCGAAGATGTCGTGCGCGACAGGAGGAACACCGCCGATGGCGCCTACCTGCAGGGTACCTACCGGCCCCTGCCCGACTGGGAGCTGCTGCTGCGCTACGACGCCGCCTTCCACGACAAAACGGATCGCGATGGCGAGAGGCAGGGCGACGAGAAGGGCCTGCCAGCCCATCTCTTCTACAGCCATACCTGGACCTTCGGCCTGACCTGGAGCCCGAACGAGCACATCATGCTGCGCGGCCAGTATGACCGTGTCGATGGCACCGCCTTTCTCTCCAACGAGGAGAACCCCAACCCATTCGCCACCGTGCGCAACTGGTACATGTTCTCGTTGTTGTTGTCCGTCGGGTTCTGAACCATGTCCCGGCTCGCCGCCATTCACCGGCCTGCGCCGACCGGTCGTCCCCCGCTCTTCTTCAGCCTCAAGTGGAAGGCGGTGCTGCTGCTGAGCCTGATCCTGCTGGCGGTCAACGTATCCCTGGTCACCCTCGGCGTGATGCGCCTGGAGGGGCAGTTCCAGCGCCAGCGCGCACTCAGTGCAGAGCGCCGTATTCGTGAATTCAGTGCCCTGGTCGAACGGAGTTTCTCCAGCCTGGAGCGGATCGGGCCCCTGGTCATGGAGGGCAGCGAAGGATGGTTCCCCATGCTCTCCCTGGAGGACCGGCTGGTACGCCAGCTGACCGGCCGGGCGGCCGCGCTGGAGGTCGACTGGGACATCACCACCCTCCTGTTCATGGATGCCGGGGGGAAGGTGCGCTATTCCCAGGGCGGCACCGGCGACGATCAGGTGGTGCGGGAGATGATGCGGAAGGCCCTGCGGACGGAGACAGTGGGCAAGTTGTTGCACTGTACAACGGAGTGCCACCAGCTGGTCGCAGTGCCCCTGCTGCTGCAGGGCCAGGTCACCGGGGTGCTGCTGCTGGGACGGACCGTGGCGGATACGGTCTCCACCTTTCGCAGCATCAGTGGTTCCGACCTGGCGATCGTCACCGGCGACCGCCCCGCCAGCGGACTGGAAGAAGACGCGAGATGGCTGCCCCGATGGGGGCGCCGGCTGGCCCTTGCCTCGTCCCCGCAGCGGCTGATCCCGGCGCTGCGGTCCATCTCGGAACGGATCGTGCTGTCCCGGATCGCGGCCGGCCGGCCCTACCGGTTCGATTTCGAGGAGAGCAGCCTGGAGGTAGTGAGGGTTCCAGCCGGCCGGCGGCCCTGGAACGACGACAACGATCTCCTGCTGATCGGTGATATCACGGCGGAGATCGCATATATCGACAAGGCCCGCCACCAGAGCATCGGCATCGGCCTGGCCGGTCTGCTGCTGTCGGAACTGCTGCTGCTGTTTCTGCTGTGGGCGCCGATGAACCGGCTGAAACGCCTCGCATCCGCCCTCCCCCGGCTGGCCGGGGGAGAGACGGTGCAGGTGCGGTCGGAACTGGGCAGCGGCACGAAGCAGTGGCTGGAGGACGAGATCGACGTTGCCCTGGATGCGGCCATGTCCCTGGCCAGCCGGCTGGAGGCACTGGACCGGAAGGTACAGAGCCGCACCGAGAACCTGCTCCAGCGCAGCAGGGCGCTGGCCAGAGAGCGTGATTTCGTCGCCGGGCTGCTGAACAGCGCTCAGGTGGTGATCCTGACCCAGGATGCCGACGGGTTCCTCCGCAGCCTCAATCTGGAGGGGCAGCGGGTCACCGGCCGGGACACCGCAGCCATCGGCCGGGAACGTTTCATCGACATGCTGGACCCGGCATCCCGCAGCGAAGAGCTGAACCGCAATCTGGCCCTGCTGCGGCAGGGGAGCATCGAGTCCTATCACCATGAGAGCCATGTGCTGGTCCCCGACGGGCGGCGGCGCAGTGTCTCCTGGGTCCATTCCCGCTTGATCGGCCCGGACGGTACCGATGCGGTGCGGGTGCTCTCGGTCGGCCTCGATATCACCGACCGGGAGGAGGCGGAGCGCAATCTCGCCTGGCTGGCCGATCACGATCCCCTGACCGAGCTGATCAACCGGCGCCGGTTTCAGCTCGACTTTCAGCAGATCCTCACTCTGAACCAGCGCTACCGGCGCCAGGGGGCGCTGTTCTTCTTCGATCTGGATCAGTTCAAGTACATCAACGACACCAGCGGACACCAGGCCGGGGACGCCATGCTGCGGGTGGTGGCCAATGCCCTGCGGCAGGTGATCCGGGACAGCGACATCCTGGCGCGCCTGGGGGGAGACGAGTTCGCCCTGGTAGTGCCGGAGACCGATGCCGATGGCGCCATCTGGCTGGCCAACCGGATCCTGGAGACCCTGGCGGAGATCGAACTGCCGGTACATGGCCGCAGTCATCGCATCTCGGCCAGTATCGGTATCGCCCTGTTCCCCGATCATGGCGGCAACATCCAGGACCTGATGGCCAACGCCGACCTGGCGATGTACCAGGCGAAGGACGTGGGGCGGGGCCGCTGGCACCTGTTCTCCTGGGGTGAGCAACGACGGGAGCAGCTGAACGAGGAGGTGCGCTGGAAGCAGCGCATCGAGCAGGCGCTGCAGCAGGAGCGCCTGTTCCTGGAGTTTCAGCCGATCATGGCGATCACCGACAGCCGGGTCAGTCACTACGAGTGCCTGTTGCGGATGCGCAACGGGGACGACTCGGTCTCGATGCCGGGCAGCTTCATACCGGTGGCCGAGCGCAGCGGCCTGATCCACCGCATCGACCGCTACGTCCTGCGCCACGCCATCGCCACGCTGCAGGCGACCGACCCGGCCCGGGTCTCTCTCTCCCTAAACCTCTCCGGCCGGGTGGTGGGGGACCCGGAACTGCTGCCGCTGCTGCGGACCCTGCTGCAGGAGAGCGGGGTGGACCCGGCCCGGCTGCTGGTCGAGATCACCGAGACCGCCGCCCTGGCCGACATCCAGTCGGCCGAGCGGCTGATGGGCACCATCCGGCAGCTGGGCTGCCGTACCGCGCTGGACGACTTCGGTGTCGGCTTCTCCTCCTTCTTCTATCTGAAGGAGCTGCCGGTGGACGTGGTCAAGATCGACGGCTCCTTCATCCGGCATCTGGCACACAGCAGCGACGACCGCATCTTCGTCAAGGCGATGGCGGAGGTGGCCAGAGGCCTGGGCAAGAAGACCGTGGCCGAGTTCGTCGAGGACGAGACGACCCTGCGCATGCTGGGCGAACTGCAGGTGGACTTCGCCCAGGGCTACTTCGTCGGCCGCCCCGGCCCCCTGCCCGGATCCCTGTTCCTGGAGCGGTGACCGGCGGCCGCCGTTTGGCCCATGGCGGCCGATCTGTATTAGAATGACCGCCCCGTTCCCCGGCCCCATTCCACTCCCGTCGTCATGACCGAACCACGCAAGGCCGTAGCCCTGATCTCCGGCGGACTCGACTCACTGCTCGCCGCCCGGGTGATGCAGGAGCAGGGCATCCACGTCGAGGGGATCAACTTCTTCACCGGATTCTGCGTCGAGGGCCACACCCACGCCATCCGCCGGCGTGACCGTGACCGGCCCAAGCGCAACAACGCCCTGTGGGTGGCCGAGCAGCTCGGTATCAAGCTGCACATCGTCGACATCATCGAGGAGTACAAGCAGGTGGTGTTCAATCCGCGCCACGGCTACGGCGCCAACCTCAACCCCTGCCTCGACTGCAAGATCTTCATGGTGAGGAAGGCCCACGAGTGGATCGGGCAGCACGGCTTCGACTTCATCGTCACCGGCGAGGTGATCGGCCAGCGGCCCATGTCCCAGCGTCGGGACACCATGCCGGTGGTGTCCCGGGAATCGGGCGCCGACGACCTGCTGCTGCGGCCGCTGTGCGCCAAGAACCTGCCCCCCACCAGGCCCGAGCGCGAGGGCTGGGTCGACCGGGAGGCGCTGTACGACTTCTCCGGCCGCAGTCGCAAGCCGCAGATGGCCCTGGCCCGCCGTTTCGGCTTCGAGGACTACGCCCAGCCGGCAGGTGGCTGCTGTTTTCTCACCGATGCCCAGTACTCGGCCAAGCTGGCGGACCTGTGGCGGGCCCGCGGTGACAAGCAGTACGAGCTGGATGACATCATGCTGCTGAAGGTGGGCCGGCATCTGCGGCCGGCACCCCACTACAAGGTGATCGTCTCCCGGGAGGAGGGAGAGGGCAATTTCCTGCAGGGATACCGCAACCAGTATCCCAGCATCCGCTGCGTCAGCCATCCCGGACCACTGGCCCTGATCGACGGGGTGGTGGAGGAGGGTGACCTGGAGCTGGCCGCCCGCCTGGTGGCGCGCTACAGCAAGGGGCGGGACCAGGAGCGGGTGACGCTGGAGTACCGGGACCGGGACGGTGCCACCCGGGAACTGGTGGTGACGCCGCTGCGCCCCGACCAGATCCCCGAGGCCTGGCACCTGTGAACCGGGTGGTGGTGGATGCGCGCCGGCTGCTCTGCCCGATGCCGGTGATCCGGGTCCAGGACCGGGTTGCGCAGCTCGATCCAGGCACCATCGTGGAGGCGGTCTGCACCGATCCGGGGGCGCTCAACGACATTCCGGCCTGGTGCCGCATCAACGGCCACCGCGTGCTGGAGACCAGCAGCGAAGAGGACGAGTACCGGGTGGTGCTGGAAGTGGGAGGGAGGGAATGACTGTGGAGAGCGGGCGCAACGCGGCCGAGCAGCGGCGCGACCAGACCCAGCGCGTCACCCTGATCGGCGCGGTGATCAACCTGCTGCTGGCGGCGGCCAAGGTGGTGGTCGGCTGGCTGGCCCAGTCCCAGGCGCTGGTCGCCGACGGCATCCACTCCCTCTCCGACCTGCTCTCCGACGGCCTGGTCTGGTTCGCCTCCCACCACGCCGCCCAGGAGCCGGATCACGACCATCCCTACGGCCACGGCCGCTTCGAGACCCTGGCGACCCTGGGGCTGGGGCTGCTGCTGGCGCTGGTGGCGGTGGGCATCGTCTGGGACGCGGTGGAGCGCCTGTTCCACCCGGAGGAGCTGCTGCGGCCCGGCTACCTGGCGCTGGTGGTGGCCGGCATCTCGATCCTGTCGAAGGAGTGGCTGTACCACTACACCATCGTCGTCTCGCGCCGGCTGAAATCGGAGATGCTGCGGGCCAACGCCTGGCACCACCGCTCCGACGCCATCTCCTCCATCGTGGTCCTGGTGGGTGTCGCCGGCACCATGGCCGGCCTGACCTATCTGGACTCCATCGCCGCGGTGCTGGTGGGCCTGATGATCCTGCGCATCGCCTGGGAACTGGGCTGGCCGGCGGTGCAGGAGCTGGCGGACGCCGGTCTGGAGCAGGAGCGGCTGGAGAAGATACGCGGTCTGATCCTGGCGGTGGACGGGGTGCAGGCGATCCACATGCTGCGCACCCGGCGCATGGGCGGGCAGGCATCGGTGGACGTGCACGTGCTGGTGGATCCCTGGGTCAGCGTGTCGGAGGGGCACATGATCAGCCAGCGGGTGATGGACCGGCTGCTGGAGGAGGTGGAGGAGGTGATGGACGTCACCGTCCACATCGACCCGGAAGACGACGAGGTGGCCGCACCCAGCCGCGGGCTGCCGCTGCGACAGCAGGTGGAACGCGCCCTCTCCCATTGCTGGGAGCGTCATCCGGAGGCCCGGCGGCAGCAGAGGATGCTGCTGCACTACCTGGACGGACGGGTACACGTCGATCTGGTGTTGCCGCTGGACGACTTCCGCAGCCAGGAGGAGTCGAGGCGGCTGGAACAGTCGCTGCAGCAGTGCCTGGACGAACTGGGGGGGTTCGGCCGGCTCCGGTTGTACTACGCCCTTGCACCAAAATAGGGCATGCTGGCCCCGGTTCGATCCATAGTTGTGCAGGGTTCCCCGATGACCGGTGGGGGAATGTTTTTCCGGAACTTGGTGCTACAATACCGGGCCATTGTCCGATCCGCCGTACCCTGCCCGGTAAACGCCTGACTGGACGGGCGATCGACGCCCGACCAAAGGGTGACAGGGGATCGACCGGAGGGGGCTCTCCGGCGGATGGCATGGTTTCTGCTATTCTGTTGCCCAGACTTTTTCGTGCCGGGCCCCGGATCCGGGGGGCGGCGGGCGAAACCAGACCGGTGCGGCCGTCTTCCGGCGGCCGCACCGTTTCAATCCAAATACTAATCTGCTGGAGAACATCATGGCCTCGAAAGTCCTGAAGATGATCAAAGACAAAGAAGTGAAGTTCGTCGACCTGCGCTTCACCGATACCCGCGGCAAGGAGCAGCACGTCAGCATGCCGGCTTCCGTCATCGACGAGGATCTCTTCACCGACGGCAAGATGTTCGACGGCTCCTCCATCGCCGGCTGGAAGGGCATCAACGAGTCCGACATGATCCTGATGCCGGACGCGGACACCGCGGTGCTCGACCCCTTCACCGACGAGGTGACCCTGAACATCCGCTGCGACATCCTCGAGCCCTCCACCATGGAAGGCTACGAGCGCGATCCCCGCTCGGTGGCCAAGCGGGCCGAGGCCTACCTGCAGTCGACCGGCATCGGTGACACCGCCTACTTCGGCCCGGAGCCCGAGTTCTTCATCCTGGACGACGTGCGCTACGGCGCCGACATGTCCGGTGCCTTCTACAAGGTGGATTCCGAAGAGGCCGAGTGGAACTCCGAGAAGGTCTACGAGGACGGCAACATCGGTCACCGCCCGGGGCTGAAGGGCGGCTACTTCCCGGTTCCCCCGGTCGACTCCCTCAACGACATCCGTGCCGCCATGTGCCTGGCCCTGGAGGAGATGGGTGTCAAGGTCGAGGTGCACCACCACGAGGTGGCCACCGGCGGCCAGTGCGAGATCGGCACCATGTTCGACACCCTGGTCAAGCGTGCCGACCAGAACCAGATCATGAAGTACGTGATCCACAACGTCGGCCACGCCTATGGCAAGACCGTCACCTTCATGCCCAAGCCGCTGGTTGGTGACAACGGCTCCGGCATGCACGTGCACCAGTCCCTGGCGAAGGACGGCGAGAACATCTTCGCCGGCAACCAGTACGGTGGCCTGTCCGAGACCGCCCTCTACTACATCGGCGGCATCATCAAGCACGCCCGTGCCCTGAACGCCTTCACCAACGCCTCCACCAACTCCTACAAGCGCCTGGTGCCCGGCTTCGAGGCGCCGGTGATGCTGGCCTATTCGGCCCGCAACCGCTCCGCCTCGATCCGCATTCCGTGGGTCTCCAGCCCCAAGGCCCGCCGCATCGAGGTGCGCTTCCCCGATCCCACGGCCAATCCCTACCTGGCCTTCTCCGCCATGATGATGGCCGGCCTCGACGGCATCCAGAACAAGATCCACCCGGGCGAGGCGATGGACAAGGACCTGTACGATCTGCCGGCGGAAGAGGCGGCCAACATCCCCACCGTCTGCCACAGCCTGGATCAGGCGCTGGAGGCGCTGGACGCGGACCGCGACTTCCTCACCGCCGGTGGCGTCTTCACCGACGACCTGATCGACGGTTACATCGATCTCAAGATGGAGGAGGTCACCCGTCTGCGCATGACCACCCATCCGGTGGAATTCGACATGTACTATTCGCTGTAGGCCGGCGCCAACGGAAGCCGGTTCCCGAAGAACGCCCCGCAAGGGGCGTTTTTCTTGCGTTCGTCGCCAAAATGCCACGGTTCGTGCCGTTTCCTGTTGTTGCTCCCGCGCCAGTGGGCTATTCTTCTGCCCATGCGTATCCTCCTTCTCCTGGCACTGTTCGGCACCATGCTTCCGGCCGTCGCGGCGGTCTACCGCTGGGTGGATCCCAACGGTGAGGTCCACTATTCCGACCAGCCGGGTCCCGGCGCCGAAGAGGTGAAACTGCGCGAGGCCACCGTCTACACGCCGGCACCGGTTGGTGATACCACCCCGGCATCCACCGGCCAGGGTAAGGCGGATGAGACCCCCGACTACAAGAGCATGAGTATCGCCGCGCCGGCCAACGACGAGGCGATCCGCTCCAACCAGGGCCTGGTGGACGTCAGCCTGACGCTGCAGCCGGCGCTGATGAAGGGGCACCGGATCCGCATCTACCTGGATGGCCAGCCCGCCTCGGGGGAGCTGAACACCACCCAGATCACGCTGCAGAACGTGGACCGGGGCACCCACACCCTGCAGGCCAGCGTCATCGATGCCCAGGGCAACGAAGTCATTCGCTCCCCCTCGGTCACCTTCCACCTGCTGCGGGTGAGTGCGCCCCGCAAGGCCCCACGGGCCGGCTGATCCACGTACCGCCCCGGGCCGGCCTCTCACCGGCCCACCATCGTCCTTTTCCCTGTTGCTGCACTCTCTTGGTGCACAATACCCCCGGTCGGCGGTAACCTGTCCCCTGTATTCGCCTGAAAACACCCGGTCCATCGCCCCGCCGGCATGGCACGCTATTTGCTAATTCCTAAGTTCGATGAAGAGAACCGCCCCCTCTGCCGCTCCCCATGCCACCCGGATCCTGGAAAATCTGAACACGGTGGTGCTGCTGTTCGGCAGGGATCTCCGCCTCCGCTACATGAATCCGGCCGCCGAGATGCTGTTCGCCGTCTCTGCCCGCCACATGGTGGGGATGGAGGCGGGCGCCCTGATCCATTGTCCGGCCGATGTGGCCAGGGCCCGGCTCTCCCGATCCCTGGAGAGTGGCCGGCCCTTCACCGAACGGGAGATGACCCTGCCGCTGGGGGAGGGTCGTTCGGTGAGTGTGGACTGCACCGTCATTCCTCTCAGCGACGAGGATGGGGAGGGTGGCCTGCTGGTGGAGTTGCAGCAGATCGACCGCCAGTTGCGCATCAGCCGGGAAGAACACCTGCTGAGTCAGCACCAGGCCGCACGGGATCTGATCCGGGGCCTGGCGCACGAGATCAAGAACCCGCTCGGTGGCCTGCGCGGCGCTGCCCAGCTGCTGGAGCGGGAGTTGCCGGACCCGGCGCTGGAGGAGTACACCCGTATCATCATCGACGAGGCGGATCGCCTGCAGTCCCTGGTCGACCAGATGCTCGGGCCCAACCAGCTGCCGGTGATGAGCGAAGTGAATGTTCACACCGTTCTCGAGCGGGTGCGGGGCCTGGTGCAGGCGGAGTACGGCTCCAGGCTGCAGATCGAGCGCGACTACGACCCCAGTATCCCGGATCTGTACGTGGACAGCGGCCGCATCATCCAGGCCCTGCTCAATATCCTGCGCAACGCCGCCCGGGCCCTGGAAGGCCAGGACGGGGGCAGGATCCGGCTGAAGACACGTATCCTGCGCCAGTTCACCATCGGCAGCCGGCGCCACCGGCTGGTGGTGCAGATCACCATCGAGGACAACGGCCCCGGCATCCCGGAGGCGATCCGGGAAAAGCTGTTCTACCCCATGGTGACCGCCAGCGAGGGTGGCATGGGACTGGGCCTCTCCATCTCCCAGGCCCTGGTCAATCAGCACGGCGGGCTGGTGGAGTGTGACAGCAGGCCGGGATGCACCCGTTTCCATGTGTTGCTGCCGGTGGAGAATCCCAATGGCAAGAAGTAATCGAATCTGGGTCATCGACGACGACCGTTCCATCCGCTGGGTGCTGGAGAAGGCGCTGCAGAAGGCGGGAATGGAGGTGAAGTCCTTTGCCAGCGCCGATGGCGTCATGGAGGCCCTGTCGGGGCAGCAGCCGGACGCCATCGTCTCCGACGTGCGCATGCCGGGGATGGACGGACTGGCCCTGCTGGAGCATATCCACGAGGCCTGTCCCGATCTTCCGGTGATCATCATGACCGCCCACTCCGATCTCGACAGCGCCGTGGCGGCGTTCCACAGCGGTGCCTTCGAGTATCTGCCCAAGCCGTTCGACGTGGACGAGGCGGTGGAGCAGGTGACCCGTGCCTGCCGCAAGAGCCGCAGCCTGCGTCCGGAGTCGGAGCAGGCAGGGGAGAACAGCCATCCGGAGATCATCGGTGAGGCCCCCGCCATGCAGGAGGTGTTCCGGGCCATCGGCCGGCTGGCCCGGTCCAACATCACGGTTTTGATCAACGGCGAATCGGGTACCGGCAAGGAGCTGGTCGCCCAGGCCCTGCACCGTCACAGCCCCCGATCCGAACGCCCCTTCATCGCCCTCAACATGGCGGCCATTCCGCGTGATCTGATGGAGTCGGAGCTGTTCGGGCACGAGCGCGGCGCCTTTACCGGTGCCCAGACCCGGCGCATCGGGCGCTTCGAGCAGGCGGACGGAGGCACCCTGTTCCTGGACGAGATCGGCGACATGCCGGCGGAGCTGCAGACCCGCCTGCTGCGGGTGCTGGCGGACGGTGAGTTCTACCGGGTCGGCGGCCACGAACCGGTCACCGTCGACGTGCGCATCATCGCCGCCACCCACCAGAACCTGGAACAGCTGGTCAAGGAGGGGCGTTTCCGTGAGGACCTGTTCCATCGTCTCAATGTGATCAGGGTCCATGTCCCGTCGCTGCGCCAGCGGCGCGAGGACATCGGCCTGCTGATGAAACACTTTCTCGCCATGGCGGCGGCGGAGCTGGGGGTGGAGACGAAGGTGCTGCTGCCCGAGACCCTGGCCGAGCTGGAGCGCCTGGAGTGGCCGGGCAACGTGCGCCAGCTGGAGAACACCGCCCGCTGGCTGACGGTGATGGCCTCGAGCCACGAGATCCACGTGGAGGACCTGCCGCCGGAGCTGCGCTCCAGCGGCAGCCCCGACAGTGGCGAAGGGGACTGGCGCAGCAGCCTGCGCGGCTGGGCCCGGCGCCGGCTGCAGCAGGGCCAGGAGGGGCTGCTGGACGAGGCGATGCCGGAGTTCGAGCGGATCATGATCGGCGCCGCCCTGGAGCAGACCGGCGGCCGTCGCCAGGATGCGGCGCGCCTGCTCGGCTGGGGGCGCAACACCCTGACCCGGAAGATCCGCGAGCTGGGGCTGGAGGGTGACCGCAGCGGGCCCGCCGGGGAATAGGCTCCTAACCTATTGAAATCAAATGACAGGCCGTGCTGTGCGCGCCCGTGGACTGCGTTGTCGAAACTGGCTGTAGAGGTGCTACAGCGGCGTTTCGACGCCTTGCCGCGAACGCGCACAGCACGGCTGAACACGATATATTAGGTTGCCGGGTTAATATAATGCCGACTCACCAGAGCAGGACGGGACCACGCAATGGACAGTACCAGCATTGATCTCCCGGGTTCCGAGGTGGAATCCATCCGTGTCGGGGAGGGGCGTGTCGTCGTCCGCTTCTCCCGCGCCTACCTGATCAAGACCATGAGCGGCTCGCGGGAGCGCACCCGCTGGTGGCAGGCGGGAGAGCTGATCTTCCACCAGGCGGAGGTGGAGGGCGAGCCGCCCGGCTGCCCCTGCGTCTGTGCCGGCGGCGACGTGGGCGAGAACGTCTACACCTACCGTGACATGATCCCGATCCCGCTGCAGGGCCAGGGCCGGGCCCATTGTGATCTGCGCTTCGAGGGCAGCGACCGCCACCTGCGGGTCGAGGCCGGGGGCGTCGAGCTGAAGATGGAGGACCGCCCCCACTACATCGAGCACATCCGCCCGGCATAGCCCCGGGCGGCCTCGGTAACCCGAATATTTCACCCGGGAATGCGCTGATCCCGGCGCGAGGGCGCGTTCAGCGATGCCCGGTAACATCTTGTACTCCGCCAATATTCCAGGATTTCGCGTGAAATACAGTATGCTGAAACATAATTTCAGCGATCGGGTGAAATATTCGGGTTAACCCGACGCCAGCCGGTGCGCCCGCCGCGTGGTCTCCGGCAGCCGGTAGCGGGTGGTGCAGGCGAGCACAAAATGGATCGCCGTCTCCAGGCCGACCCGGTGACCACAGGAGATGAAGAGCGGCTTGACCCCGGTGCGGGTGCGCAGCACGGCACCGATGCGCTCGCCCCTGTCCAGCAACGGCACCCACGCCCCCTTCTCCATGGATGGTTCGTCGTGGCTGCCGATGAGCCGGGTCTTGGCCACGCCGATGGAGGGGGTGTCGGTGAGCAGGCCCAGATGGGAGGCGATGCCGAGGCGCCGTGGATGGGCGATCCCCTGGCCGTCACAGAGCAGCAGATCGGGGCGCTGCCGCAGCTGCTCCAGCGCCGCCAGCACCGCCGGGATCTCCCGGAACGAGAGCAGCCCCGGGATATAGGGGAAGCGGGTCGGCTGGCGGGCGATGGCCTCGCCGGCCGGTTCCAGGGAGGGAAAGTGGAGCAGCGCCACCGCCGCCCGCGTGGTCCGGCCCCCGTCCTCGAACCCCACGTCGACGCCGGCGACCAGCCGCACCGGATCGAGGCGGTCGTGGCACTCCACCCGCTCGCGCAGCCGCTGCTGGATCTCCCGGGCCTCGGCCGGGGTGACGTCCCAGGGGTGGATCAGGTCACTGGTCTGGACCGAGGGCACGGATCGGCACCAGCAGCAGCGGATCGTCCCACTCGCGGGCGCCGATGGCCTTGTAGGCGATGCGTCCCTCCGGGTCCACCACGAAGGTGACCGGCAGTCCCTGTACCCCCCAGTCGCCGGCGGTGCGGCCACCGGGGTCGAGCAGGATCTGCAGCTGCAACGGCTGCTGCTCCAGGTAACGGCGCACCGCCTCCGGCTTTTCACCCATGTTGATGGCGACGACGCGGCCGTTGAAGCGCTCCAGCCAGCGGGCACCCCGTTCCAGGGCGGGCATCTCCTTGCGGCAGGGCGGACACCAGGTGGCCCAGAAATTGACCACCAGCACCTGGCCGCGGAACTGCTTCAGGGTGACCTGGTTGCCGTCCAGGTCGGTGAGGGTGAAATCGGGGGCCGGCGGGCGATCGTAGACCGGAGTGAGGGTGGTGGCTGCCAGGGCCGGGCCGCTGCCCAGGAGCAGTGCGGCGCAGAGGAAGAGTGATCTGATCATGGTCCGGGCTCAGAGGTTCAACAGCGACTGGGCATGGTCGATCTGATCCTTGGCCTCGTCCAGGATCTTCAGGCTCATGCGTGGCGTCAGCTCACCCAGGGCGAGGCGGGAGTGGGCCGGTACCTCGTTGATGGCCGGTACCGACAGGGCCCGTTCGGTGCCGACGAAGCTGTGCAGCTGGGCGATGATGACCAGATCGCAGTAGTCGGGTTTCAGGTCGTGGTTGCGCATCCACTCCTCGGCTTCCAGGGCGGCGACGATGAAGTCGGTGGAAAAGCCCCATTTGCGCAGGATCAGGCTGCCGGTCTGGGCACGCAGGCAGCGGATCGCCTGATCCACCACCTCGGGCTGGCGCGCCTCCATCGGGAACTCCCGGGTGTAGTTGAGCACTGCCACCACGCCGATGTCGTGCAGCAGGCCCACCAGCATCGCGTGCTCCGGATCGAAGCGGTCGTCGTGCCGGGCCAGCACGTAACAGATTGCCGCCACCTGGGTGCTGTGCTGCCACAGATCCTGCATCCGCTGCTGTAACAGACCGGAGTCGGACCGGAACAGTTCCCGCATGGCGAAGGAGAGCACCAGCTGGTGGGTCACCTCGGTGCCGAGGCGGACCACGGCGGCGGCGCAGGTCTCCACCGGATTGCGGCCACCGTACAGGGCGCTGTTGGCCGCCTTGATCACCTTGGCGGTGATGACCGGATCGGTCTGGATCATCTCGGCGATGGTGTGGGCATCGCTGACGTCGTCCCGAATGGCGCGGCCGATGCGGGCGGCGACGTCGGGGAGGCTCGGCAGGACCAGCTTGTCGTGCTCCAGGTCCTGCAGGAACTGGTAGGAGATGCGGTCCTCGAACTCCGATACCTCCTCCACCTGTTCACCGCTCACCTGGTAGGCGCCGAAACTGCTCTCTCCACCACCGGGAGCCGGGGTGCTGCCCTGCAGCAGCCGGTTGTCGATGCGCAGATAACGGGTCGGGGTCACGGCCATCACGTCGTAGTGGCGCGGTCGCAGCTGTGCGATGGGGTTGCGGGCGGAGGCCGAATCGTCGGTGATCTCGCTGACCCGGCCATCCTCGGCGCGCAGACGCAGCCGTCCATCGAGCAGAAAGAAGCTGGTGTCGTCGTTGCTGCCCCGCTGGATCAGCAGCTGGCCGGGGGCGGCGGTCTCGACCTCCACCGTCGCGGCGATACGTTCCAGGTCGGCCCGGTCGAGACCCTGGAACGGGAGGAATCTCCTCAGGGTCTCGGCATCGGGATGTGATGAGGCGCTGTGCATCTTCAGTATATTGTCTCAGGATCTCACGGTGTGGTCCGGTCTGCGGGGCCGGGAAAACCCTGGCGGACGATCCCCGGCCCCCCATCCCATAGCGACCCCGGCGCTAGAATCTTTATTCCCATTCATTCACCCCGGTCCGGCCATCGGTCCGGCCGGACGGGTCAGCAACCGCAGCGGCTGGCGGGTGGCGTGTTCAGGGTCAGGGTCCCGGTGAGCTGCATCACCGACGCCAGGTCGTGGCGCTGCAGATACTCCCCGATCCCCCGGTTGATGCGGCGGCAGATGAGGGGGTCGTAGAACAGGGCGGTTCCCACCCCGACGGCGCTGGCGCCGGCGATGATGAACTCCAGCACATCCTCGGCGCTGGCGACCCCGCCCTGGCCGATGATCGGGATGCCGTGATCGCGGCAGACCTGGTAGACCTGGTGGACCTTGAGCAGGGCCACCGGCTTGATCGCCGGCCCCGACAGGCCACCCTGGTTGTTGCCGATCACCGGGGTGCGGCTCTCGATGTCGACCGCCATGCCCATCAGGGTGTTGATCACGGAGAAGGCATCGCTGCCGGCTTCGATGCAGCGGCGGGCGTTGTCGGCGATATCGGTCTGGTTCGGCGACAGCTTGGTGATCAAGGGCTTGCCGGTGGCCCGGCGGCACGCCTCGACCACCCGCGCCGACATCTCCGGGTCGTTGCCGAAGGCGACGCCGCCCTGCTTCACGTTGGGACAGGAGATGTTGATCTCGATGGCGTCGATGGGGGAGTCGTCGAAGCGGCGGGTCACCTGCTCGTACTCCTCCACCGTCGACCCCGAGACGTTGGCGATGAAGCGGGTCTCGGAGAAGTCCAGGGTGGGCAGGATGTCGTCCACCACCCGGTCGACGCCGGGGTTCTGCAGGCCGATGGCGTTGAGCATGCCATCCGGCGTCTCGCAGACCCGGTGCGGTGGATTGCCCGGGCGCGGTTCCAGGGTGGTCCCCTTGAGGCAGACCGCACCGGCATCGCGATTGGAAAAGCCCTTCACCCGGGTATACTCTTCGCCGAAGCCGACACACCCCGAGAGCAGTACCAGCGGCGTGTCGAAGCGGAGACCGCAGAAGTCGACGGCGAGGGGAGAGTCGGTGGTGGTCATCTGCATCTGTGCCCTGTATCTGCGTATCCGCGCTGCGGCCGCTCACCTAGCCCGAATATTTTACCCGATCGCTGAAATTATGTTTCAACATACTGTATTTCACGCGAAATCCTTGAATAGTAGCGGAGTACAATATTTTAACGGGCATCGCTGAACGCGCCCGCGCACCGGTCTCGCCGTCCATCTGCGGTATTTGCTCAATCATCAATAGCTTCGGCTGTTGATTCAATCGCAAATCCGCACCTGAACGCCGATCCCGGCGCGATCATCGCG
>DRKP01000020.1 GCA_011051715.1 Sedimenticola thiotaurini | reverse complement strand
CTGGATCAGCCTGCTGTGGGGCGAACAGTTGAACCGCCTCTACCTCACCTGGGCCGGCCTCGCCTGATCCATGCTGGTGGTCGGCCTCACCGGTGGCATCGGCAGCGGCAAGAGTGCCGTGGCGGAGCTGTTCCGCGCCCTCGGTGTTCCGGTGATCGACGCCGACGAGGCGGCCCGGGCGGTGGTGGCGCCCGGCACCCCGGGCCTGGAGCGGATCCGCGCCCGCTTCGGCAACCGGGTGATCGGCCGGGACGGCCGGCTCGACCGCCGCCGCCTGCGTGACATCGTGTTCCGGGACCCGGCCGCGCGCAGGGAGCTGGAAGGAATCCTCCACCCCCTGATCCGGCGGCACATGCGCGACCGCCTCGCCGCGCTCGACACCCCCTACGCCATCCTCGCCATCCCCCTGCTGCTGGAGACGGGACAGACCGGCGACGTCGACCGGGTGCTGGTGGTGGACTGTCCGGAGCAGCTGCAGATCGAGCGGGTGCGGTCCCGTGACGGCATCGATGCCGCGCAGGCGCACGCCATCCTGGACGCCCAGGCCGGTCGCGAACAGCGGCTGCAGGCGGCGGACGACATCATCGACAACAGCGGCCCGCGGGAGCGGCTGGCACCCCAGGTCGAGGCGCTGCACCGAAAATATCTGGCCCTCTCCCACGCCACCCCCTGAGTCCACCGGGTAGCGCGATGGAGCAATGGGGCGACGGCAGCCGTTGCCACCCGGCTCACAATTATCGACCCACCCCTATTTACCTGGGGAACCGAAATCATGGAGAATAGCCGGGCCGATCACATGGACGCCGCCCCGTATGCCTTCCGCCCCGCCGGACACCATCGTCTACGAACACCCGTTGAACGAGAAGACGCGCACCCTGCTGCGCCTGGAGCACCAGTTCAGACAGGTCGAACACTACCTGCCCCAGACCGATGTCTGGGCCAGCCGGGCGGCCATCGACGGCCTGCTGGACATGGTGAACATCTTCTCCCGGGCCGATATCAAGGCGGACCTGATCAAGGAGCTGGACCGCCACCGGGAGAAGCTGGCCGGCATCCGTCGCACCCCGGGCATCGACACCGAGCGGCTGGACATCATCCTCGACAACCTGGAGAAGGCCACCGGCAGGATCTACCAGATCAACGGCCAGATCGGCCACGCCATGCGCGGCAACGAGTTCCTCAAGAGCATCCTCAAGCGCAGCAGCATCCCCGGTGGCACCTGCGCCTTCGACCTGCCCTACTATCACTACTGGCTGCAGCAGCCCCACGAGTTCCGCCAGGCGGAGATCCGCAGCTGGCTCGGCACCCTGGAACCGGTCGAGACCGCGGTGGACCTGATCCTGTCGCTGGTGCGCAGCAGCACCAGCCCCACCCGGCAGACCGCCCGCGAGGGGCTGTTCCAGCAGAACCTGGACGCCCAGGCGCCCACCCAGCTGGTCCGCGTCGGCGTGCCCCGCAGCCTGCACCTGTTCGCCGAGATCTCCGGCGGCAAGCACCGTTTCATCGTCCGCTTCATGGAACCGAGCGAGGAGGAGCGCCCGTCTCCGACGCGCCAGGACGTGGAGTTCAGCCTCACCACCTGCATCCTGTGACATCATGGAAGTGAAGTGCCCCACCTGCGGCCGGCGGTTCCAGTGGAACGAGCAGGCCCGCTCCCGCCCCTTCTGCAGCGAGCGCTGCCGCCTGATCGACCTGGGGGAGTGGCTGGACGAGGGTTACCGCATACCCGACCGGAATCCCGCGCGCCCCTTCGATCCGCCCGACGAGACGTCGGGGAACTGAGGAGCTGTTACGGGTCCCCGGGAAGTTCCGGGATATTCGCGTCTATTCGGCCCTGTTCGCGGCAGGATAGGGCCAACCCATCCACAATCCGCGGATGGCGGCGATCCCCTGGGCGCCGTGCAGCCATGCCGTCTCCATCTGTTCCGGAGTGACCCCACCGAGGGCGTAGACCGGCAGCGACGCCTGCTCCACCAGGGCGGAGAACCGCTCCCAGCCGAGGGGCCGCGCATGCGGATGGCTGGCGGTGGGCTGCACCGGCGACAACAGGGCGAAATCCGCGTCGATGGCCTCCGCCAGGCGCAACTCGGCCGCATCGTGGCAGGAGGCGCCCACCCACATCCCGGTCGGAAGGGGCCTCTCCCGGCAGGCGCGCAGCCGCCCGGCGTTCAGGTGCACGCCATCGGCACCGCAGGGGCCGACCCACTCCGCCGGGGCATTCAGCAGCAGCCGGGCATCGTGGGCATGGCACAGCGCTGCCGCCCGCCGCGCCAGCGCCCGGTACGCGCCGGACTCCAGTCCCGGCAACCGCAACTGCACCAGCCGGATGCCGTGCTGCAGGCTGCGTTGGAGCCCGTCCAGGAGCCGGGCCGGGTCATGGAGATCCGGCGGCGTCACCAGGCAGCGGTCCGGCAGGCGGATGGCGTCGACGATGGGAGCATCGGCGGCGGGCATCGGGTGATCGGCGAGCCGTTCCGGCGCCACCCAGGTCAGGGGCTGCCCCTCGAGCCCGCGGGGGTTACCCTCCCAGCGATCCACCAGGTGTACATCGAGCAGGACCCGGCGATCGGGATAGGCGTGGGTGATCCGGATCAGCGGACGGTGGCGCAGTAGGTGGATACCAAGTTCCTCCTGCAGCTCCCGCCCCAGAGCCCGGACCGGGGACTCGCCCGGCTCCACCTTGCCACCGGGGAACTCCCACAGCCCACCCTGATGGGTCCCCGCCGGCCGGCGGGCGAGCAGCACCCGCCCCGACCGGTCGCGCAGCACGCCGACGGCGACCTGCAGCGGCCGGTCGCCGCTCAGGTCCGGTACTCCGCGTTGATACGGACGTAGTCGTAGCTGAGGTCACAGGTCAGTACCGTGGTGGCGGCAGCACCGCGCCCCAGCAATACCCGGATCGTCAACTCGTCCTGTCCCATCACCCGTTGCCCCGCCTCCTCGGCGTAGCCCGGGTCGCGGCCGCCGTTGCGCACGATACAGACATCATCCAGCCACAGTTCCACCGCGCGGATGTCCAGCCCCTCGATCCCGGCCCGCCCCACCGCCGCCAGGATCCGGCCCCAGTTGGGATCGGATGCGAACAGGGCGGTCTTGACCAGGGGCGAGTGGGCGATGGTATAGGCGACCCGGCGCGCCTCTTCCCCGTCGGTGGCCCCCTCGACGTGCACCTCGACCAGCTTGGTCGCCCCCTCGCCATCCTTGACGATGGCCCGCGCCAGGGCCAGGCACACCTCCGCCACGGCAGCGGTCAGGGCCTGGTAGTCGGACGACTCCCAGTCGATGATCTCGGGACCGCCGGCGGCCCCGGTGGCCACCAGCACGCAGGCATCGTTGGTCGAGGTATCGCCATCCACGGTGATGGAGTTGAAGGAGGGGGCCACCGCCTGCTTCAGGCAGGAGTGCAGCAGCGCCGGGGCCACCGCCGCGTCGGTGGCCACGTAGGCCAGCATGGTGGCCATGTCGGGACGGATCATGCCCGAACCCTTGGCCATGCCGGTCACCACGCACTCCCTTCCACCAGCGGTGAAACGGCGTGATGCCAGCTTGGGCACGGTATCGGTGGTCATGATCGCCCGCGCCGCCGCCTCCCAGCCGTCGGGATGGAGCGCGGTGAGGGCATCGGGCACCGCCACCGCGATCCGGTCCACCGGCAGCGGTTCCCCGATCACACCGGTGGAAAAGGGCAGGATCTGGTCGATGGCACAGGCCCGGGCGGCGGCCAGCGCCTTGCAGCTCTCCCGCGCCGCCCGCAGGCCCTCGTCGCCGGTGCCGGCGTTGGCGTTGCCGGAGTTGATCAACAGATAGCGCGGCGCGGTGGCGGCCAGGTGCTCCCGGGCCACCGTCACCGGCGCGGCGCAGAAGGCGTTGCGGGTGAACACCGCGGCGCAACGGCTGCCCTCGGCCAGCTCCATCACCACCAGGTCGTTGCGATCGGCGTACTTGATACCGGCGGCGGCGCTGCCTAGGCGGATGCCGGGAACGGGGAGGATCGGTTCGTTCTGCGGATTCATGATCGGGTGGCCCTCCGGGACGCCATCGCACCGGCCGGTTGCAGCGGCCTGGAACCGGCGCCTGCCCGGCAGTCAGCAGTCAGCAGTCAGCAGTCAGCAGTCAGCAGTCAGCAGTCAGCAGTCAGCAGCTATTGTAGCCTGCCGTGACAGTGCTTGTACTTCTTGCCCGAGCCGCAGGGGCAGGGCTCGTTGCGCCCGATCTTGCGGTCGCTGCGAACGAACGGCTGCGGCGCCTGCTCCTCCGCCGCCGCCGCGGCCGGCGCCGCCTCCGCCTCGTCGAAGCCCTGGAACTCCTCGTGCTGGAACTGGATGTCGGCCGGTGGCTCCTGCTGCTGCGGGTAGAGCTCCTCCTGGGGCTGCACCTGCACCTTGGTCAGCACCGAGATCACCTCGCGCTTGATGTTCTCCAGCATCTGCTGGAACATCTCAAACGCCTCGCGCTTGTATTCCTGCTTCGGGTTCTTCTGGGCATAGCCGCGCAGATGGATGCCCTGGCGCAGGTAGTCCATCGCCGCCAGGTGCTCCTTCCAGTGCGCGTCCAGGATCTGCAGCATCAGGGCCTTCTCGTAGACGCGCATGTTCTCGCTGCCGACCAGCGCCTCCTTCTCCGCATACTCCTGTTCCAGCAGCTCCAGGATGCGCTGACGCAGGGTCTCCTCGTGCAGGTTCTCGTCCTCGTCCAGCCACTGCTGGATCGGGTAGTGGACACCATACTCCTCCTCCAGCGCCTTGGTCAGCCCGGGGATGTCCCACTGCTCGTCCAGACTCTGGGGCGGGATGTACTGGTCGATCAGGGCATTGACCACGTCCCGACGCAGGTTGCGGATCGAATCGGAGATGTCGTCCACCTCCATCAGCTCGTTGCGCTGCTGGTAGATCACCTTGCGCTGATCGTTGGCCACGTCGTCGTATTCCAGCAGCTGCTTGCGGATATCGAAGTTGCGCCCCTCCACCTTGCGCTGGGCATTGGCGATGGCCTTGCTCACCCAGGGGTGTTCGATCGCCTCCCCCTTCTCCATGCCCAGTTTCTGCATGATGGCGGAGACCCGGTCGGAGGCGAAGATCCGCATCAGGTTGTCTTCCAGGGACAGGTAGAAGCGGGTGGAGCCGGGATCGCCCTGGCGGCCGGAGCGGCCCCGCAGCTGGTTGTCGATGCGGCGGGACTCGTGGCGCTCGGTGCCGATCACGTGCAGGCCACCGGCATCCAGCACCGCCTGATGGCGCTTCTTCCAGTCGGCCATGAGCTGCTGCTTCTGCTCCTCGCCGGGATCGTCCAGCTGGGCGATCTCCACCTCCGGATTGCCGCCGAGGACGATGTCGGTGCCGCGGCCGGCCATGTTGGTGGCGATGGTGACGGCACCGGGGCGGCCCGCCTCGGCCACGATCTGGGCCTCGCGCTCGTGCTGCTTGGCATTCAGCACCTGATGCTCGATCCCCTCCTTCTGCAACAGGCCGGAGATCAGCTCCGAGGTCTCGATCGAGGCGGTACCGACCAGCACCGGCTGGCCCCGCTTCACGCAGTCGCGGATGTCCTCGATGATGGCGTCGTACTTCTCCTCCGCCGTCAGGTAGACCAGGTCGCCCTTGTCGTCGCGGATCATCGGCGCGTTGGTGGGGATCACCACCACCTCGAGGCCGTAGATCTGCATGAATTCGGGGGCCTCGGTGTCGGCGGTGCCGGTCATGCCGGAGAGCTTGTCGTAGAGCCGGAAATAGTTCTGGAAGGTGATCGAGGCGAGGGTCTGGTTCTCGCTCTGGATGGTGACCCCCTCCTTCGCCTCCACCGCCTGGTGCAGGCCGTCGGACCAGCGCCGGCCGGGCATGGTGCGGCCGGTGAACTCGTCGACGATGACGATCTCGCCGTCGCGCACGATGTAGTCCACGTTCCGCTGGAACAGGGCGTGGGCACGCAGGGCGGCATTGACGTGGTGAATCAGGCCGATGTTGGCGGTATCGTAGAGGCTGCTGCCCTCCTCCAGCAGACCCATCTCGGTGAGCATCTCCTCCACATGCTGGTGGCCCTCCTCGCTGAGGAACACCTGCCGTGCCTTCTCGTCCACCGAATAGTCACCGGGTCCGAAACCGGGCTTGCCCTCCTCATCCGCCTCGATCGGCTCCTGGCGGGTCAGCCTGGGGATGATCTTGTCGATCTTGCTGTAGAGTTCGGAGCTGCCCTCGGCCGGACCGGAGATGATCAGGGGGGTGCGCGCCTCGTCGATCAGGATCGAGTCCACCTCGTCCACCACGGCGAAGAACTTCTCCCGCTGCACCCGCTGGTCGGCGCTGAACGCCATGTTGTCACGCAGATAGTCGAAGCCGAACTCGTTGTTGGTGCCGTAGGTGATGTCGCAGTGGTAGGCATCACGCCGGGTCACCTGGCGCAGCTGGGGATGGCCGCCGGCGGAGCCGTCGTAGTCTGGATCGTAACGGTAGGATGTGGAGTCGGGCCCCATGCCGCCGGAGGAGTTGATCACGCCGACACTGAGTCCGAGAAAGTCGTAGATGCGCCCCATCCAGGCGGCATCCCGCCGGGCCAGGTAGTCGTTGACGGTGACCACGTGCACACCCTTCTCCGGCAGGGCGTTGAGATACACCGCCAGGGTCGCGACCAGGGTCTTGCCCTCACCGGTTCGCATCTCGGCGATCTTGCCCTGGTGCAGCACCATGCCACCGATCAGCTGGACGTCGAAGTGGCGCATGCCCATGGTGCGGCGGCCCGCCTCCCGCACCACCGCAAACGCCTCGGGCAGCAGATCGTCCAGCGACTCTCCCTTGGCCAGCCGCTCCCTGAACTCGCCGGTCTTCGCCTTCAGCGCATCGTCGTCTAGGGCCTTGATCCCCTCTTCCAGGCCGTTGATCCGGTCGACCACCCTGGACATGCGCTTGATGAGCCGCTGGTTGCGGCTGCCGAAGACCTTCTTGAGAATATTGCTGACCATGTAACCGGGGTTTCCTGAAAAAATGGTATGAAAAGAGGGGGATGATACCGCAAAAAGAAGGCGAATAGCAGCGACGGGCAGTCCTGCCCGCCCTCCTCACGGGGCCCTTGACGGGCGCAGAAATGGGGGCGAACCCGTCCGGATCAACCTTTGCGCAGGTACTTGGCGGGATTGAGGCTCCTGCCGTTGCGGGTCACCTCGAAGTGGACGTGGGGGCCGGTGGAGCGCCCGGTGGAGCCCATCAGGCCGATCACCTCGCCCTTGGTGACCAGGTCTCCCTTGGAGACGAAGATCTTGTCGTTGTGGCCGTAGCGCGTGACCAGGCCGTCGGCGTGGGTGATCTCCACCAGGTAGCCATAGCCTTTCTTCGGCCCGGCATCGGTGACGATTCCCGATGCCACGGCGAACACCTCCGAATCCTTCTTGCCGGCGATGTCCACGCCATGATGGAACGCCTTCTTGCCGGTGAAGGGATCCTTGCGGTAGCCATAGGGCGACGAGATCCAGCCCTTGCGCACCGGCCGCCCCCTGGGCTCCAGGTCGTCCAGCACCCGGCCATTGACGATCAGACCCTCCATCATCTCCAGCTTGTGGGCCCGATCCTCGATGCGCCTGGAGAGGCGGTTCATGTCCACCAGCAACTCTTCCAGCTCTACCGAACGGGCCTCGTCCGTCGCGCCCAGGCCGCCGCGGGCCGGTACCTCGTCGAAGTTGAACTCCTCCGGATCCAGGTCGCCCTTCTTCACCAGCTCCTGGCCGAGGGCATCCAGCCGCAGCACCTCCGACTGCATCTGACCGAGGCGCAGGGCCAGGGCGTCGAGATGGGCCCTCATCTGCCGCCGGGCGGCCTCCAGCTCCTGCTGCTGCTGCTTCAGCATCCGTTGCATTCCCTGGGCCAGTTCCTCGCCCTCCCCCGGTGGATGGGGGCTGCGCAGTCCCAGTTCATAGCCGCCCCACAGCGCCGAACCGGTCAGCAGCAGGACGCCACCGAGCAGGCAGGCGCCGCGCGCGACCGATGACCGCCCGGAACCGCGTCCACCGCAGATTCTGGTAAAAGGGATCGCTTTCATCGACACTATCCGCCGTCGGGAGACAAAATATTTCAAATAGTACCCCGAAATCACCCATACCCCAAACCGAGCAGGAACGAACTTCCCGTCATGGCCTCGAAACCCCGCCCCATCCAGCAGATCATCAGCAGTTCCCGGGGGATCGGACCGCTCCTCGACGAATCGCGCCGGCAGGCACGGATCACCGACCGGGTGAGACGCCTGGTTCCGGAGGCACTGCGCCCCCACCTCACCGCGGCCCGGCTGAACGACGGGGAACTGTTGCTCTACACCGACTCCCCGGCCTGGTCCAGCCGACTGCGGTATCTATCCCGGGAACTCAAACGGCGGCTGCAGCGCGAGGGGATGGTGGTGAACAGTCTGCGCGTCAGGATAGTGATCGGCCGCCGGCAGGAAAAATCGAGGAGACGAAGGATCCGGAACCTCTCGAATGCCAATGCCCGGCTGCTGGAGCAGACCGCCGACCAGGTGTCGTCACCCGCCTTGCGGGAGGCGCTGCAGCGCCTGGCCCGGCACCGGCGGGAGCGCTACTGAGCCGGCAATCAGGTCTGGATCGGCCGCATGTAGGAGATCGGCACCTTCTCGCCCTCGGCGAAGGTGACCTCCTCCCAGGCGGTTTTGTCCGCCACCAGGGCCTTGAGCAGCCGGTTGTTGAGTGCGTGGCCCGACTTGCAGCCGCTGAATGCGCCGATCAGGCTGTGACCCAGCAGGTAGAGATCACCGATGGCATCCAGGATCTTGTGCTTCACGAACTCGTCCTCGTAGCGCAGGCCGTCCTCGTTCAGGATCCGGTAGTCGTCCACCACGATGGCGTTGTCCATGCTGCCGCCGAGTGCCAGCTGCCGCTCACGCAGCATCTCGATGTCCCGCAGGAAGCCGAACGTGCGCGCCCGGCTCACCTCCTTCACGAAAGAGGTGGAGGAAAAGTCGATGGAGGCGTACTGGGCGCGATCGTCGAAGGCGGGATGATTGAAATCGATGGCGAAGGAGACCTTGAAGCCGTCGAAGGGTTCGAACGAGGCGCTCTTGTCGCCCTCTTTCACCGTGACCTTCCGCTTGATCCGGATGAAGCGCTTGGGGGCGTTCTGCTCCTCGACGCCGGCCGACTGGATCAGGAACACGAAGGGACCGGCGCTGCCATCCATGATCGGCACCTCGGGGGCGCTCACGTCCACGTAGGCGTTGTCGATCCCCAGCCCGGCGAAGGCGGAGAGCAGGTGCTCCACGGTGGAGACCCGGACCCCGTCGTGCTCCAGCGTGGTGGAGAGGCGGGTATCGCCGACGTTGTCGGGACAGGCGGGGATATCCACCGGCTGCTCCAGGTCCACCCGCCGGAATACGATGCCGGTGTCCACCGCCGCCGGGCGCAGGGTCAGGTAGACCTTTTCACCCGTGTGCAGGCCGACACCCGTGGCACGGATGACGTTCTTCAAAGTACGCTGGAAGATCATATCGATGTCGCTGCCCCTTGTGCCCCGTTCGGAGATGGTTCGCTGCACCATCGTCAACCGGGCGTCCCCGCAGGGCAGTATCAACAACTGCCTGTTCAGATGGAGTCACCGGTCGCCGGTTTCCCACTCCGGCCCGCCCCATCGTCATGGAGGACGCCCGAACCCCGCTACCACATTAGGGTAATCCCTATATTAATAGCAGTATAGCAGTTGCTTTGCAAATTCCGTTTACCCGCCACCGCAACGACACCCTGTTGAAATCCAGCGAAAAAACCACCGCCAGGAAAAGCGCCGTGCAGGATATTGCGAATCGGCGCCGGTCGGCACAATCATCGACAGCCACTTGTCATCCACGGCCGGTACCGCATAATTGGATGCTCATACCCTGACAATCCGGCGCCACCGATCATGTGCAACCGTATCGCTGTCCTCCTTGCCCTCGGCACCCTGGTCTGGACCTCCATCGCAACGGCCGGTGCCTATCGCTGGGTCGACGACAATGGGGTGACCCACTACTCCCAGACCCCTCCGCCGGACCGGCCGGTCACACGCATCGCCGCCCCGCCCCCACCCCCGGCCCGGCAAGTGCAGAAGGAGCGGGACCGGCTGGACCTGCAACTGCAGGATGCGGAGATCCGCAAGGAGAAGAAGCAGGAGCAGGAGCAGGAGCAGCAGAAGGCCGCCGACGTCGAGGCCGCCCGCACCAGGAACTGCGAGGCCGCCCGGCGTAACCTGGAGATCCTCGAGGGCTCGCCACGCCGCATGATCCGCATGCCCAGCGGCGAATACCGTCGGCTCACGGCGGAGGAGCGGGAGGAGGAGACGCTGAAGGCCCAGGCGCGCATCGACGAATTCTGTGACGAATAGCCCACCGGAGTGAACCCATGCCCCTGTTGAAGATCGAGACCAATGCGCGGGTGGACGAAGAGCGTCGGCCGGCACTGCTGAAACAGCTGTCGGAGGCGGTGGCCGCCATGCTGGGCAAACCGGAGAGTTACGTCATGGTTGCCCTGGAGAGCGGTCGCGACATGCTGTTCGCCGGCGACGACGCCCCCCTCGCCCTGCTGCAGCTGAAGAGCCTGGGCCTGCCGGAGAGCCGCACCGGCGAGTACTCCTCCCACCTCTGCCGGCTGATGGAGGAGAAACTGGGCATCCCTCCGGAACGGGTCTATATCGAGTTCAGCGCCCCGGCGCGGCACATGTGGGGATGGAACGGCGGAACGTTCTGACTGCCGGCTTCCGGCCTACTGGCAGGACGACAATCCAACACATGTTTCCTGCCCAAGCACCCCGGGCGACCTGAACGATCCATCGAGACCTGGACCATCCATCGCCCCGGCGCGATCATCGCGTTCCCGGGTGAAACATTCGGGCTAGAACAACCCCTCGATCCGCCCCCTCCGGTCGACGCGGATGCGCTCTGCCGCCGGTGAACGCGGCAGGCCGGGCATGGTCATCACGTCGCCGCAGATCACCACCAGGAAGCCGGCCCCGGCGGACATGCGCAGCTCCCGGATCGGCACCACATGGTTGGAGGGCGCCCCCTTCAGCGCCGGATCGGTGGAGAACGACAGTGGCGTCTTGGCGATGCAGACCGGCAGATCGCCATACCCCTCCTCCTCCAGGGTGCGGAACCGGTCCCGGATCCTCTGGTCGGCGATGATCCCCTGGGCGCCGTAGATCTCCTGGGCGATGATGCGGGTCTTGTCCCACAGCCGCACGTCGTCCCGGTACAGGTAGCGGAAGTCGGCCGGCTCCTGATCGATCACCCGCATCACCGTCTCCGCCAGCTCCAGCGCGCCCTCTCCCCCCAGGGCCCAGTGATCGGCCACCACCGCCTCCACCCCGATCTCGCAGCAGAGCTGGCGCAGCAGGTTCAGCTCCTCGTCGCTGTCGCTGCTGAAGCGGTTGATGGCGGCGACCACGGGCACACCGAACTTGCGCGTGTTCTCCAGGTGCCGCGCCATATTGGCGAACCCCTTCTTCAGCGCCTCCGGGTTCTCCCTCTCCAGCTCCCCTTCCGTCAACCCGCCATGCAGCTTCAGCGCCCGCAGTGTCGCCACGATCACCGCCGCCGCCGGCTCCAGGCCCGACTTGCGCATCTTGATGTCGAAGAACTTCTCCGCCCCCAGGTCGGCGCCGAAACCGGCCTCGGTGATCACGTAACCGGCCAGTTTCAGCGCCGTCGAGGTGGCCAGTACCGAATTGCAGCCATGGGCGATATTGGCGAACGGCCCGCCGTGGATGAAGGCGGGCGTCCCTTCCAGGGTCTGTACCAGATTGGGCTGTATGGCATCCTTCAACAGCGCGGTCATCGCCCCCTCCGCGCGGATGTCGCGGGCGAACACGGTCGTCAGGTCGCGGC
Organism: Sedimenticola thiotaurini; assembly: GCA_011051715.1. Lineage (GTDB taxonomy): Bacteria > Pseudomonadota > Gammaproteobacteria > Chromatiales > Chromatiaceae > HyVt-443. Next base: position 5,412 of record DRKP01000020.1, on the reverse strand, counting down.
GGTGGCCGACGATGATGCCGGCCAGCCGTTCCTGCAGGTCCTGCAGGTCCCGGGCCAGGCAGAAGACCGCCATCACCTCCGAGGCGACGGTGATGTCGAAGCCGTCGGTACGGGGAAAGCCGTTGCTCACCCCGCCCAGGCCGTTGGTGATCTCGCGCAGGGCGCGATCGTTCATGTCCACCACCCGCCGCCAGGCCACCCGCCGCATGTCCAGCTTCTGGCCGTTCTCCCAGTAGATGTGGTTGTCCACCATTGCCGCGAGCAGATTGTGGGCCGCGCCGATGGCATGCAGGTCACCGGTGAAATGGAGATTGATGTCCTCCATCGGCACCACCTGGGCGTAGCCGCCGCCGGCCGCACCTCCCTTGATGCCGAAGCAGGGACCCAGGGAGGGCTCACGCAGGCAGATGGCAGCGGAATGGCCGAGGCGGCGCAGGGCGTCGCCCAGCCCCACCACGGTGGTGGTCTTGCCCTCGCCGGCCCGGGTCGGGGTGATGCCCGCCACCAGAATCAGGCGACCGTCGGGGCGGTCGTCCAGGGAGCGGATGTACTCCATGTCGACCTTGGCCTTGTACCGGCCATAGAGATGCAGAACCTGTTCGCCGATGCCCAGCTCCGTCGCCACCTCCACGATCGGCCGCATCGGCACCTCGTGGGCGATCTGGAGATCCGGCTTGGGATGGGTGTGCTGGGATGCAGGCATGGTTCACTCCTGTAGCGGTGGAAGGGAGGGTTGGTCGGCAGGCCGGTAGCGGTGACACAGCCGCAGGACGGCAGGCGGGCGAGGCCGCCTGAGCAGATCCCGCCCGGTCATGCCGGCTCTATCCGCACCGCACAGTACTTGAACTCCGGGATCCGGCCGAAGGGATCGAGCGCGTCGTTGGTAAGCAGGTTGGCGGCCGCCTCGTGGAAGCAGAACGGGATGAACAGCTCGCCCGGGCGCAGGCCGGCGTCGCTGCGGGCCGCCGCCACCAGCTCGCCGCGGCGGGTCTGCAGCCGGACCGGCTCGCCGTCACCGATGCCGGCGGCGGCCAGATCGTCGGGATGGATCGCGACCCAGGGGGCCGGCTCGATGGCGTCCAGAACCCGGCTGCGCCGGCTCATGGCGCCGGTATGCCAGTGCTCCAGCTGACGGCCGGTAAGCAGTACCAGGGGATAGTCCCGATCGGGCAGCTCGTCGGCGCTTACCAGAGTGGTGGGGACCAGCCGCCCGCGGCCGCTGGCGGTGGGGAAACGCTCGCCGAACAGCACCGCCTGTCCCGGGTCGGCGGGGTCGCGGCAGGGATAGGTGACCGCCCCCTCCCGCTGCAGCCGCTGCCAGGAGATGCCGGCGATACTGGGCATGGCGCGCTGCATCTCGGCATAGACATCGGCCGGTCCGGCATAGTCCCAGGCAAGGCCCAGGCGCCGGGCCAGCTGCTGGATGATCCACAGGTCCTGGCGCGCCTCGCCCGGTGGCTCCAGGGCCTGACGCGCCAGCTGCACCCGGCGATCGGTGTTGGTGAAACTGCCGCTCTTCTCCGGGAAGGCGGAGGCCGGCAGCACCACGTCGGCGAACCAGGCGGTCTCGGTGAGGAACAGGTCCTGTACCACCAGGTGATCGAGGGCGGCGAGCGCCCGCCGGGTGTGGTTGAGGTTGGGGTCCGACATCGCCGGGTTCTCCCCCATGATGTAGAGCCCGCGGATGTCGCCGGCCAGGGCGGCCTGCATGATCTCCACCACGGTGAGCCCCGGTTCCGGGTCCAGCGTGGCGCCCCACAGGGCCTCGAAGCGACGCCTGGCCGGTTCGTCCGACACCGGCTGGTAGTCCGGATAGACCATGGGGATCAGCCCGACGTCCGACGCCCCCTGCACGTTGTTCTGGCCGCGCAGGGGGTGCAGCCCGGTGCCGGGCCGCCCGATCTGGCCGCTGAGCAGGGCCAGGGCGATGAGGCAGCGCACGTTGTCGGTACCGTGCACGTGCTGGGAGACGCCCATGCCCCAGAAGATCATCGCACTGCCGGCACCGGCATAGAGGCGCGCCACCCGGCGGATGGTGGCGGCGTCGATATCGCAGACGGCGGCCATCACCTCGGGGCTGAACTCCTGTACCCGGCGACGCAGGGCGTCGAACCCCTCGGTGCGGTGCCGGACGAAGTCGTGGTCGATCAGGTCCTCGTCGATCAGGGTGTGGATCATGGCGTTGAGCAGCGCCACATCGCTGTCGGGCCGGAACTGGAGAAAGTGATCGGCGTGGCGCGCCAGGGGCGTCTCCCGCGGGTCCATCACCACCAGGGTGGCACCGGCCCGCGCCCGGTTCTTCATGAAGCTGGCCGCCACCGGGTGGTTGGCGGCCGGGTTGGCGCCGATGACGATCACCAGCTCCGCCCGGGCCACGTCCGCCACCGGGTTGGAGACGGCCCCGGAGCCGACGCACTCCAGCAGGGCGGCGACGCTGGAGGCGTGGCACAGGCGGGTGCAGTGATCCACGTTGTTGCTGCCGATGCCGCAGCGGACCAGCTTCTGGAACAGGTAGGCCTCCTCGTTGCTGCCCTTGGCGGAGCCGAAGCCGGCCAGGGCCCGGCCGCCCGATTCGGCACGGATGCGCACCAGGCCGGCCGCCGCCCGCTCCAGCGCCTCGTCCCAGTCCGCCTCCCGGAACACCTCCTTCCAGGCGGCGGGATCGCCGATGCCATCCGCCCTCTTGGGGGCGTCGTCGCGGCGGATCAGCGGCCGCGTCAGGCGGTGGGGATGAGTGACATAGTCGTAGCCATAGCGTCCCTTGACGCAGAGGCGACCGTGGTTGGCGGGGCCGTCGCGTCCGACCACCTCCCGGATGCGGTTCTCCTGCACCCGATAGCGCAGCTGGCAGCCGACCCCGCAGTAGGGGCAGAGCGAGTCCACCTCGCGCACCGCCGCTGCAGCGGACACCGCCCCGGCCGAGCGCAGGGCAGGGGTGGGACAGGCCTGGACGCACTCACCGCAGGCGACGCAGCTGCTGGCACCAAGGGGATCGTCCAGATCGAACAGGATCCGCTCCCGGTGACCACGGAAACCCATGCCGATGACATCGTTGACCTGCTCCTCGCGGCAGGCGCGCAGGCAGCGGCCGCAGCGGATGCAGGCGGCCAGGTCGACACGGATGGCCGGATGGGTGAGATCAGGGGCCGGGGCCGGATCGCGCGGGAAGCGGGGGCTGCCCACCCCCTCGCGACGCGCCCAGAGGCCCAGCTCGGAGCCTGGGTCGCTGGCGGCCGACTCGCTGGTGGCGGCCAGCAGCAGCTCCAGCACCAGCCGCCGGGCCCGCACCGCGCGCCCGCCATCGGTCCGCACCACCATGCCCTCGCTGGGCGTGCGGCAGCACGATGCCGCCAGGGTGCGCTCGCCCTCGATCTCCACCACGCAGGCGCGGCAGTTGCCGTCGGGGCGAAGCCCCTCCCGATGGCACAGGTGGGGGATCCGGATCCCCTCGCGCCGCGCCACCTGCCACAGGGTCTCGCCCGGGGCCGCCGTCACCGGCCGGCCATCGAGGAGAAAACGGATGCCGCTGCCAGCCGGAGCGCCCATCAGCCGCACACCTCGGGAAAGTGACGCAACAGGCAGCGCAGGGGATTGGGGGCGGCCTGGCCCAGGCCGCAGATGGAGGCGTCCTCCATCACCGTCGCCAGCTCCTCCATCAGCGCCACGTCCCACCGCTCCTGCGCCATCATCGCCGCCAGCCGGCGGGTACCCTCGCGGCAGGGGGTGCACTGGCCGCAGGACTCCTGTGCAAAAAAACGCATCGCATTCAGGGCGGCCCGGCGCACGTCGTCCCGGTCCGACAGCACGATGATGGCGCCGGAGCCGATGAAGCAGCCATGCTCCTGCAGGGTGTCGAAATCCAGCGGCAGGTGGTCGAGAGAGGCGGGCAGGATGCCGCCGGAGGCGCCTCCCGGAAACCAGGCGCGCAGCCGGTGGCCCGGCAGCATGCCGCCACAGTGATCGTCGATCAGCTGGCGCAGGGTGATGCCGGCCGGTACCAGGTGCACCCCGGGACGCCGCACCCGGCCGCTGACCGAGAACGAGCGCAGACCCGAGCGCCCGTTCATGCCATGGCCGGCGAACCAGTCGCCGCCCCGTTCCAGGATCTCGCGCAGCCGGAACAGGGTCTCGAGGTTATGGACCAGGGTGGGCCGGCCGAACAGACCCCGCTCGGCGACGTAGGGGGGACGCTGGCGCGGCAGCCCCCGGTGCCCCTCCAGCGACTCGATCAGGGCCGACTCCTCACCGCAGACATAGGAGCCGGCACCCCGGCGCAGGTGAATCGGCGGCAGCGGCACCGGCGGATCCGCCCGCAGCCGCTCCAGCTCCCGCTGCAGCAGCCGCCGGCAGCCGGCATATTCGTCCCGCAGATAGATATAGGCCGCCTCGGCCTCCACCGCCCAGGCGGCGATCAGCAGACCCTCCAGGAAGCGGTGGGGGTCGCGCTCCAGGCAGGAGCGGTCCTTGAACGTCCCCGGCTCCCCCTCGTCGAGATTGGCCACCAGCAGCCGCGGCGCCGGCTGCCGCTGCAGGATGCGCCACTTGCGCGCGGCGGGGAAACCGGCCCCGCCCAGGCCCCGCAGGCCGGAACGCTCCAGCTCCGCGATCACCCGCCCCGGCTCCCGTTCCCCTGCCACGCAGGCCTGCAGCAGCCGGTAGCCGCCATCACTCCGGTAGTCGGCATAGCCGATGGCCCGGTCGGGGATCGGTGCCGGCTCCCCGGCCAGGGGCAGAGAGGCCCGGACCCGGGCCGGATCCGCTGCCTCCACCGGCTGCTCGCCGACCACCGCCACCGGCGCCCGGTCACAGCGGCCGACACAGGGAACCCGCTGCACCCGCACGCCATCGCCGAGCCCCCGCTCCAGGGCGTCGGCCAGGGCCCCGGCCCCCGCCAGTTCGCAGCTGATCGAATCGCATACCCGGACGGTGACCGGCGGGGGCGGCGCCTCCCCCTCCTTCACCAGATCGAAATGGTGATAGAAACTGGCGGTCTCGTACAGCTCCACCGGCGCCAGCCCCATCTCCCTGGCGAGAGCGGTCAGGTGGGCGGCGTCGATGTGGCCGAAGCGATCCTGGATCCGGTGTAGGTGCTCGATCAGATACTCGCGCTGGCGTGGCGCATCGCCGAGGAGAGCGCGGATCTCCGTCAGCGCCGCCGGATCGACCGGGCGCACCCGCCGCAATCGCTGTCCCTGCTTCCGGATCTGACTCATCGGACCTGTCTCCGCCCCCTCGCCGGGATCGAACCTGGATCAAGGATAGCAAGTCGGCGATGCCTTTGCCCGTCACCGTGCGGGAACGGGCCACCGCCCCCCGTCACCGGCCGAGCGGCGGCATGGTCTATTCCGGGTGCCCGATGAAATATCCCTGTGCACCGTCGATATTCAGCGACGGCAGCAGTTTCCACTGCGT
>DRKP01000019.1 GCA_011051715.1 Sedimenticola thiotaurini | reverse complement strand
CCCCGGCCCCCGCCCAGCGCCCGGCTTTGGCTTCTGGCGCAGGTTCCGGGCGGCCTTCGGTGTCGGCCCTGCCCGTTCCTGTGCCCTTCCCCGACTACGGTGGAGGGCCTCCACAGGCGGCCCCGGCCCCCGCCCCGCGCCCGGTTTTGGCTTCTGGCGCAGGTTCCGGGCGGCCTTCGGTGTCGGCCCTGCCTGTCCCTGTGCCTTCCCCGACTACGGGGAGGGCCTCCACAGGCGGCCCCGGCCCCCGCCCCGCGCCCGGTTTTCGCTTCTGGCGCAGGTTCCGGGCGGCCTTCGGTGTCGGCCCTGCCTGTCCCTGTGCCTTCCCCGACTACGGGGAGGGCCTCCACAGGCGGCCCCGGACCCCGCCCCGCGCCCGGTTTTCGCTTCTGGCGCAAGTTCCGGGCGGCCTTTCGGTGTCGGCCCTGCCTGTCCCTGTGCCTTTCCCCGATTACGATGGAGGGCCTCCACAGGAGGCCCCGGAAGCCGCACAGGCCCGGCCGCTGCGGGTTCAGACCTGGTGGACGATTCTGCCCTCGAACAGGGTGTGTGTCACCTGGCCGCGGAACTCCCAGCCGTGAAATGGGGTGTTGTGGCCGGCGCTGACCATCTCCTCTCTGCGCAGCAGCCAGTGCCGTTCCGGGTCGAACAGGCAGATGTCGGCGGCGCCACCGGGGACCAGGCGGCCGTGGGGCAGGCCCAGGATGTCGGCCGGGCCGCAGGTGAGGCGGGCGAGGGCATCGATCAGCGGCAGCACCCCTTCGTCCACCAGTTTCAGGGTCAGTGGCAGCAGCGTCTCCAGCCCGGAGATGCCGGGGGCGGTGGAGGGGAAGGGGGCCTCCTTGGCATCCGGATCGTGGGGCTGGTGGTCGGAGCAGATGGCGCCGATGATGCCGCGGGCGATGCCGTCGCGCAGGCTGTCGCGGTCGGTGAGGCTGCGCAGGGGGGGGGTGACGTGGCAGTTGCTGTCGAATCCCTCCAGGTCCATCTCGGTCAGGTGCAGCTGGTGGATGGCGACGTCGGCGCTGACCGCCAGCCGCTGGTCCCGGGCCTGCTGCAGCTGGCGCACGGCGGTGCCGGTGGAGAGACCTCGGAAATGGATGCGGCAGCCGGTCTGCTCGGCCAGGGCCAGGTCCCGGGCCACCGCCACCGTCTCCGCCGCCCCCGGGATCCCGGGCAGGCCGAGGCGGCTGGCCACCGGTCCCTCGTGGGCGCAGCCGCCGTCGTGCAGGTGGGGATCCACCGGCCGCAGCAGCACCGGGATGCCGAAGGTGGCGGCGTACTCCAGGGCGCGCCGCTCCACCAGGGTGTTGGCGAGGGGCCGCTCGGCGTTGCCGAGGGCGACGGCACCGGCCGCCTGCAGGCTGGCCATTTCGCTCAACCGCTCCCCGTCCAGGCCCCGGGTGAGGGCCCCCACCGGCAGGACCCTGGCGTTGCCCAGGCGCTGGGCCCGCTTGCGTACCAGGGTGACCATGGCCGGGGTGTCGATGGGAGGATCCGTGTCCGGCGGGCAGCACAGGGTGGTGATGCCGCCTCGGGCGGCGGCGAGGGTCTCGCTCTGCAGGGTCGCCTTGTACTCCTGCCCCGGCTCGCGCGGGCGGGCGCTCAGGTCCACCAGGCCGGGACAGACCACCAGGCCGGTGGCGTCGATGGTCTGTTCCGGGGCGAAGCCGTCCGGTGCCTCGCCGATGGCCAGGATACGCCCGTCGGCGAGGTGCAGGCCGGTGACCCGGTCCAGGCCGCTGGCGGGGTCGATCACCCGGCCGCCACGGATGCTGATGCGGGGTCTCTCCGTCATTCGCCACCTCCCGCCTGGCTGCCGAGGGCCATGGACATCACCGCCATGCGCACGGCTATGCCGAAGCTGACCTGTTGCAGGATCACCGAGCGAGGGCCGTCGGCCACCTGGGAGTCCATCTCCACGCCCCGGTTGATCGGCCCGGGGTGCATGACGATGGCATCCGGCCTGGCCGCCTGCAGCCGCTCCTCGGTGAGACCGTAGAGCTGGAAGTATTCGTGTTCGCTGGGCAGCAGGGCGCCGCGCATGCGCTCCTTCTGCAGCCGCAGCATGATCACCACGTCGACGTCGCGGATGCCCTCCTCCAGGTCGTGGAAGATGTGCACGCCGAGGCTGCGGCAGTCGGCCGGCAGCAGGGTGCGGGGGGCGATCACCCGCACCTCGGAGGTGCCCAGGGTGTTGAGGGCCAGTATCTGGGAGCGGGCCACCCGGGAGTGCAGGATGTCGCCGACGATGGCCACCCGCAGGCCGGTGAATTCGCCCTTGTGGCGGCGGATGGTGAACATGTCCAGCATCGCCTGGGTGGGATGGGCGTGGCGGCCGTCGCCGGCGTTGATCACGCTGACGTGGGGGGCGGCGTGGCGGGCGATGAAATGGGCGGCGCCGCTGTCGGCGTGGCGCACCACGAACATGTCCACGTGCATCGCCTCCAGGTTGCGTAGGGTGTCGAGCAGGGTCTCGCCCTTGGCGGTGGCGGAGGTGCTGATGTTCAGGTTGAGCACGTCGGCGGAGAGGCGCTTGGCCGCCACCTCGAAGGTGGTGCGGGTGCGGGTGCTGTTCTCGAAGAAGAGGTTGCAGATCACCTTGCCGCGCAGCAGCGGCACCTTCTTGATGATGCGCTCGGAGACGCCGGTGAAGGACTCTGCGGTGTCCAGGATGTCGGTCAGCAGGTCACGGCCCAGTCCGTCGATGGTGAGGAAGTGGCGCAGCCGCCCGTCGGGCTGCAACTGGATGTCCGGTCGGCTCACGCTGTTTCGGCCTCGCTGGCGTCGCCCCGCTCCTTGCGCGAACCGCGGTGGATGGTCAGGCACAGGGGATCGGGGCCGGTGAGGGTGATGTGCTGGCCCGGCAGCAGGGGCATGTGGACCCCGGCCACGTCGGGCTGGATCGGCAGCTCCCGGCCGCTGCGCTCGGCCAGGGCGACCAGCATGATGGAGGCGGGGCGGCCGTAGTCGAAGATCTCGTTCATGGCGGCGCGGATGGTGCGGCCGGTGTGGAGCACGTCGTCCACCAGGACGATGTGGCGCTGCTCCACCTCGAACGGGATCCGGGACGGTTTCACCTCCGGGTTCATGCCGATGCGGGTGAAGTCGTCGCGGTAGAAGGAGATGTCCAGGGTCCCCAACGGCAGCCCGATGCCGAGCCGCCGGTGCAGCCGCTCCGCCACCCAGGCGCCGCCGGTGTGGATGCCGATCATGGCCGGGTCGTCGATGGCGCGTTCCCGCAGCAGGCTGCGGATGCGGTCGCCCATCTGCTCCAGCAGGGCATCGATGGCGTCGTCCTGCAGGTAGGTCGTCTTAGTGTGCGTGTTCACTCAGCCAGGTTTCCAGGATCAGCCGGGCGGCGATGGCGTCCAGTTCCTCCACTGCCCGGGGGCGGTACCCCGCGATCTGCAGCGCCTCGCGCGAGGTGAGCCGCTCGTCCATCATGTGCACCGGCAGCCGGAAGCGGCCCTCCAGCTGGCGGGCGAAGCGGCGGGCCGGTGCCGTCACTTCGGTGTCGCTGTCGTCCATGTCCTGCGGCAGTCCCACCACCAGGGCCTCCGGTTGCCACTCGTCGATCAGGCGGCCGATGGCGGCCCAGTCCGGCCGCTGTCCCACCGCCCGCAGGGTGGCCAGCGGGGTGGCGGTGCCGGTGACGGTCTGGCCCACGGCGATGCCGATCTTGGCCGCTCCGTAGTCGAAACCGAGCAGGGTGCCCATGCCCGGTTCAGGCGTGACCGGTCTCGCCGGAGAGCAGGTTCAGATCCACCCCCAGCAGCCGCGCCGCCGCCTCCCAGCGCTGCTCCGGCGCCAGGTCGAAGATGATCCCGGCATCGGCCGGGCCGCTGAGCCAGGCGTTGGCGCTCAGTTCCTGCTCCAGCTGTCCCGGTCCCCAGCCCGCATAGCCCAGGGCGATCAGGCTCTTCTCCGGTCCGTCGCCCTCGGCGATGGCGCGCAGGATGTCGCGGGAGGTGGTGATGCTGATCTCCGGCGTGATCTCCATGGTGGCATCCCAGCCGTCCCCGGGGGTGTGCAGCACGAAACCCCGGTCGGTCTGTACCGGGCCGCCCATGAAGATCACCTGCTCGCCCGCCGCCCCCTCGCCGGGAGGGATGTCCAGTTGCTGCACGATGTCGTTCAGGTGCAGATCGGTGGGCCGGTTGAGGACGATGCCCATGGCGCCGTCGTCGTTGTGCTCGCAGATATAGGTGACCGTATGGAAGAAATTGCTGTCCTTCAGCCCGGGCATGGCGATCAGGAAGTGACTGGTCAGGTTGGAGCCGGCGGTCATGCCGGGAATTGTATCAGGGGTGGCGGGGAGGGGGTAAGGGGTTGGGAAGAGAGGGCCGAGGAACTACAGGGCCGAGGAAAAACAGGATCGAGGAAAGACAGGGCCGAGGGCCGAGGATCTAGGGTCGAGGAAAAACGGTCGATCGTTGGAGGGGGTGGTGTCCCGGTGCAAGTCTGATCACCCCGCCTCGAAAACCCCTCCTCCTCGGCCCTGTAGTTCCTCGGCCCTCGGCCCTGTCTTTCCTCGATCCTGTTTTT
>DRKP01000018.1 GCA_011051715.1 Sedimenticola thiotaurini | reverse complement strand
CAGAAGGGGAAGCAGTCGATGCATGGGAGAGGCGCCGTGTGGGGTGGACAGGAGGCATGATCGACGCCCGCTGCCCGCTCTGTCAATGGCCGGCCACCGGCTGCGCTGGCTCATGGCAATCGGCGGGTGATGGGATTATTTTTCCAGTCAGAGGCCGGAATCGGGGAACCGGCCCGATGCGAACCGCGGCCAGGGCGCCGATGAAGGATGGATGAATGGACAGCTCGGAGACACCGAAACCCCTGCCGGTCGGGCAGCTCTACCACGCCAGCCGGTTGCAGGAGCTGGCGTTTGAAACCACCGATGACCTGGAGCCCCTCGCCGAATCCATCGGCCAGGAGCGGGTGCTGGAGGCGATCCAGACCGGCATCGCCATCGATGCAGAGGGGTTCAACCTGTATGCCGCCGGTTCCAGCGGCCTGGGTCGCCACACCCTGATCGGTCAGGAGCTGCGGGGGCGGGCGGCGGAGCGCGCGGCGGCCGCCGACTGGGTCTACGTGGCCAGCTTCCAGGATCCCTACCGGCCCCGCTGCCTGTCGCTGCCGGCCGGGCGCGGTGGCCGCCTGCGGCGGCAGATGGAACAGCTGGTGGACGACCTGATCAGCGCCATTCCGGCGGCGTTCCAGGGTGACGAGTACCGGCGCCGGGCGGCGGAGATCGACGACGAGTTCAGCCACCGCGAAGACCAGGCGGCGCTGGAGCTGGGCCAGCGCGCCGCCGAGCGCGGCATCGTGCTGATGCGCGGACCCAGTGGCTTCACCCTGATGCCGGGCAGGGACGGCGAGTCCATGACCGCCGAGGAGTACCAGAAACTGCCCGCCGAGGAGCGCCAGCGTATCGACGCCGCCATGGAGGCGATGAAAGAGGAGTTGAAGCAGACCATGAGCCAGCTGCCGCGCTGGCATCGGGAGATGCGCCAGCGCTATCTGCGGCTCAACCGGGAGACCGCCCGGCTGACGGTGGCCGGTTTCATCGGGGATCTGAAGCAGGCGTATCAGGCGTTCCCGGCGGTGGTGGAGTACCTGGACCAGGTGGCGGACGACGTGGTCGAGCACCTGGACCGGTTCCGCCAGGCCGGGGAAGCGGGGGAGGGGCAGGTCACGGCACGGGACCCGGCCTTCAAGCGCTACCAGGTCAACGTGCTGGTGGACAACGGGGGCGCCCGGGGCGCGCCGGTGGTGTTCGAGGCCAATCCCACCTATCAGAACCTGCTCGGGCGGGTGGAGCAGATCGCCCACCTGGGCACGTTGCAGACCGATTTCACCCTGATCAAGCCGGGCGCGCTGCACCGGGCCAACGGCGGATTTCTGGTGCTCGACGCCGAGAAGGTGCTGTCCAGCCCATTCGCCTGGGAGGGGTTGAAGCGGGTGCTGCGGGCGCGGGAGATCCGCATCGAACCCCTGGAGCGCCAGCTCAGCCTGGTGGGCACGGTGACGCTGGAACCGCAGCCGGTCCCGATCGACCTCAAGGTGGTGCTGATCGGCGACCGCCTGCTGTTCTACCTGCTGAAGGAGTACGATCCGGAGTTCGGTCTGCTGTTCAAGATCGCCGCCGACTTCTCCGAGGAGCTGCCCCGCAGTTCCGACAACGAGCTGCTCTACGCCCGCCTCGTCGCCACCCTGCAGCGCCGCGAGGGGCTGCGCCCGCTCAGCCGCGGCGGGGTGGCCCGCGTCCTGGAGCAGTGTGCCCGCCGGGCCGGGGACGGGGAGCGCCTGTCGCTGCACCTCGGGGGATTGCTGGATCTGCTGCGGGAGTCGAACCTGCAGGCGGAGCGGCGGCACAGCCCGGTGATCCGCCGCCGCCACGTGCAGGGAGCCGTCGATGCCCGCCTGCACCGCAGCAACCAGCTGCAGGCGCGGCTGCGGGAGCAGATCCTGCGCGGCGTGATACGGATCGATACGGACGGCCTGCAGCTGGCCCAGGTGAATGGCCTGACCGTGATCGATCTGGGGGATTTCAGCTTCGGTGCGCCGGCCCGCATCAGCGCCACCGCGCGGCTGGGGGAGGGGGAGTTCATCGACATCGAGCGGGAGACCGAGCTGGGTGGCCCGATCCACTCCAAGGGGGTGCTGATCCTCACCTCCTACCTGGGGGAACGTTACGCCAAGCACCAGCCCCTGCCGGTGGTGGCGAGCCTGGTGATGGAGCAGAGCTATGGCCTGGTGGAGGGCGATTCCGCCTCTGCCGCCGAACTCTGTGCGCTGCTCTCGGCCCTGGGCGACATCCCCCTGAAGCAGTCGCTGGCGATCACCGGATCGATCAACCAGCGCGGGCAGATGCAGGCCATCGGCGGCGTGTGTGAAAAGATCGAGGGCTTCTTCGACATCTGCAACGCGCGCGGACTGGCCGGCGAACACGGCGTCATCATCCCCGCCGCCAACGTCAAGGACCTGATGTTGCGCCATGAGGTGGTCGAGGCGGCGCGGGAGGGACGCTTCCACATCTACGCGGTGGATCACGTGGAGCAGGCCATGAGCCTGCTGTGTGGACTTGCGGCGGGGGTGGCGGGATCCGACGGTACCTATCCCGAGCAGAGTTTCAACTACCGCATCCAGCTGCGGCTGGCCCAGTGGATCGGTCTGCGCCAGCGCTATGCCAGCCATCCGAAGGGCGAGGGTTGATCACGGCGGGGTCCGTGTCGCCGCCCGCTCCCGCTCCAGGTCGAGCACATCGGCCAGCGCCTGCCGCGGCAGGCGCAGGTCATGGCGCCGGAGCAGGGCAGCGGCGAACTGCTCCACCGTCTCCGGTCTCGGTTCCATGCGCCGCAGCAGGCTGGTGAGATCCTCCACCATGGCCCAGGGGTAGACGATCCAGTGCCAGTCGGACACCTTCTCGGCATAGTAGTCGGGGGTGAAGCGGGAGCTGCTCTTGTGATGCAGGGTCGCGCTCCTGATCACCGCCGGTGTGCCCTGGCTGGCCAGGTGGTGCATCACCGCCTCGAAGGTGTCCCCCGAATCGCTGACGTCGTCCACCAGCAGCAGACGCCTGCCGTCGATGGGGATGGTCAGGGGGTAGGGGATGCGGACCAGGCGCTCCTTGCGGGTGCCGTGGTAGTGCTCGACCTTGATGCCGACCAGGTCGAAGATATCCAGGTAGTCGGAGATGATCCGCGCCGGCGGATAGCCACCCCGGCTGATGGCGAGGATGAGATCGGGCCGGAAACCGCTGTCACGGATGCGGAAGGCGAGATCACGGGCCAGGCGGTGAAAACGGATCCAGGAGACCGCCTCGCAGCGTGGGCCGGCCCCGTCATTGCTCTTTTCTGTCTTCATCGGCTCCCCCCTGACGGCTTTTCTGTAGCATACTGGAGCGGCGGCCCCGGCGTCTCCGGACGATTCCATGGCCCGCTGCATCGAGGAGCGGACGATCTGCCAGGACCATGACCGAACACCCCTTCAACGCGCAGTTGGCGGTCAAGCTGCAGGAGATGGCGGACCTGCTGGAACAACAGCGGGGCAACCCGTTCCGGGTTCGTGCCTACCGGCGGGCGGCGGAGACCCTGGCCGCGCTGCCGGAGGATGTTCGCGATCTGCTGCAGCGGGAGGGTCCGGACGGGCTGGTGGCGCTCCCCCACATCGGCAGCGGTATCGCCTCCGCCATCGTGGAGATGGTGAACAGCGGACGCTGGTCCCAGCTGGAGCGGCTGCGCGGCAGTCTCGATCCGGTACTCCTGTTCCAGGGCATCCCGGGGATCGGACCGGACCTGGCGCGGCGGATCGTGGACCGGCTCCATATCGATACCCTGGAGGCGCTGGAGAACGCCGCCTACGACGGCAGCCTGGAGCGGGTGCCCGGGATCGGGCCCCGACGACTGGCCGGGATCCGCGCCGCCCTCGCCACCATGCTCGGCCGCCCCCGCAACCGCCGCTTCCGCGGCAGCCGCGAGGGGCCGCCGGTGGAGCTGTTGCTGGAAGTGGACCGCATCTACCGGGAGCTGGCCGAGGCCGGCGAACTGCCCACCATCGCCCCGCGCCGGTTCAATCCCGGCGGCGAGGCCTGGCTACCGGTGCTGCACCTGGAGCGGGATGGCTGGCACTTCACCGCCCTCTATTCCAATTCGCCCCTGGCCCACCAGCTGCACAAGACCCGGGACTGGGTGGTGATCTACTGTTACGACGATCATCAGCGGGAGGGACAGTACACCGTGGTCACCGAGACCCAGGGGGCCTGCGCCGGCCAAAGGGTGGTGCGCGGTCTGGAGCCGCAGGCCTGCCCGGCCTGACTGCCGCGGTCGCTTCGATTCCGGGGAAGGCATTTCGTGGACCAGGCCCATTGGGAGCATTTCCAGCACCAGGCCGATGTCGGCGTGCGCGGCATCGGGACCAGCATGGCCGAGGCGTTCGAGCAGGCGGCACTGGCGCTCACCGCGGTGGTGACCGATCCACGGCGGGTGCAGCCGCGCCAGGCGGTCGAACTGGACTGCCGTGCCCCGGATCCGGAGCTGCTGCTGGTCGACTGGCTGAACGGCCTGATCTACGAGATGGCGACCCGGCGCCTGCTGTTCAGCCGCTTCCGGGTCGATCTCCGGGGGGAGACGCTGCAGGGGACGGCCTGGGGCGAGCCGCTGGATCCGCGGCGTCACCGGCCGGCGGTGGAGGTGAAGGGGGCGACCTACACCGAGCTGGCGGTTCGACAGCGGGACGACGGCTGCTGGGTCGCCCAGTGCGTGGTGGACGTATGACGTCTGGAGAGAACGAGGGAGGGAGTGCCGTGAACGACCTGCGACCCCGGCGCCTCGACGACTGTATCTGGGAGATACCGGCGGCGGGCGACCGGCCGGTGCCGGTGCGGATCTATGCCGACCGGGAACTGCTCGACGGCATGGACGCGAAGGTGTTCGAACAGGCGGCCAACGTCACCCGGCTGCCCGGGATCGTCGCCGCCTGCCACGCCATGCCCGACGCCCACTGGGGCTACGGCTTCCCCATCGGCGGGGTGGCCGCGTTCGACCCGGACAGGGGCGGCGTGATCTCCGCCGGCGGGGTCGGCTTCGACATCGCCTGCGGTGTGCGCACCCTGGTGACCGACCTGACCCCGGAACGGATCGCCGGCCAGCGGGAACGGCTGGCCGACGAACTGTTCCACAGCATACCGGCCGGCCTGGGCAGCACCGGCCACCTGCACCTGGACGGAAAGGCGATGGAGGCGATGCTGGCGGGCGGGGCCCGCTGGGCGGTGGAGCGGGGTTACGGCAGCGAAGACGACCTGGCACGCATCGAGGAGAACGGCTGCATGGCCGGCGCCCGTCCGCAGGCGGTCTCCCGCCGTGCCAGGGAGCGGCAGCGGGACGAGATGGGGACCCTGGGGTCCGGCAACCACTACCTGGAGGTGCAGCAGGTGGATGCCATCCACGATCCCGCGGCGGCGGCCGCCTACGGTCTGCAGGAGGGCGGTATCCTGGTGAGCATCCACTGTGGCTCCCGCGGTCTCGGCCACCAGATCGGGACCGAATTCCTGAAGCGGATGGTGCTGGCAGCGGGCCAGTACGGCATCCGGCTGCCGGACCGGGAACTGGCCTGTGCGCCGCTGGACTCGCCCCTCGGGCAGGAGTACCTGGGCGCCATGCGGGCCGGCATCAACTGCGCCATGGCCAATCGCCAGATCCTCACCGAGCTGACCCGCCGCGCCTTCTCCCGGGTGTTTCCGGGGGCGCAGCTGCGCCTGCTCTACGATGTCTCCCACAACACCTGCAAGGAGGAGACCCACCGCGTGGACGGCCGTCCGCGACGCCTGTTCGTGCACCGCAAGGGGGCCACCCGCGCCTTCGGGCCCGGCCATCCGGAGCTGCCGGAGGCGTTGCGGCCCGCCGGCCAGCCGGTGCTGATCGGCGGCTCCATGGGCACCGCCTCGTTCATCCTGCGGGGATGCGGGGAGTCCGAATCCCTCGCCTTCAGTTCCGCATGCCACGGCGCCGGACGCGCCATGAGCCGGCGGGCGGCGACCCGCAGCTGGCGTGGGCGCCAGGTGGTGGACGAGCTGGCGGCGCGCGGTATCCTGATCCGCAGTCCCTCCCTGCGCGGAGTGGCGGAGGAGGCGCCGGGGGCCTACAAGGACGTGGCGGCGGTGGTCGAGGTGGCCCACCGCGCCGGACTGGCGCGGAAGGTGGCCCGGGTGCGGCCGCTGATCTGCATCAAGGGGTAGGGAGGATCTGCCCGCATCCGGCTGGTCATTCTGGCGGAGGCCGGAATCCGGGGGATGATCACTGGATCCCGGCCTTCGCCGGGATGACGGGTGTAAGGAAAAGGGTGCGGGGTGATGATGGGTCGGGGTCATGATAGGTTGGGGCGATACGGGGTGATCGAGGCGGTGGCGGATGAACAGGAAGATCGTGTGTCGCCGACACGCTGAATGAAGTGGTCGTTCGTTCTGCCGGCAAACGACAGGCCGGCAATTCAACCAGACGAGAGGAGAGGCACCGATGGCGGACTACAGACAGATCCTGGTGGCGGTGGATTTCACGCCGGAGACGGAACAGATCACCAGCCGCGCCCGGGAGCTGGCACGACAGAACGGTGCCCGGGTCGCCCTGGTGCACGTGGTGGAGCTGGAAGTACCCAGCTACCCGGCCGATCTGCCGCTGCCCGGGGAGCTGGACTTCAGCCGACGGCTGCTGGAGCAGGCCGGGGTGTCGCTGAAGGAGCTGGCCATCACCCACGGCCTGGGCGAGGCGAAACGCTACGTCGAGTCCGGCTCCGCCAAGCGGGTGATCGTGCAGCTGGCGGAGGATACCGGGGCCGACCTGATCGTCCTCGGCAGCCATGGCCGCCACGGGCTGCAGCGCCTGCTGGGGGATACCGCCATCGGCGTGCTGCACCGTGCCCCGTGCGACGTCCTCGCGGTCCGGATCGTCCAGCAGTGAGCCGGCGGCCGGTACCGGCACGGATCGGTGCAGTGGCCAACCGGGCCCGCCGCGGAGTTACTCCGGGTTACAGCCATTCCAGCAGGTAGTAGAGCCGGAATCCCTCGGACGAGCGGGACGGTCCGTAGACCCGGGCCGCGTAGCGGTGGTTGTCCGGATCCGCCGCCGCCACCGCCTCGGCCAGGGAGGGCATCACCTCGACGCAGTTCTCCGGAAACCGCTCGCGGTTGCGGCGCCTGGTATAGACCACGGCGAAGTGTCGCTCCACCAGGTTGCTGAGGGGGTCGTTGGGCAGATGGTTCATGGGTTCTCCCGGGATGATCCCTCGAACGGGTAGGGGAAGGCGCTGCGGCGGTTCTCGTCGATCTGCAGCCGGCGCGACAGCGGCGGAAAGGCGCGCTGGGGGCAGTCTGGGCGTTCGCACACACGGCAGCTGACGCCGATCTGCTCGACCGCCTCCTCGTCCTGCAGATCGATGCCGGTGGAGTAGACCAGCTCGTGGGCGTGGCCGATCTCGCAACCGAGCCCGATGGCGAACTTGCGCTGGGGGCGCAGGTAGCTGCCGCCACTCTCGTGCACGGTGCGGGCCAGGCACAGGTAGGTCTTGCCGTCGGGCATGCGTGCCAGCTGGGTCAGGATGTGGCCTGGGTAGGCAAACGCCTCGTGCAGGTTCCACAACGGGCAGACGCCGCCCAGGCGGGCGAAGTGAAAACTGGTGGCGCTCTGGCGCTTGGAGATGTTGCCGGCGATGTCGACGCGCACGAAGTAGAACGGGACTCCCTTGTTGCCGGGCCGCTGCAGGGTGGAGAGGCGGTGGCACACCTGCTCGAAGCTGGTGCCGTAGAGACCGCCGAGGCGCTCGATGTCGTAGTGCAGGCGCCGGGCGTCGTCCAGGAAACGTTCGTAGGGCATCAGCAGGGCGCCGGCGAAGTAGTTGGCCAGGGCCACCCGGCCGAGGGAACGGGCGGCGGTGCTGGCCAGGTCGGCGGCCGCGATCTCCTCCTCGATCAGGTCCCCGTACACCAGCAGGCCGATCTGGTGGGCGATGTGGAAGGCGCGCCGGGAGCTGCTGGAGGGGCGCGCCAGGTAGAGGGTCTTCTGTTCCGGTTCGTAACGCTTCTGCAGGCGGTCGCCCTCTTCACCATCCGCCAGTCTGATCCGGATGCCGAGTTCCTGGTCGAGATAGCCGGTGAGATCGCTCAGCAGATGGTCGATGCGCAGCCCGCGGGATTCGAACAGGCGCTCGGCGGCATGGTCGAGGGCGTCGATGTGGTTGTTGCGGCGATAGAAGAAGTCGCGTACGTCCTCGTACGGGAACTGGGCCCCGT
>DRKP01000017.1 GCA_011051715.1 Sedimenticola thiotaurini | reverse complement strand
CCGGGGCTGCCGGATACGCTGGTGTCGCTTCCCGGAGACCGTCCCACCGCCTCCGGGTGATGGCCGGTCGCCCGTGGTCCGTTCAGCGGGGGCGGGAACACGGTTCCGGCGTCGCCCGGCAGCGGGCTGGATGATCCCCGGGCAGGTTGTAAACATCCCTTTAAATTACTTTAAAAACAGTAAAATAGAAACCATTTCTCTGGTTTTTTATTATATCCGGATCCCCTTGTGCATCCCACCGCCTCTCTGTAATCTAGGCGCCCTATGCGTCTAGAGAAGATCAAGCTCGCCGGCTTCAAATCCTTCGTCGATCCCACCACTGTCCGGCTGCCCAGCAACCTGGTGGGCATCGTCGGACCCAACGGCTGCGGCAAGTCCAACGTCATCGACGCGGTGCGCTGGGTGATGGGCGAGAGCTCGGCCAAGATGCTGCGCGGCGAGTCCATGGCCGACGTCATCTTCAACGGCTCGGCCTCGCGCAAGCCGGTGGGCACCGCCAGCATCGAGCTGGTGTTCGACAACTCGGACGGCAGTGCCGGCGGTGAGTTCGCCCAGTATGCCGAGATCTCGGTCCGGCGCCAGGTGAGCCGGGACGGCCAGTCGGTCTACTACCTCAACGGCGTGCGCTGTCGCCGGCGCGACATCACCGACCTGTTCCTCGGTACAGGCCTGGGGCCGCGCAGCTACTCCATCATCGAGCAGGGCACCATCTCCCGCCTGATCGAGGCGCGGCCGGAGGAGCTGCGCGCCTTTCTGGAGGAGGCGGCGGGGATCTCCAAGTACAAGGAGCGCCGCCGTGAGACCCAGAACCGGATCAACCGGACCCGGGAAAACCTGGACCGGCTCAACGACCTGCGCGAGGAGATCTCGAAACAGCTGCAACATCT
The DNA here is from genome assembly GCA_011051715.1 of Sedimenticola thiotaurini. Taxonomy (GTDB): domain Bacteria; phylum Pseudomonadota; class Gammaproteobacteria; order Chromatiales; family Chromatiaceae; genus HyVt-443. The sequence continues at coordinate 7,109 of DRKP01000017.1, read as the reverse complement.
GCAGCGGCAGGCGGCCACCGCCGAGCGATACAAGGAGTACAAGGAGAAGGAGCGGCGCCTGCAGGCGGAGCTGCTGGTGCTGCGCTGGCGCGCACTGCACGACGAACTGGAGCGTCGCGACCGGGAGCTGGCGGAGCAGGAGAAGGCGCTGGAGGCGGCCATCGCCGACCAGCGCCGGCTGGAGGCGGAGATCGAGGCGGAGCGGGAACGCCACGCCGAGGCCAACGACCGCTTCAACGAGATCCAGGGCAGCTATTACGCCGTCGGCAGCGACATCGCCCGGCTGGAACAGGCGATCCAGTTCGCCCGCGAGAACCGTTCCCGCCTGGAGCGGGACCTGGAACAGACCGAGCGCAGCCTGCGCGAGGCCTCCGAGCACCGCCGGCAGGACGAGGCCCGGCTGCAGGAGCTGACCACCCTGCTGGGGGAGGAGGAGCCCCGCCTGGAGCGGATCCAGGCGGTCGAGGAGGCGGCGGCGGAGCGCCTCGCCGCGGCCGAGCAGGCGATGAACGAGTGGCAGCTCGAGTGGGAGCGCTTCAACCGCGAGGCGGCGGTGCCGGGACAGACGGCCCAGGTGGAGCGCACCTCCATCAATCACCACGAGCAGCAGGAACAGAGCCTGCGCCAGCGGCTGGCGCGTTACGACGACGAGCTGCAGCGGCTGGAGGATCCTCGTCTGGCCGGGGAGATCGCCGGGCTGGTGCAGCGCGAGGCCGATGCCGCCGCCCGGGCGGCGGCGATCCAGGAGGAGCTGGAGCAGGCATCGGAGCGGATCCGGCAACAGCGGGAGCAGAACCGGAGTCTGGGCCAGGACCTGAACGAGACGCGGGCCGCGCTGCAGCAGGCCCGTGGCCGCCAGGCCTCCCTGGAGGCCCTGCAGGAGGCGGCCCTCGGCGGCGAGGAGGAGGCGGTGGCCGGCTGGCTGGAGCAGGAGGGGCTGGCGCAGGCGGCCCGGCTGGCCCAGCGCATCCGTGTCGCCGATGGCTGGGAGCAGGCGGTGGAGATGGTACTGGGCCACCAGTTGCAGGCGGTCTGCGTGGAGCGGCTGGAGCCGCTGGCGCGGGAGCTGGAAAGGCTGGAGCAGGGCTCGCTCGGCCTGCTCGAGCAGCGACCCGCCACCGGCAGCGGCGGCGACGGTGGCAGACTGCTGGACAAGGTGGAGTCCCCGGTCTCCCTGGACCACCTGCTGCACGGCGTGCGCCTGGCCGACGACCTGGAGCAGGCGCTGGCCTTCCGTTTCGAGCTGGCTCCCGGCGAGAGCCTGGTCACCCGTGACGGGATCTGGGTAGGGGCCAACTGGATCCGCCTCGGCCGGGACAGTGGCGCGCAGGGTGGCGTATTGCAGCGGGAGCAGGAGCTGCGCCAGCTGGCGGGACAGGTGGAACGGCTGACGGAGCGCAGTGACGAACTGGAGCTGGCGCTGGAGAGCGGCCGCCAGCGGCTGCAGCAGGCGGAGCAGCGCCGCGACGAACTGCAGCGACAGCTGGACGGGGTCAACCGGGAGCTGGCCGAGATCCGCACCAGCCTGGGCAGCAAGCGCACCCGCGAAGAGCACCTGCGCAACCGGCGTGAACACGTACGCCGGGAGCAGGCCGATCTGCAGCGGCAGCTGGAGCAGGGGCGGACCGAACTGGAGGCGGCCCGGGCCCGGCTGCACGCCGCGCTGGCGGAGATGGAGGGCCTGGCCCAGCGGCGCGAGGCGCTGATCCGGCGCCGCGACGAGCTGCGGGAGCAGCTGGCCGCGATCCGGGAGGAGAGCGGGCGCCAGCGCCACCAGCTGCACGAGATGGCCCTGCGGGTGGAGTCCATGCGCAGCTCGCGCGACTCCCTGGCTGCCAGCCTGGAGCGGGCGCAGGGGCAGTTGAGCCAGCTGCAGCAGCGGCGCGATGAGCTGGTCGCCAGCCTGGAGCAGCGCCAGGCGCCGCTGCAGGAGCAGAACGCGGAGCTGGAACGGCTGCTGGAGCGGCGGGTGACGGTGGAGGCCGAGCTGGCCGATGCCCGCCGGCTGCTGGAACAGACCGATGCCCGCCTGCGCGAGCTGGAGCAGCGCCGCGCCAGTGCCGAACAGGCGGTGCAGAAGCGGCGCAGCACCCTGGACCAGTCGCGCATGCAGCGGCAGGAGGTGCTGGTGCGTGCCCGCACCCTGGAGGAGCAGCTCGGCGAGACCGGATTCCAGCGGGACGAACTGTTGCGGGAACTGCCGGGTGACGCCGGCGTGGACCAGTGGCAGCAGGAGGTGGAGCGGATGGACCTGCGCATCCGCCGCCTGGGGCCGATCAACCTGGCCGCCATCGACGAGTTCCAGGAGCAGTCGGAGCGGATGCACTATCTGGACGCCCAGCACGCCGACATCACCGAGTCGCTGGAGACGCTGGAGAACGCCATCCGCAAGATCGACCGCGAGACCCGCACCCGCTTCAAGGAGACCTACGACAAGGTCAACACCGGCCTGCAGGAGAAGTTCCCGCGCCTGTTCGGCGGTGGCCACGCCTATCTGCAGCTCACCGGCGAGGACCTGCTCGACACCGGCGTCACCGTCATGGCACGTCCCCCGGGCAAGCGCAACACCAGCATCCACCTGCTCTCCGGTGGTGAGAAGGCGCTGACGGCGGTGGCCCTGGTGTTCTCCATCTTCGAACTCAACCCGGCGCCGTTCTGCATGCTGGACGAGGTCGATGCCCCCCTGGACGACGCCAACGTGGGACGTTTCTGCGACATGGTGAAGGCGATGTCGGACCGGGTGCAGTTCATCTTCATCACCCACAACAAGATCACCATGGAGATCGCCAACCAGCTCTCCGGCGTCACCATGCACGAACCCGGCGTCTCCCGCCTGGTGTCGGTGGACGTGGATGAGGCGGCCCGCATCGCGGCGATGTAGAATTTCCGCTCACCGAACAGCGCAGCCGGACGACACCATGGATGCCGATACCCTGAGACTGATTCTGTTCCTCGCCGGGATCGCCCTGATCCTGGGGATCTATCTGTGGGACCGGCGCAAGCGGGCCGGGCTGCGGATTCATGCGGTGCGGCGGGAGAAGCGAGTGGAGCCGGTGGTGCCGGAGGCGGCCGATGCATCCGAAGAGGAAGAGGAGACCGTCGCCGGCGGGCCACCGCTGCCACAGCATGAGCCGGTATGGCGCCGGGAGCCGGTGGCCGCCGCCGACACGGAGCCGGCCGTGCGGCCCCGGCGCGGCCGCGGTGAACCCGAAGAGGAGGTGGAGGAGGCCCTGCGCCAGCTGACCGAGCTGGTGCAGGAGGAGGCGCCGGAGAAGGCACCGAAGGAGGAGCAGATCGCGTTCCAGTTCGACCAGCCGGAATCGGGGAAGGAGGAGCCGGCCGGTGTCGAGCTGCCGCGGAAGATCCTGCAGCTCAACGTGCGGGTGCGCCGCGGTGGCCTGGTCACCGGGCCGCGTATCCTGGCGGCGGCGGAATCCTGTGGCCTGGTGCCCGGAGAGATGCAGATCTTCCACCACTACAGCGGCGGCTCCCGTCAGCCCCTGTTCAGCATGGCCAGCCTGGTCGAGCCCGGCGTGTTTCCGTTCGACGACATGGACGCCTTCACCACCCCCGGCGTCACCCTGTTCGCCCAGCTGCCCGGGCCGCTGGAGGCGATGGAGACCTTCGACCGGATGCTGGAGGCGGCGCGGAAACTGGCATCCGCCCTCGACGGAGAGATCCAGGACGAGACCCACAGCGACCTCTCCCGCCAGACCATCGAGCACATCCGCGAGGAGATCCGGGAATACGGCCGCCAGCTGCGACTGGCCCGGAGCCGCCGGTGAGTGTGCCCGCCCGGGTGCGCAAACGGGTGGAGTGGCTGCGCCGGGAGATCGACCGCCACAACTACCAGTACTACGTCCTCGACGATCCGCTGATCCCGGACAGCGAATACGACCGGCTGATGCGCGAGCTGCAGCAGCTGGAACAGCGTTACCCCGAGCTGATCGTCCCCGAGTCCCCCACCCAGCGGGTCGGCGCCGAGCCCCTGGAGGGGTTCGAGGAGGTGGTGCACCGGATCCCGATGCTGTCGCTGGAGAACGCCTTCAGCGACGAGGAGGTGGCCGAGTTCGACCGCCGGGTGCGGGAGCGCCTCGGCATCGACGGTGCCGTCGACTACGCCGCCGAGCCGAAGCTGGACGGCCTCGCCATCAGTCTGCGCTACGAGGACGGGGTGCTGGTGCAGGGCGCCACCCGCGGCGACGGCACCCGTGGCGAGGACGTGACCCGGAACGTGCGCACCATCCCGTCGGTGCCGCTGCACCTGCTGGGGGAGGGCTGGCCGCGGATCCTGGAAGTGCGCGGCGAGGTCTACATGCCCCGCTCCGGCTTCGAGGCGCTGAACCGGGAGGCGTTGCGCAAGGGGGAGAAGACCTTCGCCAATCCGCGCAACGCCGCCGCCGGCTCCCTGCGCCAGCTCGACCCGCGCATCACTGCGCAACGCCCTCTGGCCATGTTCTGCTACGGCTTCGGCGAGCTCTCCGACGGTGACCTGGCCGATACCTATTCCGACTCCATCCGCCGGCTGATCCCCTGGGGCCTGCGGGTCTCGCCCGAGCTGCGGGTGGTGGAGGGGGTGGCGGGGTGTCATGCCTACTTCCAGCGCATGGCGGAGAGGCGCGACGCCCTCGACTACGACATCGACGGGGTGGTGTTCAAGGTGAACAGCCTGGAGCGGCAGCAGCGGCTCGGCTTCGTCTCGCGGGCGCCGCGCTGGGCGGTGGCGCGCAAGTTTCCGGCCCAGGAGGAGATGACCCGGCTGCTGGCCATCGACATCCAGGTGGGACGCACCGGCGCCATCACCCCGGTGGCGCGGCTGGAGCCGGTGCGGGTGGCGGGAGTCACCGTCACCAACGCCACCCTGCACAACGAGGAGGAGATCCGGCGCAAGGACATCCGCATCGGCGACTGGGTCATCGTGCGCCGGGCCGGCGACGTCATCCCCCAGATCGTGCGCGTGGTGCCCGACCGGCGGCCGAAGAACGCCAGGGTGTTCCATATGCCGAAGCACTGCCCGGTCTGTGGCTCGGAGCTGATCCGCGACGGCGACGGCATCATCCTGCGCTGCAGCGGCGGCCTGTTCTGCCCGGCCCAGCGGCGCGAGGCGATCCGCCACTTCGCCTCGCGCCGGGCGATGGACATCGAGGGTCTGGGCGAGAAGCTGGTGGATCAGCTGGTGGAGAAGGGGCTGGTGCATTCGCCGGCCGATCTCTACGACCTGGACCAGCAGACCCTGGCCGGTCTCGAGCGCATGGGCGAGAAGTCCGCCGCCAACCTGATCCGGGCGCTGGAGCAGAGCAAGCACACCACCCTGGCCCGGTTCCTGTTCGCGCTCGGCATCCGCGAGGTGGGTGAGGCCACCGCCCTGGCCCTGGCCAACCACTTCGGCGACTTCGACGCCATCCGCAACGCCGACGAGGAGGCGCTGATGGAGGTCCCGGACGTGGGACCGGTGGTGGCCGAGCACATCGTCACCTTCTTCCGCCAGCCCCACAACCGGGAGGTGATCGAGCGGTTGCTCGCCGCCGGCATCCACTGGGACCCGGTGCCGCGAGCGCCGGCCAGGCGGAGCCCGGTGGCGGGCAGGACCATCGTTCTCACCGGTACCCTGAGCCGGCCGCGCAGCGAGATCAAGGAGCAGCTGCAGGCCCTCGGCGCCCGCGTCGCCGGCAGCGTCTCGAAGAAGACCGACTACGTGGTCGCCGGCGCCGATGCCGGCTCGAAACTGGCCCGGGCGCGGGAGCTGGGGGTCACCGTGCTGGACGAGGCGGGGCTGGAGAGGCTTTTGGAGGGTGAGGAGTGAGGGGTGAGGGTGAGGAGATCGTTGGGCTGGAGCCGCGCCCGCTGTGGCGCCTGTTCCACCGGCTGACCCGGATTCCGCGGCCCTCCCGGCACGAGGAGGCGATCCGGGAGTGGCTGGCCGGCTTCGGCCGTGAGCTGGGACTGGAGACGATCACCGACGATGCCGGCAACGTGCTGATCCGCAAACCGGCGGTCCCGGGCCGTGAGGGAGACGCCGGCGTGGTGCTGCAGGGACACATGGACATGGTGGCCCAGGCCAACGCCGGCAGTGATCACGACTTCACCCGCGATCCCATCCGCACCCGCATCGACGGCGACTGGGTCTGCGCCGAAGGCACCACCCTGGGTGCGGACAACGGCATCGGTGTCGCCGCCATGCTGGCGGTGCTGCAGTCGCGGGAGCTCTCCCACGGTCCGGTCGAGGCCCTGTTCACCGCCACCGAGGAGACCGGTATGGACGGGGCCTTCGGCCTGCAGCCGGACCTGCTGCGCGGCCGCTACCTGCTGAACACCGACTCCGAGGACGAGGGGGTGCTCTGCATCGGCTGTGCCGGTGGCGCGAACGTGGACAGCGACATCCCCTATACCCCCCAACCCCTCACCGGCGACTGGCGGGGGATGCAGCTGGCGGTGACCGGCCTGCGCGGCGGTCACTCCGGCGTCGACATCCACCGCGGCCGCGGCAACGCCGTGGCGCTGCTGTTCCGGCTGCTGCGGCATGGCGCGCGGGAGTGCGACCTGCGCATCCTCTCCCTGGATGCGGGCAGCCTGCGCAACGCCATTCCGCGGGAGGCCTTCGCCGCGGTGGCGGTTCCGGCCGGGCGGGTACAAGCCTTCTCCGACCTGCTCTCCCGGCTGGCGCAGGAGATCGGGCAGGAGCTGGCGGCGGTGGAGCCGGAACTGCGCATCCGGGCATCCCCCCGGGAGCAGGAGCGGCCGGCCTGGCTCGGGGCGGCGCTGCAGCGGCGTCTGATCGGGGCGGTGCGGGCCTGTCCCGGCGGCGTGCTGCGCATGAGCGACTCCATGCCCGGGCTGGTGGAGAGTTCCAACAATCTCGCCATCGTGCGCACGGTGGAGGGGAGGGTGGAGATCCGCAACCTGGTGCGAAGCTCGGTGGAGAGCGCCCGTGACGACATCTGTGACCGGCTGGCCGGCCTGTTCCGCCTGGCCGGGGCCGAGTCCGCCATCGGCGGCATCTACCCCGGCTGGCGGCCGGATCCGGAGGCCCCCCTGCTGCAGCTGGTGCAGGGGGTCTACCGGGAGCTGTTCGGCACCGCTCCAGAGGTGGGGGCGATGCATGCCGGTCT
>DRKP01000016.1 GCA_011051715.1 Sedimenticola thiotaurini | reverse complement strand
TCCGACGATGCGCCCGCCAACGTGAGCTGGCACCGGGACGCGGGTTACGACCTGCTGACCGTGCGCAAGCCGCAGACCGGTGAATGGCGCATCCAGGCCGCGGTGGATCCGGACAACCGGGTACTGGTGGTGACCGATCTGAAGATGCGCACTGCTGATCTGCCCAATCGCTGGGTGCTGGGCGAACCGGTGCCGCTGGTCGCCTGGTTCACCGATGGCGACCGGCCAATCGGGGACCAGGCGTTTCTCTCGGTGCTCGATCTGCAGGCCGAGCCGGCCGACGCCAATGGTCCGGGAGAGCCCATGCCACTGCGCGACGAGGGGCGGGATGGGGATGCCGAGGCGGGCGATGGCCGCTTCACCCTGCTGCTGGGCGGGGGGATCTCCCCGGGGCGCGGTGAAGTGACCCTTCTGGCCCGTGGCAAGACCTTCCAGCGCACCCGTCACTTCACCTTCGAGCTGGTGGCGCCGGCCGAACTGAGCGTGACCCCGGAGGGGGCAGGACTGAAGGTGGTGCTGCGGCCGGCGGCGGAGTTGCTGGATCCGGACAGCATCGAGGTCCAGGCGAGACTGGTCTCCCCTTCCGGGGAGGAGCGTCCACTGATGCTGCTGCCCGCCGCCACCGGCTGGGAAGGCAGCATCGATCCGGCTGCTCTCTCCGGGGAATGGCAGCTGGCGGTGCGCCTGGGGGCCCGTACCCGGGCGGGAAATCCGCTGTCGCTGGACCTGGATCCGGTGACGGTGCGGGGGACCGCGGTGGCGTCACCCCCTGCGGATGCGACCGATCCCGCCGCGGCTGACCCCGTATCCGAGGCGATTCCCGAACAGGCCCCGCAGACCGAGGCGGACGACTGGACCCTGCCAGCCGCCCTGTTTGGCGGCATCAATCTGCTGCTGGTCCTGATCGGCGGTGGTCTCTACTGGTTCCTGCGCCGGCGCCGGGGGCAGGTGCAACTGCTGGACGAGGAGGGGCAGACCGGCAATGCACCGGCCGCGGATGCGGGTGACTCCGGAAAGGGCGAGGGGGAGGTGCTGGACGATGCAGCTTGATCCTCTGATCCTCTGGTCCCTCGGTGAGTTGCTGCTGATCAGCCTGGTCGCGGCCGTCGTCCTCGCCCTGCGCGCTTTTCTGCAACGGCGCCGCGACCGCAGCGCCGCCATGGCGCTGGTCGGGCAGATCCGGTCGGACGAGGAGCGGCGCCGCCAGGAGACCCGGGAGCTGCTGGGCGGACGCTATGGCATCCCGGGCGACCTGCTGGACGATCTGGTCGGTGCCATCTGCCGGGAGGAGAAGCGCTTCTACCAGACGCTGATCAACCTCTACCTGATGCGGGACAGTGTCGCGCTGCGGGGCCTCAACCTGGCCTTCGAGGGTGCGGTGGGCCCTTATCGTGACCTGCCCGTCAACGCCGCTCCGGAGGGAGCGGAACAGGCCGGCGATTCGGTGGCCCCGGTGAACCAGGCCGACGACGCCGAGCTGCAGCGGCTGCAGGACGAGAATGCCCGGCTGTCGGACGAGCTGCGCATCACCATGGACACCATGGGCCGGATGCTGAGCGAATACTCGTCCATGTTCGCCGGCGGAGAGGGCGAGGAGCTGGACAAGGAGAAGATGATCGCCATGTTTCAGGCCGACGCCGGGGAACAGGCCCGGCAGCAGGAGACGCCGGCCGCCGCGGAAGAAGGAGAGCCGCCGGGTCCCCCCGCTGCCGACGACGGGGCCGCTGCCCGGACCGGGGCGGAAGGGTCGTCAGACGGGGAAGATGCCGGGGCCGAAGTGGAAACGGCCGCGCCGGCGGATGCAGCGGAAGCACCCGGAGACGAGGGGCTGATGTCACTGGACGACGATCTGGCGGAGATGGAGGAGGATGCGCCGAAGGAAGCGGCGCCGCAGCAGGTCCAGCTCTGATCCCCGGTCTCAGCCGCCGCTCCGGACCCGGCGGGGGCCGCCGGCGACAGGGTCCTGCCCCCTATTTCCTGTTTTCGACCAGGGCGAGTTCGTCCTGCATCATGCGCAACCTGGCCGTCATCTGGGCGTTGTCGTAGTAGCTCAGGCCTTCGTCCCGCAGGGCGATCTGCAGCTGGCGCACCGCCGCCTCCAACGCCCCGGTCTGGTAGTAGTAGTCGGCCAGGTAGCTGTGTGCCAGGGGCTTTTGCCCCGCCGCCCCGGCCGCCCTGGCCAGCAGCTTGTAGAGCTGGGCCTCCCGGGGGCGCCCCTGCAGCTGCTCCTGCAGCAGCCGCAGTGCTTTCGCGGCCTCCCCCTGATCCAGCAGCAGGCGGCTGTAGTAGATGGTCAGCGGGTAGTTCCCCGGATACAGATCCAGGGCGTCGCGCAGCACCGCGATACCGTCACCGGGCCTGCCCTGGCGCTGCAGCAGTTCCGCCTGGGCCACCAGGTAGGCGATCTCGGCCGGGCGCTTGCGCAGCAGCTTCCCGAGCTCGGCCCCCGCCTTCCGGTACTGCCTCGCGCCGGTGAGGGCGAGGACGTAGCCGTAGCGTTCCGCCTCCTCGTTGCGGTAGCGGCGGGCGGCGAGGTTCTCACGGAAGAAGGTGACCGCGTCCCTGGCGTCGTCGAATTCGCCGCTGCGCAGACGCGCGCGCAACAGATGGTAGTCCAGGCTGTCCGGACGCTGACGGTAGGGGTAGGCACCGGCGCGACCGCGGGCATCGGCGATCCGGTTGCTGGTCACCGGGTGGGTGCGCAGGAATTCCGGCAGCACACCGCTGTCGTAGAGGCGGGTGGCCCGGCCCATGCGCTCGAAGAAGGTGGCCATCGCCTGGGGATCGAAGTCCGCCCTGGCCAGCGTCTTGATGCCGAAACTGTCCGCCTCCTCTTCGTTGGCGCGGGTGAAGTTGATCTGCCGCTGGGCCTCGCCGGCCTGGATGCCCGATGCCGCAGCCACACCGGCGGCAGCGTTGTCGGTGGCGGCCCCCAGCACCAGGGCTGCAATGGCCAGGGCCGCCATCGGCAGGCTCATGCGCTGGGCGGCATCGAAGCTGCGCAGCAGGTGGTTCTGGGTGACGTGGGCAATTTCGTGGGCCACCACCGAGGCCAGCTCGCTCTCCGACTGGGTGGTGGTGACCAGGCCGGTGTAGATGCCGATGTAGCCACCGGGACCGGCGAAGGCGTTGATCTGGGGCGATCGGATGAGAAAGAAGTGGAAGCTGCGACCGGCTGCCCCCGACGCCGCCACCAGCCGCTGCCCCAGCCGCTGGATGTAACTGTTCATCAGCGGGTCCTCGATCACCGGTTGGGTGGCACGGATCTGGCGCATGAAGGCCTGTCCCAGCCGCCGCTCCTGGGTCGGGCTGAGCAGGTTGCCGGAGGGGTCGCCGATCTCCGGCAGCGCAAGTTCGGCGCGCACCGGCGGCATCAGCGCAAACAGGAAGGTGACCAGGGTGAGGACGACCGCCCGGCGACCGGGGGGCGAGCGGAATCGGACATCGGACTGCATGTTGTTGCTGACCTGTCCGGGCATCGTTAGTTCAACTGGATGCGCTGGCCCCAGGGGACCGGCTGCCGGCCCTTGACCAGCCAGATCACGGGGTAGGGCGGCGGTTGTAGGGGGAACTGGGCCTCGGCATCGGTGAAGTAGACCAGCGTCTCCGGTTGCATGCCCTGGCGTTCGACCCAGTCGAACACCGGCTCGAAACGGGTACCGCCGCCGCCCTGGAAACGGCGCGGCAGGCGCAGTTCCTCCCAGGGTTCGAACACCCAGGGGCCGTCGCCGGCCAGTTCGGCGTCGCAGGCGAGCAGGGTGACGCGGGCGCGCATCTGTCCCTTCAGTGCATCGACCTCACCGATGAACTGGTCGAAATCGCTGTCGCTGATGGAGCCGCTGGTGTCGATCGCAACCACCAGGTCGATCTGGTGGCTGCGCAGACTGGGCAGGATGAACTCCCCTTCCCGTCGCGACGGCCGCATGTAGCTGTAGTCGTCCCGGGCGTTGCTGCTCAGGTAGCGGGCCAGCAGCATGCGCCAGGGCAGCTGGGGCTGCAGCAGATGATCGATCATGCGCGCCATGGAGCCGCCCAGTCTGCCCGCCTGCATCGCCTGCTGGGCGGCGCCGGCGAGGCGCTGCTGCCACTGCACCGACAGGGTCTCCTGCTCATCCGGGGTGAGGGGCGGCGGCTGCCCCTGGGGCCGGTTGCCGCCTTCCTCGCCGGCCTGTTGCGGTTGCTCGTTCACGCCCTCCCGCTTCCCCCGCTGCGGTTCCGGCGGTGACTCCATCTCCTGCTCGCGCTGCTCGCTGCCGGATTGGCCGCCCTGCTGGCTGTCGCGGTCGTAGACGTGGTTGTCCAGGCTCTCCTGGTCCTCGAACTCGTCCAGCAGGGGATAGATCTCCTCTGCGGTCATCTCCCTGAACTGCTCCAGCAGCAGGCTGCCCGGTGGCGGCGTGAGGCCGTCCTCCACCAGCAGGGGATTGATGGCGAAGTCACAGGCCAGGTCCCAGCGCCGCTTCAGCCGGTGCTGGCGGCGGGCGAAATGGGAGAGGGCGCAGTGCAGCGCCTCGTGGGCCAGCATGAACTGGGTCTCGTCCAGGCTGAGCTGATCGATGTAGCCGGGATTGTAGTAGAAGCGGCGGGCGTCGGTGGCGGTGGTGGGGCACCACGCCTCCTCAACCGGCTGCATCGGCAGGCGCAGCACCAGGGCCCCCAGGAACGGCTTGTCCAGGATCAGGCGGGTGCGGGCGGCGGCCAGCTTGGTCTCGACGGGATCCGATCGCATCACGGTTCCTCCGCGCGGGCTCCATCCAGCCGACGATACGTCCTCACCTGCTCACTCATACAACATCACATCCGACACCGCCTGCGCCCAGTCGCTGAACTGGGGCACCTCGAAGATGGCGTTGCCCACCGCCCGGTGCATGTCCGAGACCAGCATCACGCCCATCTCACGCTGCGGGAAACGGCCGGCATAGTCCAGGATGTTGCCCAGGATGCGGGGCCGCTCCGGATGGCCCTCGGCGCGGATGGCCCGCCCCACCAGAGCGGCGGCGACGGCGTACTGCAGGTCGATCTCCGCCGGCACCGCCACCTCCTCGCCGGCGACGATGGCGTCCAGATCGGGCATCTGCTCCAGGCTGTTGACGAAGGCGAACAGTTCGATGCCGGCGGCAGGGCCGACACAGGCCTGCAGCGTCCCCTGCAGCAACTGGGGATGATCGATGAACTTCTGCAGTCCGCGGTGGGCGAACTCCCAGGAGCGGGGGGAGGGGAAGGCCACCGGGTTGTGGGCCGGGTCGAAATCGAACAGCAGCTCCGGGCGGAAGCGCAGAAAGGCGATGACGCGTTCGTCGATATCGTTGCGGTAGGCCCAGGAGACCCAGTCGTCCAGATTGGTCTCCACCTCGAAATGGGAGAAGCGGTTGGCCAGTGGTGCCGGCATGGTGTAGGTGACACCACGATCGCCCTGGCGGTTGCCGGCGGCGAAGATGGCCCAGCCGTCCGGGACCTGGTATTCGCCCAGACGCCGGTCCAGGATCAGCTGGTAGGCGGCGGCGGAGACCGCCGGCGGCGCCGAGGTGATCTCGTCCAGGAACAGGATCCCCTCGGGACCGTGGCGCCCGGCGTCAGGGAGCAGGGCCGGGACCGCCCACTCGACCCGGTCGCCCTGCCGGAACGGGATCCCGCGCAGGTCGCTCGGCTCCATCTGCGAGAGGCGGATGTCGATCACCGGCACGCCATGACGGCCGGCCACCTGGGCCACCATCTGGCTCTTGCCGACACCGGGTGGCCCCCACAGCATGGCGGGGGTGTGAAAGCCTTCGCGGGTGCTGGTGAACTCCCGGTCCAGGACGGTCAACAACTGGGCTGGACGCATGACGACTCCGGATCAATCGAACAGGTTGTAGACGATACGTTTGAACTGCTTGTATATCCCGGGACCGTCCTTGTCCATGATCTGGTCGATCACCCAGCGGTTCTCCTGGCTGTCGCCCATCAACTGCTGCACCTCGAAGCCGAAATGGCGCAGAAACGGATAACTGGGGCCCTCGCTGGTGAAGCGGAACTCGGCGTACTCCCCGGAGCGCTGGTTCAGCAGTCCGATGAAGCGGTCGCGGTACTCCCCGGGGCCCAGCAGGTCATGGCTGTTCTCGTCCAGGATGTCGGCCAGGCGCAGGGCCAGGGCGGTGATCAGGATGCGCCGTTCGTCGTCGCTCAGCATGTCGTGGGTGAGGCGCTCCACCAGCTGGACGATGAAGATCAGGTACTCCCCGATCACAGCCAGCCGCTGACGGTCGTCCCGGTAGACGAAGTGTTCGCCGTGCAGGTTGATGGCCCGTTCCATGGCGATCTTCCAGCCGTTGAAGGCCAGGGCCCCGGCGATCTCCTGCAGGGAGCGCTCCGCCTCCTCCCTGTGCCACTGGCTCTTGATGCGTAGTGCCATGCCGATTACTCCCGGCCCCGTCGACCGCTCCATCTGGCATGCGATGACGGGACGTGATAGGTTAGAATAACTTACCATTTTACTGGGAAAAGACGCGAAGAGAAAGCCCGCAGAGGGCTGGGTCCGGATGGTCCGGTCCATCCGACCCCGATCGCGTCCCCGGCCCGACGGGATGTGACAGGTGCCGCAGTCGACCGAATCGATCACACGTCAGGTGCAGCACAACTGCCATGTGGCGGATGCGCGCCATGCCAAGGAGTACGGGCTCTGCACCTACCTGATGAAGATGCGTGAGTACTATCGCTGGGAGCAGGGGCTTGGATTCGATGCCCCGCTCGCCATGGACGAGGTGGGCGAGTGGCTGACCCGGCGCGAGCAGTTGTGGTCCGGGCTGGGGGCGTCGGCGTTCCAGTCCCTGGAGATCGACGGTCACCACTACGACCCCTTCGATGTGGCGGCGATCAACGACCGGCTGCTGCCGCGGAGACTGGTCTATTCCGGCGGCCTCGGCAGTGCCGGACGCCCCCATTTCTTCCTCGCCGAGCTGGAACGGCTGGAGCGGGCGGAGGGGCAGGTGCGGGTGGTCTCGGGCCGCGAGCTGGCACGGGACCTGGCCTCTCCCGCGGCCATGATGTGCGAGCCCTATCTCTTCGTCCGCCGGGAGTCCCTGCGCCGTCTGTTGTGGGAGAAGCTGGAGAGCTGGCGCTGGCGACGGCCGGACAACGCCCTGGGGCGGGCCTTTGCCTGCTACGACTTCGACCGCCGGCTGGCGGCATCCCTGGAGCGGATGACCGATGCGGAGATGGAGCTGGTGCTGCTGCACGAGCGCGGCGAGCACGAGGCTGGTCGCCGGCTGGGGGCCGGCTGGAACGACATGCTGGTGGCGCTGGCCGGAACCGCGGCGGAGCTGATGGCCCGGGCGGTGCGGGATCATCTGGCGGACTGCATCGAGACCCTGCCGGCACTGGCGCGGATGGAGTCGCCACCGTCGATCCATTTCTATGTCGGCAATCTGGCAGGCATGCGCAGGGAGCTGTTTCCCGCCCTGCAGCAGGGCTACGACCGCTGGCTGGAGGATGCCGATCCGTCGTTCCTGGAGTCCCTCGCCCGGGAGGGGAGGGCGCACTGGCGGCGGGTGGGGGAAGAGATGCTGATGCTGTTCCGGGAGCGGGGGGCGGAGGCGGGCGGTGTGATCGGGCGGCGCCTGGCCGAATGGCGCTTCGGCGCTCCCCGTTAGACCAGCACCGCTACTCGAAACGGGTCTCGGAGGGTTCGCCGCCGGTATCGATCCGGACCCGCTGCACCCCGGGCATGCGGCTGATGATGTAACCGGCGCTGAGCAGCGCCAGCGGGTGGTTGTCGGTTTCCAGGGCGGTGAGCAGCTTGTCCGCGGCCACCTGGCAGCGTTGCAGCCGGTCCGGCTGCGCCACCCAGTCGCGTCCCATCTGCACGCCGGCGTCCATGCTCCGGTCCAGGCGCTGGTAGGCCTCGATCTCCTGCTGCAGGGTCTCTTCCGGGACATTGAGGTCCATCGAATAATCGTCGATGATGATGTTGAGTTTCATGAGGCCGCCCGTGGTGGCTATCGCAAGGTTTCCGGATTATTCAGAATCCGGCCGCAAAAATGAATAGCCACGACGGGGGACCCGACAGGTGTCCGCCATGACCGAACCGCTGTTGCTCTCCATCGTCGAGCTGGGAGGGTATCCCGATTTTTCCGAACTGTTCCGCAGCCGGGGATTCCGGCCCGAGAAGCTGCACTCGGTGCGCAAGGCCCAGGGATGGCTCAAGCGGCACCGGCCGGCGGTGGTGATCGCGGAGTTCCATTTCGATCCGGAGCTGCGCGACCGCATGAGCAACCTGGAGTCCCTGTTCGCCACCCTGCAGCGCTATGCCCCGGAGGCGAAGGTGATCGTCTTCATCGATCCCTCACATCGTCCGCGGCTGCAACAGCTGGAACAGCGTTACCCGGTGTTCGGGGCGCTGGACTATCCCATCGACCGGCAGGCACTGGCTGCACTGCTGGACGGGCTCGCCTAGCGCAACGGGAGGAGCGGCGCCACCGCATGCCGGTGCCGCCAGACCGGAAGGCCATCGCATGATCGATCCGAACCACTTCTAAGGAGACCACCCCATGCTGCTCGAGATCCCGGGAGTCCTGAACCGCGCGCAACTGGACAAGATCGACCAGGTCCTGGCCAACGCGCGCTTCGTGGACGGAAGACTCACCGCAGGCATGGCTGCGCGCCGGGTCAAGCACAACCAGGAGCTGGAGCGGGAACCGAAGACCATGGAACTGCTGATCCGGATCCTGGTCAGCGCCCTCTCCCACAACGAGACCTTCAACAGCGCGGTGCTGCCCTACCGGATGGCGGACCCCATCTTCGCCCGTTACCGGCCGGGCATGACCTACGGTGATCACGTGGACGACGCCATCATGGGGAGGAGCGGACCCCGTTTCCGCAGTGATGTCTCCATGACCCTGTTCCTGCGGGATCCGGAGAGTTATCAGGGCGGGGAGCTGGTGATCCGCACCACCTTCGGTGACCGGCGGGTGAAGCTGGCGGCCGGTGATGCGGTGATCTATCCATCCTCCAGCCTGCATCACGTCGCCGAGGTCACCGCCGGAGAACGACTGGTGGCCCTGGCCTGGATCCAGAGCCATGTCCGGGATCCGGCGCGGCGTGAGCTGCTGTACGAACTGAACCGGGCGCGGGAGGCGCTGCTGAAGAGGGCGCCGGAGGAGGAGAGTACCGCTCTGGTCGACAAGAGTTTCGCCAACCTGGTGCGGATGTGGGCGGACGTCTAGATTCGAAGGGCCGGAGAGATACCGGGCCGGGGGCCGGGGTCTTCCTGTAGTCGGAACCCGGTGGCGGGGTGAGCGCTGCGGGGCTTCATCCACCAACCGTGGATCATCTGTCGGCGCCGCTCCCCAACCCTGCGGTTCCCCGGCCCTCAGCCCTCGGCCCTCGGCCCTTTTCTATCTAATCAATAACCGCCCTTGCGCTTGGTCTCCGGCAGACCGGCGATCTTGCTCGCCTGCTTGGCCGGGCCCTTGGGGAAGTGGACGTAGAGCGCCTTGGCATCGACCTTGTCCAGGTCGGTCCAGACCGACTTGAAGTGTTTCACCATGTTGCGCTCGTTGGGCTGGTTGGCATTGTTGTTGAAGTACTCGTCGCGCAGGTAGTTGATCACGTCCCAGGCCTTGTCGGACAGGGTGACACCCTCTGCCTCGGCGATCACCTTGGCCACCTCTTCGTTCCAGTCCTCCAGATTGACGAGATAGCCGTTTTCGGTGCTTTCGATGGTCTTGCCGTTCACTTCATAGGACATCGGTCTCTCCTCTTCGGGCATGGCCTTCCCGCTGCGGCAGGGGGCCGGAAGGTCACCGGCCGGCCCCGATGCGGGGAAGGAGTGAAAATAACTGTGGAAACCCTGAACAAGCTCCTGTTCTCCACCCCGGTGTCGGCCGGAATCCACGCTGTTCAAACGGCCGGATGCCGGCATTCGCCGGGATGAGGGGTCATTCAGAAGCCTCCTATGTTAAAACGGTGTGGGACGGATTGGACAATCATCCCTCGTTTTACAGGTATCAAAAACTTTTCTGGGGGATGAACAGTCCGCAACCCATGGCACGCCACGGACCGATGCCCCGTTCCTGCAACCTGACCGCATCCGGATAGGGCAGATCGGCCACCATCAGGCTGCGTGTCTCGACGGGCTCGTCCGGGGTGGCCAGATGCATGCGCCGGCCGCTGAGCACCTTCTTGAAGCGCAGGTCGAGTCCGCGCAGCTGTTCCACCGCCCACTCGATGAACTCCTCCTCGCTCCAGCGGGGATCACTGGCCACGTAACGGCTGTAGAGGATGTTGCTGCGCGCCAGGGGGCGGGTCCTGTAGTCGCCGATCTCCATCACATGGTCCTGGATCATCAGCCGCTGACCGGTGAGTGCGGCGGCATCTGTCACCCTCGCACGCGGCAGCCTCAGCTCCAGCCGGGTGCGGCGGGAGAGATAGAGCAGGTCGTCCGCACCCTCCGGGCGTTCCCAGCCGTTGCCGGAATCAGCGCCGTGGATGATGTGCAGACCGTTGCCCGGTTCCTGCGGGAACCAGGGCAGTATCCGGCGAATCTCCCCGGCCAGGGCCCAGGCGTGGTCCACCGGCAGGGTCGGACAGCGGATGCTGAAGCGGACATCGACCACGTCCTCGGGAACGCGGTAGTGTTCCTCGTTGCTCTCTTCCTGCCAGTACATGGGATCGGTCCGCCGCCTGGTCAGTCGGGCAGGGTGGCGCGCAGGCGGTCGCGGTCGAACCACCACTGCTCCCCGGTCAACACGTCCAGAACCCGGGCCAGGCGGGGAAGGAACTTGTCCGGCTGGTTCAGTTCCAGCTGCTCGATCCAGAAGTCGAAGATCTCCTGGCTGTCCACCTGGCTGTGGCGGCGGGCGGTCTCGCCCAGCAGCTGGGTGGTGAAGAACTGCAGCTCCTCCCGCTGTCTGCCCTCGGCCCGCAGATCGACCAGGTAGTGGGCGGTCGCAGCTGCCACCGCCGCGCCGTCGGAGCGGTCCGGGCTCTCGTCGATCAGGTGCTGCAGCATGGCCACGCTCAGCTCCGGGTCGATGGGGAAGGTGACGCCGAGCCAGATGCCGTGGGCGAGGGCCCGGATCGAATCCGGCTGTTCGCTCTGGAACAGGATGTCACAGGCCTCCACGGCCCGCAGCCAGAGTTCGCCCTCCACCGCCTCGTCCAGTACCCGGCGCGCACTGTTCCAGGCCTCCTCGAACAGGTTCCCCTCGAGCAGGGCGTAACCCCGGTCGAGGGTCAGCCTGAGGCGCTCGTCCAGGGTGGCGTCCCCGCCGAGGGCGGCGATCTGCTGTTCCAGTTCCCGGGCGTGGATCTCGGCCAGCTGTTGTGGCGGCAGGGCATCGTCCGGGCATTCGTTTGCGCCCAGGTGGGCCTCTGTCTGCAGATATTTCACGATTTTATCGACCTCGAATATTCCGGCTGTCGCGGGTCCGGCCGACACTCTGCCGGCCGGATTGCCGTTGATCGGTGATTCAGGTGAAGGCGGCTTCCAGGCGGTCTTCCCAGTTCTCCGGGGTGTCCTGGAACTGGGGCTTGACGTCGATGCGGAAGAACATCTCGCTTCTGGAACGCTCCTTCACCACCTCCACCAGCTGTTCGAAGCTGTCCACCTGTGGATTCTGCATCAGCACCTCGCTGAGATAGAGCATCTCTTCCTCTCCGTCGTTGATGAATCGCAGTTCTGCTGCCGCGGTCGTTGACCAGGGAACGGGTTCGCCGCCCGTCGGTGATTGCACAAACAACCTCTTCCCGGTCATGCCACGGATCGGGGCGCATCCGGACACCAATAATAACATAGTAAACTACTCAGCTATTATTGAACCCCATACCACCTCCCCAATGCAAGCGGGAGAGGGAACGATTTTGCTGCAATGCGGCAGCGCCGGTGTTTGAAGAACTCCCGGGGTGTCTTGCCAATTATCGAATAACATACTGAAAACAAAAGATTAAATTACCATATCCCGGAAGTTGTTTCATATATGATTACATTTTTATATATCCCTTTTTGGATAGACTCGGGAAGGAGTATCCCCCCCCATTAGCGGGATATTGTGCTGCATTAGGTAATCCTAAAATGCTGGCCATGTTTCTGGACCGGGGTGGTGGGAACCGCCCCTGATTTTTAATGGCAGGTTTTCGAATCTGGAGCCCGTGGGCCGGTCGGCCGCGATTCCGCTTGATTTTCAGGGCGTGACGTGGGGCGGCGGTACTGCAAGGCCCGATGATTTTGACCTAAATGGGAGATTGACCGATGGCAAAACCGATGCATGACACCCCCATGCTGGACCAGCTGGAGAGTGGCCCCTGGCCGAGCTTCGTGACCGGACTGAAGCGTCTGGCGAAAGACAACGACATGATGGTCGACCTGCTGGGCCAGCTGGAGACCTCCTACGAGACCCGCAAGGGCTACTGGAAGGGCGGCACCGTGGGCGTCATCGGTTACGGCGGCGGTGTGATCCCCCGCTTCAGCGAACTCAAGGACGACGATGGCAATCCCCTCTATCCCGAGTCCTCCGAGTTCCACACCCTGCGCATCATGCCGCCTCCGGGCATGCACTACGACACCAACACCATTCGCAAGTTCTGTGACGTCTGGGAGAAGTACGGCTCCGGCCTGATCGCCTTCCACGGCCAGTCCGGCGACATCATGTTCCAGGGCTGCACCACCGACAACGTCCAGCCCGCCTTCGACGAGATCAACGAGATGGGCTTCGACATGGGCGGGGCCGGCCCCGCCGTGCGCACCGGCATGTCCTGCGTCGGCGCCGCCCGTTGCGAGCAGTCCTGCTTCGACGAGGGCCGCACCATGCGCATGCTGGTCAACAACGCCCTCGACGACATGCACCGCCCGGCCCTGCCGTACAAGTTCAAGTACAAGGTCTCCGGCTGCCCCAACGACTGCATGAACTCGGTGCAGCGCGCCGACCTGGCGGTGATCGGCACCTGGCGTGACGACATGAAGGTGGATCAGGAGGAGGTGAAGAAGTTCGTCTCCGAGCGCGGCCGCAAGTACGTGATCGACAACGTCATCACCCGCTGTCCGACCCAGGCGCTGGCGCTGAACGACGACGACACCCTGGAAGTGAACAACCAG